>NZ_LOYJ01000076.1:0-52605 GCF_001526245.1 Burkholderia sp. MSMB1498
TACCCGGTAACTATCGATTCGAAACATGTTACCCGGTAACACGTCACCTAACGACGTGTGGCGGATTTAGCGCTTACGAACCAGCGAGCACCATCCACCATGAGCCTCACCCGATTCAGAGTCCTGACCTTCGACGTCGTCGGCACGTTGATCGATTTCGAGCGCGGCATGCTCGACTACGTGCGCGACGTCGCGCCCGGCGCGCGCGTCGCCGACGAGGATTTCCTGCGCGCCTACCGCGCCGCCCGCAAGCACGCGAACGCGACGTGGTATCCCGACGATCTCGTCCGCTGCTGGCACGCGGTCGCGCCCGCGCTCGGCCTGCCCGGCGGCGACGCGGCCGCTCGCGGTTTTCGCGACTCGGTCGCGCGTTGGCCCGCGTTCGCCGATTCGGTCGACGCGCTGAAGCGGCTGCGCCGGCACTTCAAGCTGGTGACGATGACGAATGCGCAGCGATGGGCGCTCGAACATTTCGCGGCGACGCTCGATCATCCGTTCGATCTCGAGCTGAGCTGCGACGACGCGCTCTGCGAGAAGCCCGATCCGCGCTACTTCGCGTATGCGCGCGGCCGCTTCGAGGGCGCGTGGGGCTATCGGCAGGAGGACAACCTGCACGTCGCGCAGAGTCAGTATCACGACATCGGCGTGTCGATGCGGCTCGGCATCGCGACGTGCTGGATCGAGCGCCGGCACGCTCAGCAGGGCTCGGGCGGCACGATCGAATCCGAAATCACCCGCCCCGACTATCACTTCCGCTCGCTCGCCGAGCTCGCGGACGCGGTCGATGCCGGCCGCTGACCGGCGCGCCGCCGCGCAATCCTTTCAATTCCCCGTCGACACGAACCACACGGAATTCGCCAGATGCCCATCACCGTCATATCGCAATCGGCCCGCGCCGCCGGGCTCGACGATGCCGGCGCGGTCGCGCGCCCGCTCGGCGCGACCGTCGCGCGCACCCGCTGCCTCGACATTCCGCTCGAAGGCGCGGGCGACAATCAGACCGGGCTGTGGGAATGCTCGCCGGGCCGCTTCGAGCGGCAGCTCGCGAACGCCGAGGTGATGCACGTCCTGTCGGGCGTCTGCACGTTCACGCCGGCGGGCGGCGAGCCGGTGGAGATCCGCGCGGGCGACACGCTGTTCTTTCCGGCCGATACCGCCGGCGTCTGGGAAATCAGCGAGACGCTGCGCAAGGTCTATGTCGTGATGGCCTGAGCGTCGACGCGCGCGGCCGCGCGCCGGATCACGCGTCCTCGGGCGGATGCGCTTCGAGCCACGCGACGATCTGCTGCTCGGCCTGCAGCGGCGTCACGGTTTCGCCCGTCGCCAGCACTTCGTATTTGAAAGGATCGGAGCCGTCGAGATTGTCCGGCTCCGGCTGCGCGATGGTCCAGCGCCAGTCGATCCGATCGGCGATCGGCGACGGCGCGCCCTCGATGCTGCATCGGCAGCCGTCGATCTCCGCGACAAATCCGGTGTGGGTCGGTTCAAAACTCGCAAACACGGCGACTCCCGTCGATGTACGGCCGCAGCGCGGCAGGGTGGCGAGTATCTCACGATCGCGCCGCCCGCCCTGTCGCGCGTGCGCCGGCCTGTTACACCCTGTCACGCATGGTTGCACTTTTGCCGAGCCGTTCGCGCGCTCGCGTGTCAACCGGGCGCGGAACCCGGGAGTTAATGTCGGTACTGGCGCATGCTTTTGCGTCAGGGCTGCGCGCGTGTCGCAACGTGCGCACACACGCTCACGCAAGTGGACGCGCGCCAACCCCACATCGTCAGGAGTAGAAATGAAAAAGACCGCCCTTCTCTCGGCACTCGCCGCCGGCCTGTGCATCTCGATCAGCAGCTTCGCGCAAGCTCCGGCAAGCGCGCCCGCCGGCACGACCGGCCTTTGCAAGGACGGCACGCTCTACTCCGGCGCGTCGAAGAAAGGCGCATGCTCGGGCCATAAGGGCTTGAAGACGTGGTACGGCGCATCGAAGGCCGCGGCGGCGAGCGGCGCATCGGCCGCGACGGCGCCGGCCGCCGCGGCGTCGGCTCCGGCCGCCGCCTCGGGCACGCCGGGCGCGACCGCCGCGACGAAGAGCGCGGCGAGCGCCGGCGCGCCCGGTCAGGTGTGGGTGAACACCGACACGAAGGTGTACCACTGCGCGACCGACAAGTACTACGGCAAGACCAAGCACGGCGAATACCTGTCGGAAGCGGCCGCGAAAGCGAAGGGCTTCCACGCGTCGCACGGCAAGGCCTGCTCGTGATGCACGGCCCGGCGAGGCCGGCGCGCGTGCGCAGCGCGCGCCGGCCTCGCCGGGCGCATCGGGCGCATCGGGCGCATCGGGCGCATCGGGCGCATCGGGCGCATCGGGCGCATCGGGCGCATCGGGCGCAGCGGGCGCAGCGGGCGCACAACGCAGCGTGGCGCGCATTGCACGTCACGACGACGATGCGCGCGACATGCGCGATGACGAAGCGGCGCGATGACGGCGCTGCGCTGCCACGCCGCCACGACACCACGAAGCCGCGCGAAGCGACAACCCGGCCGCGCGCGCCGGTTCGCTCAGCCGCGCGCGGCTGCCTCGCGCGCGGCCGCGCGCCACGCCGCATGGTCCGCGCGCGTCCAGTCTAGCTCGACGCCGACCCGCTTCGTCCCCGGCCGGATCTTCGGCTTGTGCAGCGCGAGCGTCAGCGCGTCGAGCGCCGGCCATTCGTCGAACGACAGCACGGCGATCTCGAGCGCGAGCGTCTCGAGCAACCGCGTGTGCGGCTTGTGCGCGAGGAACGACGCGATCCGCGCGCAATACGCGTCGTAGTCGATCCAGCCGTCGCCGCTCGCCTCCGACGGCTCGCGGCGATAGGCCAGCCGCGCGTCGAGCACGACGGGCTGCGGCGCCGCGTGCTCGTGCGGATGAATGCCGATGCGCGCCGGCACCTTCAGCGCGTCGACGAACACGCTCCAGCCGCGCCCGCGCGCGCACGCCGGATCGAGCGTCGCGAACGGCGCCTCGACGGGTTTCATCAGGCGAGCGGCGTCGCCGCGTCGAGCATGATGCGGCAGAAGTAATCGGCGAAACTGCGCCGCACGACGATGTCGAACGAATCGTCGCCGGTCGGCACGAGCGTGATCGACGCCTTGAAGTAATGGCTCTGCGCACACTGCCCGACGCCGAACGCGCGCGGATGCAGATCGAGCGGGCAGCCGCGCGCGAGCACGTCGCGCGCGCGCGCGCCGCTCACTTCGACGATCGTGTAGCCGCTGCCGACGTCGACGGCCGCCGCATAGAGCCCCTGCATCGCCTCCGCGAGCGTCGCGGCGAGCGCGCCCGCCGCGACCGCGCCGTTCGAGCGCACGAGCCATTCGTCGGGGCCGAGCCACAGCACGTCATAGTCGGCGCTGCGCGCGACCGTGTTCGGCTTCACCGGCGGCCGGCAGCCGACGGCCTGCTCGAACGCGCGCACGAAGGCGGGATCGCCCGGCTCGCCGCGCACGTTGACGAGGTCGAGGAACGGCCGTTCGCGGAACAGGAATTTCTTCGACGCGCGCGCGTCGTGCGCCTTCAACGCGTCGCCCGCGCCGACGAGCGGCGATTCGAGCCGCACGCCGCCCTGCGCGTGCGCCGCCGCCGAAGCCTCGTTTCTCGTTTCATTCCACATGCTGACGTACCCCTTCGGTGTCGTAGAAAACCGGGCTCGAGATCGTCGCGACCACGCGCCGGCCGTTGGCGAGCGAAACCGCGACGCGCTCGCCCATCCTGCTCAGGCCGCCCTTCACCACCGCGAGCGCGATCGAGCGCTTCAGAATCGGGCTGTAATAGCTCGACGTGACGTGGCCGAGCATCTCGATCGTGCCGTCGGCGCGCGCGGCCGCGTCGGCCTCGACGATCTGCCCGCCTTCCGGCAGCACGTACTGCGCGTCCTCGGTCAGCAGGCCGACGAACTGCTTGCGGCCGCTCTTCGCGGTATCGGCGCGCGTGAGCGAGCGGCGGCCGAGAAAATCCTTCGACTTCGCGACGAGCCCGCCCATCCCGAGATCGAACGGCGTGATCGATCCGTCGGTGTCCTGACCGACGATGATGTAACCCTTCTCCGCGCGCAGCACGTGCATCGTCTCGGTGCCGTACGGCGTGATGTCGAATTCCGCGCCCGCTTCCATCAGCGCTTCCCACACCGCGCGGCCCGCGTTCGCCGGCACGTTCACTTCGTACGCGAGCTCGCCCGAGAAGCTGATGCGCATCACGCGCGCCTTCGCGCCCGCGACTGTGCCGTCGCGATAGCTCATGAACGGGAACGCATCGTTCGCGAAATCGATGTCCTTGCACACCTTCTGCACGACCTTGCGGCTCTTCGGCCCGACCACCGCGAACGTCGCCCAGTGATCGGTGACGGACGCGAGCCGCACTTTCATGTCCGGCCATTCCGTCTGCAGCCAGCGTTCGAGCCACGTGAGCACGCGCGCCGCGCCGCCCGTCGTCGTCGTCATCATGAAATGCTGTTCGCCGAGACGCACGGTCACGCCGTCGTCGAACACCATGCCGTTCTCGTCGAGCATCAGCCCGTAGCGGCACTTGCCGACTTCGAGCTTGTTCCACGGGTTCGTGTACATCCAGTTCAAGAGCTTCACCGCGTCCGGCCCCTGGATGTCGATCTTGCCGAGCGTCGATGCGTCGAGCATGCCGACGCCGTTGCGCACCGCAAGGCATTCGCGCTTCACGGCGGCGTGCAGATCCTCGCCGCTCTTCGGGAAATACCACGGCCGCTTCCAGTTGCCGACGTCCTCGAACAGCGCGCCGTGCTCGACGTGCCATTCGTGGATGCAGGTCTTGCGCACCGGATCGAGGAAATCGCCGAGCTCGCGGCCCGCGAACGCGCCGAACGACACCGGCGTGTAGTTCGGGCGAAACGTCGTCGTGCCCGTCTCCGGAATCGACTTGCCGAGCGCCTGCGCGAGAATCGCCATCCCGTTGATGTTGCCGAGCTTGCCCTGATCGGTGCCGAAGCCCATCGCCGTGTAGCGCTTCACGTGCTCGACCGATTCGAAGCCTTCGCGCGCGGCAAGCAGGATGTCGGCCGCGCCGACGTCGTTCTGGAAATCGACGAACTGCTTCGGACCGCGAACCGCCGCGTCCGCGCCGCTCGCGAGCCATAACGGCAGCAGCGCGTCCTCCACAGCTTCGGCGACCTTCGGCACGGGCGGCCGCTCGGCGGCAAGACCCGTCGACTTCGCCGCGGCCACGCCCGCGTCGACCGCGAGCCGCAGCGCGCGCGACAACTCGAACTCGCCGGCCGCCGCGCCGACGCTCGCTTCCGCCTGCATCGGCTTGCCGGGCACGAAGCAGGTCTTGTCGTCGTTCCAGTGCGCCTTGCCGCCCGATTGCGCGAACAGGTGCAGCACCGGGCTGAAGCCGCCCGACATCGCGACGAGCTCGCACGGCAGCGTCGCGATCTTGCCGCCCGAGCGGCCATTCGCGTACGACGCGACGTCCACCGACGCGACGCGCAGCTTGCCCGCCGCGCTCGACACGACCGCGCCGCTCATCACGGCGATGCCGTTGCGCTTCGCGACCGCGGGCAACGCGCCGCGCGTCGACGAGCGCGCATCGACGACCGTCACTTTCGCGCCGCACGCCTTGAGATCGAGCGCGCACTGATAGCCGCGATCGTTGTTCGTCGCGACGACCGCGACGCGCCCCGGCAGCACGCCGTAGCGATGAATGTACGTCGACACGGCCGACGCGGTCATCACGCCCGGCAGGTCGTTGTTGCCGAACACGAGCGGCCGCTCGTGCGCGCCCGCGGCAAGGATCACGCGCTTCGCGCGCACCTTCCAGATCAGCTCGCGCGTGCCCTTGCGCATCGACACCGGAAGATGGTCGGTGAGCCGCTGCACGACGGTCACGAGGTTGTGATCCTGATAGCCGAACGCGGTGCTGCGCGCGAGGATCGTCACGTCGGGCAGCTTCGCGAGCTCCGCTTCGATCTTCTCGACCCATTGCAGCGCGGGCTTGCCGTCGATCTCCGCGCGGCTCGCGAGCAGGCTGCCGCCGAGCTCGCGCTGATCGTCGACGAGCATCACGCGCGCACCGTTGACGGCCGCCGCGTGCGCGGCCGCGAGCCCCGTCGGGCCGCCGCCGACGACGAGCACGTCGCAGTGCGCGTAGCGCTTGTCGTAGCGGTCGGCGTCGAGCGTATCGGGCGCCTTGCCGAGGCCCGCCGCTTCGCGGATCTTCTCTTCGTACTTCGGCCAAAGGTTGCGCGGCCACATGAACGTCTTGTAGTAGAAGCCCGCCGGCAGGAAGCGCGAGAACTTCTGCATCACGGCCATCCGGTCGTGCTCGATGGACGGCTTCGCGTTCACGCTCGTCGCGACGAGCCCCTGGTACAGCTCGATCTCGGTCGCGCGCGCGTTCGGCACCGTGTACGCGCCGGTTTCGAGCTGCACGACGGCGTTCGGCTCGTCGACGCCCGCCGTCACGATCCCGCGCGGCCGGTGATACTTGAAGCTGCGCGCGACGAAGTGCACGCCGTTCGCGAGCAGCGCGGACGCGAGCGTGTCGCCCTGGAAGCCCTGATACGTGCGGCCGTTGAACGTGAAGGTGAGCGGCTGTGCGCGGTTGATGCGCCCGCCTGCGCCGAGTCGGTCTTTCTGGCTCATTTGCTCGTGTCCTCTGCTGCGTTGGCGGCGGCTGCGCCGAACGTTTCGTAGCCCTGAAACTCGTAAGTGACGGTATCGCGCTGCGCGACGAACCAGCGGCGGCAGCCCTGCGCATGCAGCCATTGCTCGCGGTGCGCGCCGCGCGGATTCTTGCGCATGAACAGGTAGTCGCCCCATTCGCGGTCGGACAGCTTGTCCGTGTCGAGCGGGCGCGCGATATCGGCTTCGCCGCCGCAACTGAATTCGGATTCGGCGCGCGGGCCGCACCACGGACATTCGATCAGCAACATGTTTCGTTCTCCTCTGTCGACCAGAGTTAGCGCTTTAGCGCTTACTCTGGTCCCATGCACGTAGTGCGCGGTGGTTCGGTCAGTGCGCGACGGCGGCCGCGCCGTGCTCGTCGATCAGGTGGCCGTTGTAGAAGCGCTCGAGCGCGAACGGCGCATTGAGCGGATGCGGCTCGTCGCGCGCGATCGTGTGCGCGAACACCCAGCCCGAGCCCGGCGTCGCCTTGAAGCCGCCCGTGCCCCAGCCGCAGTTGAAGTACAGGCCCTTCACGTCGGTCTTGCTGATGATCGGGCACGCGTCCGGCGACACGTCGACGATACCGCCCCACTGGCGGTTCATCCGCACGCGAGAGAACACCGGGAACATCTCGACGATCGCCTGCAGCGTGCCTTCGATGATCTGGAAGCTGCCGCGCTGGCCGAAGCCCGCGTATTGATCGATGCCCGCGCCGATCACGAGATCGCCCTTGTCGGACTGGCTGATGTACGCATGCACCGCGTTCGACATCACGACCGTGTTCACGACGGGCTTGATCGGCTCCGACACGAGCGCCTGCAGCGGATGGCTTTCGAGCGGCAGCCGCACGCCGGCCATGTCGGCGAGCGTCGTCGTGTTGCCGGCCGCGACCACCGCGACCTTCTTCGCCTTGATGAAGCCCTTCACCGTGTCGACGCCGACCACCGCGCCGCCTTCGCGGCGGATGCCCGTCACCTGGCAGTTCTGGATGATGTCGACGCCCGCGCGGTCCGCGCCGCGCGCGAAGCCCCAGGCCACCGCGTCGTGCCGCGCGACGCCGCCGCGCCGCTGGATCGACGCGCCGAGCACCGGATAGCGGCTGTTCAGGTTGATCGTCGGCTCGATCTCCTTGATCTGCGCGGGCGTCAGGAACTCGGCATCGACGCCGTTCAGGCGGTTCGCGTTCACGCGCCGCTCGGTGTCGCGCACGTCCTGCAGCGTGTGCGCGAGGTTCATCACGCCGCGCTGGCTGAACATCACGTTGTAATTCAGGTCCTGCGCGAGCCCTTCCCACAGCTTCATCGCCTTCTCGTAGAGCGCGGCGGATTCGTCCCACAGGTAGTTCGAGCGCACGATCGTCGTGTTGCGCGCGGTGTTGCCGCCGCCGATCCAGCCCTTCTCGAGCACCGCGACGTTGGTCACGCCGTGCTCCTTCGCGAGGTAGTACGCGGTCGCGAGGCCGTGCCCGCCGCCGCCGACGATCACGACGTCGTACTCGCGCTTCGGCTCCGGGCTCTTCCACTGCTTTTCCCAGTTCTCGTGATACGACAGGCCGTTGCGAAACAGGCTGAATATCGAGTAGCGGCTCATGTTGATGGACCCTTCGTTAGCATTCGATGACGTTCACGGCGAGGCCGCCGCGCGACGTTTCCTTGTATTTCGTCTTCATGTCGGCGCCCGTCTCGCGCATCGTCTTGATGACGGAATCGAGCGACACGTAGTGCTGGCCGTCGCCCTTCAGCGCGATCCGCGACGCGTTGAGCGCCTTGATCGCGCCCATCGCGTTGCGCTCGATGCACGGAATCTGCACGAGGCCGCCGACGGGATCGCACGTCATCCCGAGGTTGTGCTCCATGCCGATCTCGGCCGCGTTCTCGACCTGCCCGGGCGTGCCGCCCATCACCGCCGCGAGCGCGGCGGCGGCCATCGAGCACGCGACGCCGACCTCGCCCTGGCAGCCGACCTCCGCGCCGGAGATCGACGCGGTTTCCTTGTAGATGATCCCGATCGCCGCGGCGGTGAGCAGAAAATCGACGATGCCCTGCTCGTTCGAGCCCGGTACGAATTTCACGTAGTAATGGAGGACGGCCGGGATCACGCCCGCCGCGCCGTTCGTCGGCGCGGTGACGACGCGCCCGCCCGCCGCGTTCTCCTCGTTGACCGCCATCGCGTAGAGGTTCACCCAGTCGAGCATCGACAGCGGATCGCGCAGCGATTCCTCCGATCGATTGCGCAGCCGCGTGTGGAGCTCGGCCGCGCGGCGCTTCACGCGCATCGGGCCGGGCAGCTCGCCGTCGACCTTGCAGCCGCGCTCGACGCATGCGGCCATCGTCTTCCAGATCGCGACGAGGCCCGCGCGCACTTCGTCGGCGGGGCGCAGCGCGCATTCGTTGCGAAACGTGAGCTCGGCGATCGACAGGCCGCTCGCGCGGCACGCGCGCATCAGGTCGTCGCCGGTGCGGAACGGATGCGGCACATCCGCCGCCGCGCGCACGCCGTTCACGCGGTCGCCGTCGCGATTGACGACGAAGCCGCCGCCCACCGAGTAATATTCCTTCTCGACGAGCAGTTGGCCGTGCTCGTCGAACGCCTGGAAACGCATGCCGTTCGGATGCACGACGCTCGTGCCGCTCATCAGCTTGCGGTAGAAGCCGATGTCCTCCTTCTCGTCGAAGCGGATGCCGCGCTTGCCGAGCAGCGCGAGCGATTTTTCCGCGCGAATCGCGTTCAAGCGGGGCTCGATCAGGTCGGGATCGATCGCGTCCGGCAGATGGCCCTCGAGGCCGAGCAGCACCGCCTTGTCGGTGCCGTGGCCCTTGCCCGTCGCGCCGAGCGAGCCGTACAGCCCGATCCGCACGCGGCGCACGAAGCCGAGCAGGTTCGCATCCTCGACGTGCGACGCGAACCGGCACGCGGCGATCATCGGCCCGACGGTGTGCGAGCTCGACGGACCGATGCCGATCTTGAACAGATCGAAAACGCTGACGTTCATCTGGCTGCCCTTGCGTAACGATGCTTGGTTGACGTTGGGCGTCAGTACATCAAAGCGTAAAATCCGCCGATAGAACAAAAACGGCATCGGCGTGGGACGCCGCCGCCAACCGCCGCGCGTGACAGGCATTCCGTGCGTTTCGGCGATGGTTCGCGGCGAAAAAACACAAGTCCCGCGCGGCCCGATCGGCGACGCTCGCAGTACGGTCTGCGCGGCTGCCCGGGCGTCGGGCGCCCGTAGACTGGAGACACGCCGGGCCGCGCCCCGGCCAACCGAAGATTTTGCAGACATGACCGCCGACGTACCCGCTTCGCCCCTTGCCGCCGATTCCGCCCAGCCGCGCCTGCGCTTCGCAATCGTGCTGCTGCCGAATTTCACGCTGACCGCGTTCTCGGGGTTCGTCGACATGCTGCGGCTGTCCGCCGACGACGGCGACCACAGCAAGCCCGTGCGCTGCTCGTGGACCGTGATCGGCGACACGCTCGCGCCCGTGCGCGCGAGCTGCGGGATTCAGGTGACGCCGTGGCAGACGTTCGACGACGCCGACGCGTTCGACTACGTGGTCGTCGTGGGCGGCCTGCTGCATTCGGGGCCGCAGGCGGGGCCGCAGACGCTGCAGTTCGTCCGCCGCGCGGCGGCGGCGGGCGCGAACCTCGTCGGGATCTGCACGGGCGCGTTCGCGCTGATGCGCGCGGGCGTGCTCGACGGGCACCGCGTGTGCGTGAGCTGGTTCCATTATTGGGATTTCGTCGAGCGCTTCCCGAACGCCGATCCGGATCTGCTGATCGCCGATCGCCTGTTCGTGATCGACCGGCGGCGGATCACGTGCTCGGGCGGGCGCGCGTCGATCGACGTCGCCGCGGCGATCCTGCTGCGCCACTTCGATCACGCAACGGTGCAGAAGGCGCTCCGAATCCTGCTCGTCGGCGAGATGCAGAAGGGCAACGCGCCGCAGCCGCACCCGCCGGGGCTCGAGCCCGCGACGCATCCGAAGGTCAAGCGCGCGATCCTGCTGATGGAGCAGCATGTCGGGCGCGCGCTGCCGCTCGACGAGCTCGCGTGCAAGCTCGATCTGTCGACGCGGCAGCTCGAGCGGCTGTTCAAGGCGCAGACCGGCAGGAGCCCGCAGGCGTTCGCGAAGCAGGTGCGGCTGCGCACGGCCGCGTGGCTCCTGACGAGCTCGGACCGCACCGTCGCCGACATCGCATCGAGCTGCGGGTTCGCGGACGCGTCGCACCTCGGGCGCGAGTTCCGCAAGCAGTTCGGCGCGCCGCCCGCGGCTTACCGCGAGAAAGGCGGCGCGGCGGGCGGCGCGGGGGAGGCGGCGGCGATCGCGGGCGCGGCGGGCGATGCGCCGGCCGATCCGGACGCGGATTGGAACAGCGAATTGGGGGCATGACGCCGACGTCGCTAGCGCTGCCGATGCCGATGCTGATGCCGATGCCGATTCAACCGGCAGCGGAATGCGCGCCGACGAACGCCCGCAGCCGCGCGTCGCGAATCTCCAGCACGTCGAACAATCCGAGCGCGCGCAGCGACGGTAGCGTGTCGAGCAAGTCGCGCTCGGCCTGCGCGTGCGCCTGCGCCGACGCGTGCGCGTCGCTCCAGACGCGCGCGTTGGCGAGAAACGCGGCGACCGTCCCTTTGCGAATCGATACGCCGTCGATCTCGACGCGGTTGACGTGATCGGGAAGGATGCCTTCTGCTTTCATCGCGGACTCCGGTGTGGTGGTGACGAAGCTCCACTGTAGATGGCCCGGCGCAGCGAGACTGCGGCATCAAAGCCAATCGATACGCCGTTTGCGCCATGGCGGGCGCCGGGATTCGCGCGGCGCATGCCGCTTCGGCGCACGCGTCGGCGTCGGCGTCGGGCGAGCAGGCCGCGCGGCATCGGACTCAGACGCGTCGAACAAGGCTGACGCCGGCGCGCATGCCGCAAGCCACGACCGCTCGCGCGCGAAGATCAGCCCCCGCGCGAAAACTTGCCGACGTCGATGCCGAGCTCGTTCGCCATGTGCTCGACGAACGCGCGCAGTTGCGCGAGCTCCGCCGTCAGCGCCTTCTGCTCGGCCTTCAGCGCTTCGAACTCCGACGGCGGCACCGCGTCGTCCTGCGCGCCGCGCGCGGGCGCTTCGTCCGGCGCGATGTCGCCGCACAGCAGATGCATCCACCGGCTCTCGCGCTCGCCCGGCGCGCGCGCGAGCTTGACGACGAGCGGCGGCGTGCGCGCGGCGAGCTCGTCGAGGAACGCCTCGACCGACGAGATGTCGGCGAAGCCGTGCAGGCGCGCGGTGTTCAGGCGCAGCTCCGCGCCCGTCTGCGGACCGCGCAGCAGCAGCATCGTCAGCAACGCGGCCGCCTGGCTCGGAATGCCGAGCACGCGGTTCATGTTGTGCTCGAAGCGCGGCACGCGGCTGCTGCTGCCCTCCGACGCGAGGCTCAGACGCTTCAGGCCGTCGATCGCCGTGAGCACCTCGGCCTCCGACACGTTCATCACCGGCGATCGGGCGGTCTTCTGATTGCAGCCGGCCGTCAGCGCGTTGAGCGACAGCGGATAGGTATCCGGAACCGTGTGCTGCTTCTCGATCAATACGCCGAGCACGCGCGCTTCGAGCGGCGTGAGGGCGCGAATGGCGGGGCGTTGGGATGCATCGGGAGTGGAATTCATAGTGACGTCGCTGCGGGCTGTGCTGGTGTTGAAACAGGATCAAACAGGATCTTTCGGCTGCAGGACGATCCCGGCAGGCGAACCGAATCAAATGATAGCCGGGCTCGACGCTTCGGGTAATACCCGCTTGCGCGCCGCGCGATCGCGACGAGGCGCGATCATGGCCGCCGCGGCGGCAGCCGCCCGCGAACGCGTTAAGCGGATACGTGGCTCGTCGGCCGCAACACAGCAATGCGGCGCCGCGCCCGGCACGCGCGCGCATCCGCTCGCATCGGCATGGAATAACGGCGCGACGCCGCACGTTTACGCCGAGCGGCCACGCGCGCGGCGTTTGGCCGCGGGGCGGCCGCGCGCCCGTCTCATTTGTGCCGTCCGGCAATCGGCTGCTGTTCGACGTTTCGAAAATGGAGTCAAGCCATGAAAGCTCTACGTCATGTTTCATCCCCCGACCCGCCCGCCCGCGTCACTCCCGCCGCCCGCTTGCGAACGCTCGCGCGCGGCCTGCGCAACGCCGTCTGCGGCGCCGGCATCGTCGCGCTATCGTCCGGCTTCGCGTGGGCGAGCGGCAACGAGACGATTCTTCCGCCATCGGCGATGACCGCGTCAACGGTCCCCGCGAACGGCGATCTCAATCCGTACGGCATCGCATTCGTGCCGAGCGGCGTGCCCTCATGGAGCACGCTGAAGCCGGGCGACGTCGTCGTCTCGAACTTCAACAACAAAGCGAACCTGCAGGGCACCGGCACGACGATCGTGAAGCTCGTGCCGAACGGCGATCCCGTGGTCTTCTTCCAGGGCGGCAACGTCGGCCTCACCACCGCGCTCGCGGTGCTCCACAGCGGCTTCGTGCTCGTCGGCAACCTGCCGACGAAGGACGGCACGACGCTCGCGTCGTCCGGCTCGCTGCTCGTCGTCAATCCGCAAGGCACGCTCGTCAAGGAACTGACCAGCCCCGCGCTGCTCGACGGGCCGTGGGATCTCGCGGTGATCGACCGGGGGCAACGCATCACGGCGTTCGTGTCGAACGTGCTGAACGGCACGGTGGCGCGGCTCGACATGACGATCGGCGAGAACGGCGTCACGGTGCTGCCGAGCTCGCTCGTCATCGCGTCGGGCTATCTGCATCGAAGCGATCCGGCGGCGCTCGTCGTCGGGCCGACGGGCCTCGCATACGATTCGACCCGCGACGTGCTGTACGTCGCGTCGACGGGCGACAACGCGGTGTTCGCGATTCACGGCGCCGCGTCGACGACGCGCAACAACGGCGTCGGGCGCATGATCTATTTCGACAACATGCACCTGCACGGCCCGCTCGCGCTGGCGCTCGCGCCGAACGGCCACCTCGTCACCGCGAACGGCGACGCCGTCAATGCCGATCCGAATCAGCCGAGCGAAATCGTCGAGTTCACGCCCGAGGGGCGCTTCATCGCGCAAATGCAGGTCGACTCGGTGCCGGGGGCGGCGTTCGGACTCGCGTTCGGGGCGAGCGGCGGCGGGCAGCCGCAATTCGCGGCCGTCGACGACAACACGAACACGGCGACCGTCTGGACGCTGCGTCAAGACAAAGGCAACTGATTCCGAAGGCTCGGCCGCAGCGGGCCGCCGGCGGCAAGGATTCGCGCCGGCGGCCCGGATCTCGCGGCGTCGGACGACGAACGCCGAATCCGGGCGATGCATCGCGGCCGAATCGGCCGCTTCCTTCCGGATGCGCGACGAACGGCGATGCGGAATTCGTCATGGCTCGCGCCGCCCCGCCCGACACGCGCCGACGATCGGCGAGCACGGCATGCCGATCGACGCGCCGCCGCTCATCGATCCAGCTCGGCGTAATGCCGGAAGATCCCCTGCTCGTTGAACGGAATGCGCCGACCGGACGCCAGATAGCGCGCGATCGGCGGATGCTGCGCGATCCTGTCGTGCAGCTCGACCAGCCCGGCATGCTTCTTCTCGATACGCGCCATCGCCTTCGGAAACGCGTAGCGCAAGCCCTCGATCAGCTGGAACATCGACAGATCCACATACGTCAGGCCGCCGCCCGCCATGTAGCCGCTCTTGTGCGGATTGCGCGCGAGCACCTTGCCGAAATAGCCGAGGAACTTCGGCAGCCGATGCTTGATGAAATCCTCCGCCCGCATCGCGGCTTGCGCTTTCTGGTCCTCGTAATACAGGCCGCTTGCGATCGGATGGTGACTGTCGTGAACCTCGACGACGAAATCGGACACCGTCAGCTGCAATTGATGCGTCCACAGCCGCCCTGCGTCGTCGCGCGGCGCGAGGTGATGCCGCGCGCCGAGGAACAGCAGGATGTTGGCCGTTTGCCCGATGATCTGCTCGCCCGCCTTGAGGAACGGCGGCGCGAACGGCAGGCATTCCAGCGAATCGCTCTCCAGGAGCCCCATCATCGCCGACACGCCCAGGCCCTTGCGCGGCGATTCGCGCGCGACGTCCACGTATTCGGCTTCGGCCGCCTCGAGCGCGAGCCGCACGAATTCGCCGCGCCCCTGGATGTCCGGCCAGTAGTAAAGCTCGTAGCGCATGCTGCCTCCCTTTCGTTGCGTGAAAGACGTTCGAACCGGCACTCGGCTTCGAATTTCGCGGCCGAGCATCGCGGCTCGCCCCGCAAACGGAAAACGACAGTCTAGGCGCAAACCGCGGCCGACGTAGTCATGACGCGGCGGCCGCGCCGGCCGCGGCGTTCGGAAGGCCCGGGCAAACGGCACCCGCGATCCGCCGCCGCGCCCGCATACGCGAGCGCGAAGCGCGCGAAGCATGCCCGCGCGCGCTCGACGATCGCGGGCAGCGCGATCGTCGGCGACAGCAGCATGCCGACGACGAGGCAGGTCTTGCGTGCGGCGGCGGCGCTCCAGCCGCGCCGGCATTGGCCATCGGACACATAGCCGCACCACTGCTCGTCGTTGAAATCGATGTACCAATTCAACCCTGAGCGACCCTTCGGGATGGCATCCTGACGATGGCTGTTTCCCGAGCACACCGGCCGTTCGCGTTACGCCCGTGCGCTGGCCAGACGATGGATCGCGGCCGGCGTCAGAACGCGCTGGGGCACCCCGTGGCGCGCCGCGTTGAGCATCGCATCGCCAACGGCCCGGGTGGTCAGGACGCTGGCGGGTGAAATTCGCCGAAGCAACAGCAGCAGCGGTTTGAGTGCGACGTACATCCAGCGATACGAAGCCGTGCGCGACTGAATGCCGTTCTCAGGCAGGATCGCGGATGGGCGGAAAATGACCACTTGCCGGAATGGCAGTCGCTGCAGCGCATTCTCGATTTGGCCGCGAACGCGAGCCCACATGCTTCGGCCTTGTTCACTGCTGTCGGCGCCGGCGCCGGATACATAAACCATCGTCATGGCAGGGCTCACGCGAAGCAGTTCCCGGGCGACATTGAGCGTGAGGTCGTAGGTTACCGCGCGATAGGCGGCCTCGGACAAGCCGAAAGACGACACCCCTGCGCAGAAAAAGCAGGCGTCGACACCGGCGAACGTGTCGTCCATGGCCCGAAAACTTGCGAGGTCGGGCAAGGTGAATACCTTGACCCGCGGGTCCACGCCCCCCTCCAGCGCGCGCCGGCCGATGACGATGATTTCGGCGACGTCCTCCGCTGCGAGGCAGGCACGCAATACACCCTGGCCGACCATGCCGGTCGCGCCGATCAGTACGACGCGCATGCGTTCACTCCGCGGGCCATTCGAGCGGTGCCGCGCCGAAATCGGCTGCAAGCGTCACGGCCTTCCAGTTTTGCCCGGTCTCGCGGCGGACGTCCTCCTCGGCTTCGACGACCTGCCAGGCATCCGAGCCAAGCACCAGCCGCGCCGGCACGAATTCACGCGAAGCCAGCATGACGATCAGTTTAGCGACGCGCTCGGGATCTCCCACTTCATGGCCCACGTACGCGTCGATCAGCGCCTTGAACCCGGCCATCGATTGCTGATAGTCCTCGGGAAGGTCTTGCAGTGTCGAACGCGCCTCGTATCCCCATTCGGTGCGCATGCCGCCTGGTTCCAGCGTGCAGACGCGGATGCCGAACGGTGCGAGTTCCTTGCCGACGACATCGCTGAATCCGCCGACGGCCCATTTCGCCGACTGGTAAGCGGAGAGTCCCGGGCTGCTGATGCGGCCGCCCGCCGATGAAATCTGAAAGATGTGGCCGCTGCCCTGCGAGCGCATCACCGGAATGACTGCGCGCGTGAGGTTGACCACTCCAAAAAGATTGGTTTCGAACTGTGCGCGGAAATCGTCCGAAGACGTGTACTCGAATGGCTGGACATGGCCGTAACCGGCGTTGTTGACGAGTGCGTCCAGACGCCCGAACCGGCGCACCGCTTCGGCTACGGCGCGCTTTGCCCGCTCCTCGTTGGTCACGTCCAGCTCGAACGTCGCCAGACGCTCGCCGTGACGCGCCTGCAAATCGGCGAACCGCGAAGTGTCGCGCGCGGTGGCCAGAACCATGCCGTCGTCCTGCAAGGCGGCCTCGAGAATGGCGCGGCCGAGCCCTCGGGACGCGCCGGTAATCAACCAGACTTTTGACATGATCGTAGAACCTCCGTTATGCGCCGACATCCGCGCGATGAAAATGAAATGGCATGAATGGAGAAGCGCCGTGCCTCGCCCATGCAATCAGGCGTCTGCCGGGCCCGACCGCTGCCGCGCTCGTGGCGTGCGGCGATCTTTCGGGCGGGCCGCGGCCGGCGCCGCGGCAATGGTTACTGGGGATTGAATCCCGCCTTGCCTTCGAACATCACCGAACCGGCGAGGTCCTTTTGGGCCTGCAGCGCGGCGAGGCTCCGGCTATAAGCGGCTTCGAGCACCGCGTAGGCGTCCCCGCCGAGGACGGTGCGCAGCGGCGGCTCCGGCAACTGGCTGATCGCATAGATGGCGCCGGCCATTTTCACGGGATCGCCCGATGCGTATTCATCGCCGACCGCCTTGATCTGCTGGCGCAGCTTGCCGACCACGCCGTCCTTGTAGCAGGCGAGTTCGTCGGTCCAGCGAATGTTGGCCACGAAGCCCGTCTTGATGGAGCCCGGTTCGACGATGAGGGTCTTGATGCCGAATTCGGCCACTTCCTGGCTCACCGCTTCCGCAAAGCCCTCGAGGCCGTATTTCGCAGCGTGATAGAGCGAGCCGCTCGGGAAGGCGGCGCGTCCTCCGACACTGGTGACATGGACGAACGTGCCGTGCTTTCGCGCGCGCATCGCGCCGAGGAAGGCGCGCGTGATGTGGATGGGCGCGAGCAGATTGAGCGCGATCTGCTGCTCGATGTCGGCTTCGGTCATTTCCTCCATTGCGCCGATGACGGCGCCACCCGCGTTGTTGACGACCACATCGACATCGGGATGGCGCGCCGCGACGGCCTGCACCTGCTCAGGACGGGTCACGTCGACCGACTCCACTTCGAGCGCATCGGGCCAGGCTTCCTTCAGCGCCTGCAGCGCTGCGACTCGTCGCACCGCGGCAACCACACGATGCCCGTCGGCGAGCACTTTTTCGGTGAGGGCCAAACCGAGCCCGCCGGATGCTCCGGTAATGAACCACTTCTGACTGCGCATGATGATTGCCCCCTCCAACATTGAGCGCGTACGCGCTCACTTAAAATGTAAAAAAATTACTCCGTGACAGCTCGCCACGCGGCACGAAACCCCAGTTGCCGATGACGTTCGGCACCCTCGGGTTCCCTGTCGACGTACTCGATCGTGATGTCGGCAATGCGCTCGATCACGGCGTAAAGAAACGCAATCGGCGCATCGGCAAGCACGCCGTTCTGCACCGCGTCCTCCATCATCCGGGACACGGCCAGGAACGGCTCCATGCCTCGTGCCCGCGTTCCTTCCTGCAGCACTCCCGAAGCCGACAGCTTCGAAAGCGCAAGGCGCCCGGCCGCATTGGCCAGCCCCCAGCCCACGTAACGCTGGAAGATGTGTTCCATGCGAAGCCGGTAGCTCGCGTTATCCGGATAGTCTGGCATGACATAATCGGCCAGCTCGTTTTTGAGGTGCAGGTACAGTTCCTGGAACAGGACTTCCTTGTTCTCGAAGTAGGTGAACAGCGTTCCTTCCGCGACTCCCGCGCCGCGGGCGATGCTCGCCGTGCTCGCCAGCACGCCTTGGTCGGCAACCGCCTGCGTCGCCGACAACAAAAGGGCATTGCGTTTTTCCGGGCTCAGAGGGCGCGCCATCGTGGTTCGAATCGAACAAGAGTGAGTACGCGCTCAATTATAGGCGGCATTCGAGATCGAGGCAAACTGCCCAGATTGCCGTGGCGAAGGCTTTAGACGCCCGCGCCGCGCACCGGGAACTGGGGACACTACCTCCGCTGCCGGCCGAATGCCGCCGGAGCCGGAAAATGGCGGATAGCCCCCCATGACAGCCAGATGCCAAGGAATCAATCGCAACCGCCAATCAATCGACGCGACAACGGCATGCCAATTCCCAAAGCGCCCAAAATCCGCCGTTGCCGTACGTAGCCTCCGTCGAATTCACGCCGCACCGTCGCCCTCCAACTCCACATACCCCTCCACCTCCCCCGCCACAAACAACCGCTTCCCCAACCGCGGATAATCACAGACATCCTGCTCCAACCGCTGCCCCGCCGCGATGAATACGAGGGGCACATCCCCCGAGTTCTTCAGCACATGCGCCGGCCCGCGCTGCGCGAACCCCAGAAAATCGCCCGGCCCAACCGGAAACGTCCGTTCGCCGATCGTCGCCTCGCCGTACCCGGACAGGATGTACACGCACTCCTCTTCGTAAAGATGCCGGTGGTACTCGGACGATTCGTGCCCCGGCATGATCGTGATGATCAGAAACCCGAACTGCGTGATCCCGGTCTTGTCGCTCAGCGGCTTCTTCAAGCGCACCGCGTTCTCGTTCAGCGTATGGACCGAACGCACTACGTCCATCGCTTCGATATCGGCGGCTTTCAGCAATTCCGGAGGGGTGTTCGGCATGATTGAGCTCGCTCCAATGGGGACAAGTTTGATGTGAGTAAAACAATCGCAACCAGGGCACCGCGCGACGCAACGCAATGAAGCGCGAGCGCCAAGCCAAGCCAAGCCAAGCCAAGCACGGGCGCGATCTCGAACGCAAGCGAAAGCACGATTCGATTCGACTCGCCCAGACCGCGCCCGCCGGCCGCGCCGCACCTAGATCAACCGCCGCCGCTCCAGTTCGTCCGCCAGCGCCTGGGCGCTCACGAACTTGCATCCCAGCAACCCCGCCTTCACCGCGCCCTCGACGTTCGAATCCGCATCGTCGATGAACAGCGTCTCTTGCGCCGTCGCGCCGAGCCATCCGACGCATCCCAGATAAGCCTGCGCATCCGGCTTCGCCGCGCCGAACGTCGCCGACGGATAGACGTCCGCGCCGAACACGCGCGCAACGGGCGGATTCAGATAATCGATGTAATCGGTCACGAGCCGGCAGTTGTTCGTCAGCACCGCGATCCGGCTGCGCTGCGCGACGCGCTCGGCGAGCGCGACGACGTCCAGGTTCGGCGTGATCGACGCCTTGCGCGCGATCAGCCAGTCGTCGCGGCTCACCGGCGCGCCGAGCAGCTCGGCCAGCTCGCTCAGGTATCGGTCGACGCCGATGAGCCCCGCGTCGGCGCGCGCTTCGAGCCCCGACTCCCAGATCGCATGGCGCACCGCGTCGGGCGGCCGCCCCGTCAGGTCGGCCAGGCGCGCGGTGCGTGCGGCGCGGTCGTAGTCCGACAATACGCCCTCCATATCGAACAGGACCAGCTTGATCGGCGGCGTCATGCGGTCGGCCTCGCGTGGAGCGCCCGGAAGCGCCGCGCCGCCGGCGGGCGGCGGGTTCCGGGCAGCGGAAAACTTCTATTCTGGTCGCCCCGGCGCGGTTTCGCCAAAACCCATCTCCCAAGGGTTATCCCGAATGCCCACGTCAAATCAAAGTTGTATGATGACCACATCACCTTACAAAATGAACGCCATGTTCGAGAAAATTCCGACCCGGGCGATGAGCGACACGGTCGCCCAGCAGCTTCTGAAGCAGATCGAGATCGGCAGCTTCGCCGGCACCGGCAAGCTGCCGACCGAAGCCGTGCTCGCGCAGGAATTCGGCGTGAGCCGCACGGTGATTCGCGAGGCGATCTCGCGTCTGAAGAACGAGGGCGTCGTCGAGCCGCGTCAGGGCAGCGGCGTCTACATCGCGCGGCACGCGGCGATCCGCCCGCTGCGGATCGATTACGCGGAGGCGGTCGAGGCGAGCTCGCTGCCGCATCTGCTCGCGGTGCGTCGCGCGATCGAGGCCGAGGTCGCCGCCGAAGCCGCGCTCTGCCGCACCGACGAGGACATGGACGACATCGACGCCGCGCTCGCGAAGATCGACGATGCGGTCGCCGAAGGCCGCGACGGCGTCGCGGAGGACGTCGCGTTCCACCGGACGATCGCGAGCGTCACCGGCAATCCGTACTTCCTGAAGACGCTGAGCTTCCTGAATCAGTACCTCGAAGCGGGCGTGAAGGTCACGCGCGGCAACGAGGCCACCCGCGAGGACTTCTCGCGGCAGGTGCGCGAGGAGCACGCGGCGATCGCCGACGCGATCCGCGCGCGCGATCCGTCCGCGGCCCGCAACGCGGCCCGCGCGCACATGTACAACGCGGCTCGCCGTCTCGAGCAAGCCGGCATTTGCTGAGCCGCGCTTCGCGAGCGGCCGCACGGCGCGCGCGGAGCGCCCACGAACGAATCTAATCGAATCAGGAAGAAGTTTGACCATGTCACGGAATGTTGGAGTCATCGGACTGGGCGCGATGGGCCTGGGTGTCGCGCGCTCGCTGTTGCGCGCGGGCTTTCGGGTGCATGCGTGCGACGTGCGCGAGAACGTGCTCGCCGCGTTCGCCGCCGAAGGCGGCTTGCGCTGCGCGACGCCCGCCGAGCTCGGCGCGCGGTGCGACGTCGTGATCACGCTCGTCGTCAACGCGGAGCAAACCGACGCCGTGCTGTTCGGCGAGCACGGCGCGGCGGCCGCGATGCAGCCCGGCGGCGTCGTGATCTCGAGCGCGACGGTCGCGCCTGAGTTCGCGGCCGAGCTCGGCGCGCGGCTCGCGGCGGCGGGCGTGCTGATGCTCGATGCGCCCGTATCGGGCGGCGCCGCGCGCGCGGCGGCGGGCGAAATGACGATGATGACGTCGGGCCCCGCCGCCGCGTACGAAACGTGCGACGACGTGCTCGCCGCGATCGCGGGCAAGGTCTACCGGCTCGGCGGCGCGCACGGCGCGGGCTCGAAGGTAAAGATCATCAATCAGCTGCTCGCGGGCGTGCACATCGCGGCGGCGGCCGAGGCGATGGCGCTCGGCCTGCGCGAAGGCGTCGATCCCGACGCGCTCTACGACGTGATCACGCACAGCGCCGGCAATTCGTGGATGTTCGAGAACCGCGTGCCGCACATCCTGAACGGCGACTACACGCCGCTGTCGGCCGTCGACATCTTCGTGAAGGATCTCGGCCTCGTGCTCGACACCGCGCGCCGCGCCAAATTCCCGCTGCCGCTGTCGGCCGCCGCGCACCAGATGTTCCTGAGCGCGTCGAGCGCGGGCCACGGCGGCGAGGACGACTCGGCCGTCATCAAGACGTTCCCCGGCATCACGCTGCCGGCGCGCGGCTGATTCTCCGGAGCCTCCCGTCGCCATGAACACCGATCACGCCTCTCGCCCCCTGCTCGGCTGCATCGCCGACGATTTCACCGGCGCGACCGATCTCGCGAACATGCTCGTCAAGAGCGGCATGCGCACCGTGCAGACGATCGGCGTGCCGGCCGACGGCGCGCCCGTGCAAGCCGATGCGATCGTCGTCGCGCTGAAATCGCGCACGCTCTGCGCCGCCGACGCGGTCGCGCAATCGCTCGCCGCGCTCGACTGGCTGCGCGCGCAGGGCTGCCGCCAGTTCTTCTTCAAATACTGCTCGACGTTCGATTCGACCGACGCGGGCAACATCGGCCCCGTCGCCGATGCGCTGCTCGACGCGCTCGGCGGCGAGCGCGCGTTCACGATCGCGTGCCCCGCGTTTCCGGAGAACGGCCGCACGGTCTATCGCGGCCATCTGTTCGTCGGCGATGCGCTGCTCAACGAATCCGGGATGGAAAACCATCCGCTCACGCCGATGAAGGACGCGAACCTCGTGCGCGTGCTGCAGCGGCAGACGGCATCGAAGGTCGGCCTGATCCGCCGCGACGCGATCGCGCTCGGCGCGTGCGCCGTGCGCGAGACGATCGACGCGCTGCGCCGCGACGGCGTGCGGATTGCGATCGCAGACGCGCTGACCGACCGCGATCTGCACGTGCTCGGCGAAGCGTGCGCGGACCTGCCCCTCGTCACGGGCGGCTCGGGCGTCGCGCTCGGCCTGCCCGCGAACTTCCGGCTCGGCGGGCTCTTGCCCGAGCGCCGCGACGCGGCCGCGCTGCCGAGGATCGACGGCGCATCGGCGGTGCTCGCCGGCAGCGCGTCGAAGGCGACCAACGCGCAAGTCGCCGCGTGGCGCGCCGAGCGTCCGGCGTTCCGGATCGATCCGCTCGCGGCCGCGCGCGGCGAGCCCGTCGTCGAGCAGGCGCTCGCGTTCGCGCGCGCGCATCTGCCGCAGCCCGTGCTGATCTACGCGAGCGCCTCGCCCGACGAAGTGAAACGGGTGCAACAGGCGCTCGGCGTCGAGGCGGCCGGCCATCTCGTCGAGGCGACGCTCGCCGCGATCGCGCGCGGGCTGCGCGAGATGGGCGTGCGCAAGTTCGTCGTCGCGGGCGGCGAAACGTCCGGCGCGGTCGTGCAGGCGCTCGACGTGAAGGCGCTGCAGATCGGCGCGCAGATCGATCCCGGCGTGCCCGCCACCGCGACGACCGGAGCAGGCCCCCGTGGGACGACCGGAGCAGGCCCCCGCGCGACGCTCGACGCCGAGCCGCTCGGCCTCGCGCTCAAATCCGGCAACTTCGGCGCGACCGATTTCTTCGACAAGGCGCTGCGCGCGCTGGAGGGCACGGCATGAGCACCGCCGAAGCGAAGCTGCGCGACGAGATCTGCGAGATCGGCGCGAGCCTCTACGCGCGCGGCCATGCGGTCGGCAGCGCGGGCAACATCAGCGCGAAGCTCGACGACGGCTGGCTGATCACGCCGACCGACGCGTGCCTCGGCCGGCTCGACCCCGCCGGCATCGCGAAGGTCGATCTCGCGGGCCACGCGGTGTCGGGCGGCAAGCCGTCGAAGACGCTCGCGCTGCATCGCGGCATCTACGCGCGCAACGCGCAAGCGCGCGGCATCGTCCACACGCATTCGACGCACCTCGTCGCGCTCACGCTCACGGGCGTCTGGAGCGAGGCCGACGTGCTGCCGCCGATCACGCCGTACTACGTGATGAAGGTCGGCCACGTTCCGCTCATTCGTTATCGCCGGCCGGGCGACCCCGCGGTGGCCGCCGAAGTCGCGGCGCTCGCCGATCGCGTGCGCGGCGTGCTGCTCGAGCGGCTCGGCCCGGTCGTCTGGGGGCCGTCGGTCGCGCACGCGTCGTACGCGCTCGAGGAGCTCGAGGAAACCGCGCGCCTGTGGCTGATGACGCATCCGAAACCCGAGCCGCTCGACGACGCCGCGCTCGCCGAACTGCGCGATGCGTTCGGCGCGCGCTGGTAACGCAGTTCAGCCCGCCGTGTGCGCGGGCCCATCCACCAGCACACGACAAAACGCACCGGCCGCGCACGCGGCCGGCGTCGACAACTCATGGAGACAGCGGAAATGATTCCCAGCCAAGCAGCCGCGGCCCGGCCGCTCGAGGCGGCCGGACAGGCCGAGCTCGATCTGACCTACAAGAAAGTGTTCTGGCGCATCGTGCCGTTCCTGATGCTCTGCTACGTGGTCGCGTACCTGGACCGCGTGAACGTCGGCTTCGCGAAGCTGCAGATGTCGCAGGATCTCGCGTTCAGCGAGACCGTGTTCGGCCTCGGCGCGGGCATCTTCTTTCTCGGCTATTTCCTGTTCGAGCTCCCGAGCAACATGCTGATGCACCGGATCGGCGCGCGCATCTGGATCGCGCGGATCATGATCACCTGGGGCCTGCTGTCCGCGCTCTTCGCGTTCGTGAAGACGCCGACGCAGTTCTACGTGCTGCGCTTCCTGCTCGGCCTCGCGGAAGCGGGCTTCTATCCGGGCGTGATCCTGTACCTCACGTACTGGTTCCCGACGCACCGCCGCGCGAAGATCATCGCGGTGTTCATGTCGGCGATTCCGGTGTCGGGCATCTTCGGCAATCCGCTGTCCGGCTGGATCATGGAGCGCTTCCACGGCGGCTCGGGCTTTCAGGGCTGGCAATGGATGTTCGTGATCGAGGCGGTGCCCGCGATCGCGATCGGCATCGCGACGATCCTCTATCTCGACAACAGCATCCGCGGCGCGAAGTGGCTCACCGAGCGCGAGAAAAAGCTGCTGACCGACGCGATCGACGCGCAGCCGCACGAGCGCGACAAGCACGCGCACTCGCTCGCGAGCGTGCTGCGCGATCCGCGCATGTGGTGGATGTCGCTGATCTATTTCACGTTCGTCACCGGCCAGTACGGGCTCACGTTCTGGATGCCGACGCTCGTCAAATCGACGGGCATCACCGATACGCTGCAGATCGGCCTGCTGAGCGCGATTCCGTTCGCGTTCGCGATCGTCGCGATGAATCTCTTCGGCCACAGCGCGGACAAGCGCCGCGAGCGCCGCTGGCACCTGATCGTGCCCGCGCTGATGGGCACCGCCGGCTTCTCGGTGGCCGCCGCGTACTCGCACAACACCACCGTGTCGATCCTGTTCCTGTCGATCGCCGCGGGCGGCGTGCTCACCTGCGCGCCGCTCTTCTGGTCGCTGCCGACCGCGTTCCTCGCGGGCACGGGCGCCGCGGCCGGCATCGCGATCATCAACTCGATCGGCAACCTCGCCGGCTTCGCGAGCCCCTATCTGATCGGCTATCTGAAGGACGCGACGAGCAGCACGTCCGCCGGCATGTACGTGCTCGCCGCGATGCTCGTGATCGGCGCGATCGCCGTGTGGCTCACGCCGGCGAAGCTCGTCAACCGATAATCGATCGTCGGCGGCGCGGCGCACGCCGGAATGCGCGCCGTGCCGCCCGCCTTTCAACCTCCGGACCTGGAACCGACGCCATGCCACGCTTCGCCGCCAACCTCACGATGATGTACAACGAGCACGCGTTCCTCGAGCGCTTCGCCGCCGCGGCACGCGACGGCTTCAAGGCGGTCGAGTACCTGTTTCCGTACGACTTCCCCGCCGCCGAGCTGAAATCGCGCCTCGACGCGAACGGCCTCGTGCAGGCGCTCTTCAACGCGCCGCCCGGCGACTGGGCGGCGGGCGAGCGCGGCATCGCGTCGCTGCCGGGCCGCGAGGACGAGTTCAAGCGCGCGATCGACACCGCGCTCGGCTACGCGCGCGTGATCGGCAACGACAAGATCCACGTGATGGCGGGCCTGATCGCACCGGAGCAGGATCGCGCGAAGCACCGCGACACGTACCTGCGCAATCTCGCGCACGCGGCCGAAGCGGCGCGCGCGCAGAACGCGACGATCGTCATCGAGCCGATCAACCCGCGCGACATGCCGGGCTTCTTCCTGAACCGCCAGGACGACGCGCAGGCGATCTGCCGCGAAGTCGGCGCGCCAAACCTGAAGGTGCAGTTCGACTGCTATCACTGCCAGATCGTCGAAGGCGATCTGGCGACGAAATTGACGCGCGACATCGCGGGCATCGGCCACATCCAGATCGCCGGCGTGCCCGAGCGGCACGAGCCCGACGTCGGCGAAATCCACTATCCGTATCTGTTCCAGCTGATCGACGCGCTCGGCTACGACGGCTGGATCGGCTGCGAGTATCGGCCGAGGGCCGGCACGTCCGAGGGCCTCGGCTGGCTCGCACCCTACCTGTAATCCCGCATTCTCACGAGGCACATTGCGATGAAGGTTCTGATCACTGGCGGCGCCGGCTTTCTCGGCCAGCGTCTCGCGAAACAGCTGCTCGCGCGCGGCGAACTGGCCGGCCCGGACGGCGCGCCGCGGCGGATCGACGAGCTCGTGCTGCTCGACGTCGTCAAGGGCGGCGACTTCGGCGATCCGCGCGTGAGCGCGATCGTCGGCGACATCGGCGAGCGCGCCGTGCTCGACGCCGCGATCGACGCGCGCACGCACGCGATCTTCCATCTCGCCGCGATCGTCAGCGGCCAGGCGGAAGCCGATTTCGACCTCGGGATGCGCATCAACCTCGACGCGTCGCGCCTGTTGCTCGACGTGTGCCGCGCGCGCGGGCACCGGCCGCGCATCGTGTTCACGAGTTCGGTCGCGGTGTACGGCGGCGCGCTGCCCGAGCTCGTCGAGGACGACACCGCGCTCGATCCGCAGTCGTCGTACGGCGTGCAGAAGGCGATCGCCGAGCTGCTGCTGTCGGACTATACGCGCCGCGGCTTCGTCGACGGCCGCGTGCTGCGGCTGCCGACGATCAGCGTGCGGCCGGGCCGGCCGAACGCGGCGGCCTCGTCGTTCGCGAGCGGGATCATTCGCGAGCCGCTGAACGGCGAGGAAGCGGTGTGCCCGGTGCCGGGCGGCACGCGGCTTTGGCTGCTGTCGCCGCGCCGCGCGATCGACGCGCTCGTCGCCGGCTGCGAGCTCGACGGCGCGAAGCTCGGCAACCGGCGCGTGATCAACCTGCCGGGAATCTCGGTGACGGTTGACGAAATGATCGACGCGCTGCGCGAAGTCGCCGGCATCGACGCGGTGAAGCTGATCCGCCGCGCCGAGGACGAGCGCGTCGTGAAGATCGTCGGCAGCTGGCCGGGGCGATGGGACACGTCGCGCGCCGAAGCGCTCGGCCTGAAGGGCGATGCGAGCTTCGTCGACGTGATCCGCAACTACGTCGACGACGATCGGCGCTAAACCGCGCCGCCCGCGCTGCGCGGCGGGCGGGCGCGCCGAATCGGTTCCATTCGGGCTTGGGATTCGGGCTTGGGATTTGAGTCTGCGATTTGAGCCCGCGATTCGAGCCGACGATTCAAGCCGACGATTCGAGCGTGCGATTCGCCCGCCGCGCCGCGCGGTGCGGCCGCCCGCACCGCGCGGATACGCCCGACGCGCCTCCCCCGCCTGCCCCGACACGTCGCCACCAGCCGCGCGCCGCGCTCGGCCGGCGTTCCCTTTCTCCGCGCCGCCGCGAACCCGCTTACGTTTCGCCGATCGTTCGCTTCCACGCGACAAACGCATGCGCGCCTCGCACGCGGGGCGCTACGCTACTCGGGCGACCGACGCGGACCACCACCGGGGCGTGATGAAACGAAATGAAACGCGACGAAACCCGACGAAACGCGGCGCGGCGGCCGGCGAACGCGCAACGCGCCGCGTTTGCGACTATCGTTATAAGAACCCGGTCCTTGATTTCACGCGGCGCGCCGCCGGACGACCGACCGGCCGGCCGCGCCCGACGCGTCTGCCCGACGAACGCCTGGATATGGCTGCCATCTACGATTTCGGCGCGCGCAAGCTGCGCGACCTCTACGATCGACGAATCCATTGCGGCGCCGAGCTGGACGCGGCCGCGCTGTTTCCGGACGCCGCGCGCTTCACGGGCGCGTGGCGCGCGATCCGCGACGAAGCGCTCGCGGTGTCGCGCGACCTGAGCCGGATTCCGCGCTTCCACGAGATCATGCGCGAGCAGGCGGCGATCTCCGCGAACGACGCGCGCGACTGGCGCATGTTCATCATGCAGGCATACGGCGTGCGCTTCCCGCAGAACCTCGGGCGCTGCCCGACGCTCGCGTCGATCGTCGCGGCGTCGCCCGACGTGCTGTCCGCGTCGTTCTCGTTTCTCGCGCCGGGCAAGCACATCCCGCCGCACCGCGGGCCGTTTCGCGGCATCCTGCGCGGCTATCTGGTGCTGTCGATGCCCAGGCGCGCTGACGGCGCGCCCGCCGCCGTCCTGAAGATCGACGGCCGCGACTACCGCCTCGACGACGGCCAGTTCCTGCTATGGGACGACACGTTCGAGCACGAAGTCTGGAACGAGAGCGACGACGTGCGGATCGTGCTGCTGCTCGACATCCGCCGCCGCGACCTGCCGACCGCGCTCGCGCTGCTGTCGGGCGCGCTGATCCGGATCGTGCGCGTCGCGATCCGGCTGCGCGGCGGCGCGATTCCGGTCTAGGGCCCGCTCACGCCGACGGCGGGCTTGCGCCGGCCGCGCCGCTCGCGTCGCCCCACGGCCAGCCGCGCGCCGCGCACGCGGCAATCACGGGAATCACGGGAATCTCGGGAATCTCGGGAATCTCGGGAATCTCGGGAATCTCGGGAATCTCGGAAATCTCGGGAATCGCGACAACGCGCGCCGCACCGCTTCGCCACACAACGCTTCGCTTTCCGCGCTCGCCCTTCGCGCCGCGCGCGTGCGGCGCGCCGCCCCGCTCATAAGATTGCGGGCATCGGCCGCTGTCGGCCGCCTCCACCCGCACGCCCATGATCCGAATTCCCGGCAACATCGTCGGCGCCCCGCTCGCCACGAACCTTGCAGCCTCGTTCGGCGACGAGCGGTTGCCGTCCTCGATCGACGCCGACATCGACGCCAATGTCCGGCAACAATTGAAACGACTGGTTCGACAAGCGATCCGCGAATGCGGCGGGCCCGATTCGCAGCGAACGCCGCATTCGTCGCAGCCGCCGCTGCGGTTCGCGATGACGTCTGCGGCCGATGCCGACGCCCCGCTGTCGCTCGTCGAATCGCCGAACGATGCGCCGAACGATGCGCCGCCCGCGCGCTGCGTCGCATCGCCCGATCCGTCGATGGCGCGCTTTGCGGCGCAAATGCCGGACGCGCAGACGAAACGCCCGCCCGGCGACAACCGCACCGCGCAGCGGATCATCGACGACAATCCGCTCCTCAAGCACCTCGGCAACCAGAGCGGCATCCGCGACAAGCTGAACCAGTTCGTCGGCGGCGACATGTACAACGATCCCGATCAGGCATACAAGGCCGCGGCGCTGCTCACGTACGTGAAGAGCGCGAAGAACCGCGAAGGCGGCGAGCGGCCGAACGACGTCGTCGGCGACGGCAAGATCGACGGGTTCACGAAGGACGGCGACGCGCGGCACGGCACCGAAGCGGGCCTGCTGCAGGACGTCGTGGGCGGCGGCTGGCAGCATCTGCGCGAAACCGGTCACCAGCTCGACCAGACGAGCGACACGCACGTACGGCTCGACGGCACCAACAAGGACAATCTCCAATGGGGCTTCGAGCAGGCCGGCAAATATATCGTCGCGGTGTTCAAGGGCATCGGCAGGGCGGTCGTCGACATCGTCACGAAGGGCCGCTTCAATCCGGTGTCGGCGGTGTTGAGCGTCGTCAAGAACGTCGGCACGCAGGTCGCGAAGCAGGCGGTCGAGGACAGCAACCTGGCGAGCGACGCGAAGCGAAAGGCGAACAAGGTGTTCGGCGCGCTCGATTTCTTCTGATCCGGCAGCCAACGCCGCGCCGGCGACGCCGGAAGCGAAACGGCGCGCGCGAGCGAACGCTCACCGCCACGGTATCGCGACGAGTAGCCGGCCGAACAGCGCCCACTTGACGACGTAATAGGCGGTGCGATTCCACGCCTTCATCCGCTTGCCGACGCGCCGGATCGCGTATAGATAGCGGAACAGCCGGTTCAGGCCTCCCGTGCGGTCACCCGTTTCGTTCGGCGACGCCGCCGCGCGCATCCGAGCGCCGCCGATCGCGCCGTTCACCGCCTGCGCCCAGCGGTATCGCATCGGCCGCTCGATGTCGCGGAACAGAATGATGCGGTCCTGATCGGTGCGGCTCTCGGCCCAATGCAGATAGGTTTCGTCGAACATCACCGCCTCGCCGTCGCGCCACGCGTACGGATCGCCGTCGACGACGATCGCGCATTCGTCGTCGTTCGGCGTCGTTCGGCGTCGCGAGCCCGAGGTGATCGCGCAGCGACCCGGCGTACGGATCGCGATGCAGCCCGAGCTTGCCCCCCGGCGGCAGCTGCGCGAGCATCGCCGCCTTTACCGACGGAATCTTCGACAGGATCGCGAGCGAGCGCGGACGATGCGCGAGCGCCGACGGATGCGGACGGTCGTACCACTTCAGGCAGAACCGCTTCCAGCCCTTGCGGAAGAACGAATTGAAGCCGATGTCGTCGTACTCGCCCGACGCCTTGATCCGGCTGTCGTCGCGCAACGCGAGCGCCTCGTCGCGGAACGTGTTCCACTCGCGCCTGAGGATCGCGAACTCCGGAAAATGCGACTCGTCGAATACGGCGTATTCGGCACGGTGGAGAACGCGTAAGCGAAACAATTGAGCGGAGCGGTAAACGTCGAGTGATCGGGCAGTTGGCGGAAGAACCCGTGACGCACCTTTCCGCGTCGATGCGTGAACGCCGCGCACGCGACGAAGATGAACAGAACGGCCCGGCGCATTTCTTTTGCCCCCGTTACAGCGTATGCGGGAAATTCCAAGAGCCCGTTTGAAAATTGATGAAATGGCGAATTCCAGCTCATCTGGTCCACGCCTGCACTCCTTGCCGACGGGCTACTTGCAAAGCAGCGCGCTACATCAGCGTGGCTACGAGGGCGGAAATTTGCATTTCCAAACGGGCTCTAAGAAAACTTTCAGCTTTCTGCTTTTTGGAGGCGTCCGGGGAGCACGGCGCGCGACGGGCGCCGATGGCCGGAAGGTTTCAGGGGAAGGAAGGCGACCGCCCGCTTCGGCGACGCGCGCCGACGACCAAGCGGCCGACGGCCGCGCGACGCGGGGCTGTGCCCGCCTCGCGCGGCGAACCCGGCGTTACTGGATGCCGAGGTAATGCTTGACGGCGGGCAGGCCCGGCTTGCCGTCGAACGTCGTCACGCCGGCGAGCCACTTGTCGAGCGACTGCGGGTTCGCCTTCAGCCATTCGGCCGCCGCCTTGTTCGGCTCTTCCTTGTTCATGATCGGCAGCATCACGTGATTCTCGATCGACGTCGTGAACTGCAGATTCGACACGAACTTCGCGACGTTCGGGCAGCGCGCCGCGTAATCGGGCGGCGTCGCGGTCAGCACCTTCGCTTCGCCGTAATTCGGGCCGAACACGTCGTCGCCGCCGCTCAGGTAATCGATCTTCATCTGCACGTTCATCGGATGCGGCTCCCAGCCGAGGAACACGATCCACTGCTTGTCGCGGATCGCGCGGTTCACTTCGACGAGCATCCCCGCCTCGCTCGACTCGACGAGCTTGAACTTGCCGAGGCCGAACTGGTTGCCGTCGACCATCTTCTTGATGAGCGCGTTGCCGTCGTTGCCGGGCTCGATCCCGTAGATCTTGCCGTTCAGCTTGTCCGCGTACTTCTGGATGTCGGCGAACGACTTCAGGCCGCCCTGGTACACGTAGTCGGGCACCGCGAGCGTGTACTTCGCGCCCGTCAGGTTCGGCGCGGCGAGCACCTTGATCGTGCCTGCCTTCGTGAACGGCGCAATCATCGGGTCCATCGTCGGCGACCAGTAGCCGAGAAACACGTCGATCTGCTTGCTCTTGATCCCGGCGAACGTGATCGGCACCGACGCGATCGTCTTCGTCGGCGCATAACCGAGCCCGGCGAGCATCGTCGACGCGAGCCCCGTCGTCGCGGCGATGTCGGTCCAGCCGACGTCCGCAAAGCGCACGGCCTTGCAGGTCGGCGGATCGCCCGCCCGGGCGCTCGCGAGCGGCGCGGCCGCGATGGCGAGCCCGCAGGCCGCCGCGATCAGATTTCGCTTCATCGTGCTTCTCCTCATCTACAAAGATGTCGTCAACATGGGATCGATTCGTGGCTTGAACGCGCGCCGCGATCCCGGCGGCCGCGCGTTTCGTTCGATGCGCTCAGCGCGCCGGCACGCGCCGCTCGTGGCTCGGCGCATGGCCGAACTGCGCGCGGTACGCCTTGCTGAAATGGCACGGCGAATGAAAGCCGCAGATCGTCGTCACGCGCGCGATCGACGCGTCGGTGGTGCGCAGCAGATCGCGCGCGCGCTTCAGGCGCAGCGTCAGGTAGTAATGTGTCGGCGACACGTTCAGATAGACCTTGAACATCCGTTGCACATGGCGCTGCGACAGCCGCACGAGCCGCGCGAGCTCCTCGAGCGACAGCGGCTCCTCGATGTTCGCCTCCATCAGCCGCACGACTTCGATCAGCTCCGCGCGTGAGAAGCCGACGCGCGCGTCGACCGGAATCGGCTGCGGATCGGTCGCGCCGCGAATGCGCTCGAGAATGAACTGCTCGGAGACCTGCGCGGCGAGCGGCGGCCCGAGCCGCGCGCCGACGAGGTTCAGCATCAGGTCGAGCGGCGCGGTGCCGCCGGTGCAGGTCAGGCGGTCGCGATCGACGACGAACAGCTCGTCGGCGAAGCGCACCTGCGGAAACTCCGCATACAGCGCCGACAGGTTCTCCCAATGCACCGCGCACCGGTAGCCGTCGAGCAGCCCGCACGCCATCAGCGCGTACGCGCCCGTGCAGATGCCGCCGAGCGGCACGCCGCGCGCGGCGAGCGCCGCGAGCGCGCCGCGCACCGGCTCATCGACCGCCTCGCGAATCCGGATGCCGCCGCAGACGATCATCGCGTCGGGCGGATCGTCGAGGTCGAGCGGCTGTGTCGGCCGCACCGCGATCCCGTTGCTCGCGCGCACGGGCGCGCCGTCGAGCGAGAAGATCGACCAGCGGTAGTGGTCGGCGCGCGCGACGTAGTTCGCCATGCGCAGCACTTCGACCGCGCTCGTGAACGCGATCATCGAGAAATTCGGCAACGTCAGGAACCCGAAATGCGCGACCGAGGAAACCGGCTCGGCGCAGTCGGCGGGTGCGGCAGCGGCGGCGGACGTCACATCGTTCTCCAGCGAACGGATTGCACGAAGCCGCTCCGGCGGCGGACGGCCCGCCGGAGACGACCGGATCGGCGAAACGAAGAGGCGAGGGAGTGCGGGACGCGTCAGGCCTGCGCGACCGGCGAGCGCGAACGCGGACCGAGCCATTGCCGCAGGCCCGAGAAAAGCGGCGCCTTCGCCGTGCCCGGCGCGCGGCCGAAGCTCTCGGTGATGCGATCGAGAATGATCGCGAGCAGCACGACCGACAGGCCGCTTTCGAAGCCGAGGCCGATGTCGAGGCGCTGGATGCTCGCGAGCACGTCGTTGCCGAGGCCGCCCGCGCCGACCATCGACGCGATGATCACCATCGACAGCGCCATCATGATCGTCTGGTTCACGCCCTGCATGATCGACGGCAACGCGTTCGGAAACTGCACCTTGTAGAGCAGCTGCCACGGCGTGCATCCGAACGCCTGCCCCGCCTCGACGATCTCGCGGTTCACGTGGCGGATGCCGAGGCTCGTCAGGCGCACCGCGGGCGGCATCGCGAAGATCACCGTCGACAGGATGCCCGGCACGCGGCCGAGGCCGAACAGCATCGCGGCCGGAATCAGATAGACGAACGCGGGCATCGTCTGCATCAGGTCGAGGATCGGCCGCACGATCGCGGCGACCCACTTGCTCTTCGCGGCCCAGATGCCGAGCGGAATGCCGAGCACGAGGCTCACGATCGTCGACGACAGCGTGAGCCCGAGCGTGACGACCGTCTGGTCCCAGAAGCCCGTCGCGAAGATCAGGAGCAGCGACGCCGCGGTGAAGATCGCGAAGCGCCAGCCGACGCGCCAGAGCCCCACGCCGATGAAGATCGCCATCATCAGCCACATCGGCACGGCCTGCAGCCCGTGCTCGACGAGCGCGGCGAGCCCTTCGATTGCGCGGCCGATCGCGTCGAACGTCTTCGCGTCGTGGTCGAGCAGATAGTGAACCGTCTGGTCGACCCAGCTGCCGAGCGGAATGAGTTCAGACATGGGAACCTCGCGAACGCGTAATGGCTTTCAGGAGCACGGCCCGATCGACCGAGCCGCAGTAGCGGCCGTCGTCGTCGACGACGGGCAGCGCGTGCGAATGCGCGACGACGCGCTCGACGACGTGCTCGAGCGTCGCGTCGCGCCGGATGCTTTCGACCTGGCGCACGTTCGGCGTCGCGCCGTTCAGCGCGTCGCGCGTGACGAAGCCGCGAATCTTGCGCGCCTCGTCGAGCACGAACGCGTATTCGGCGCTGCCGTTCAGCGACGCGGCGACATGCGTCGCATCGAGCTTCGACACGAGCGGCACCGCGCCCGTCAGCATCAGGTCGCCCGCCGTCAGGTAGCGGCTCGTGTCGATGCCTTCGAAGAACGCGCGCACGTAGTCGTCGGCGGGGTTCGCGATGATCTCCTGCGGCGTGCCGACCTGCACGAGCCGGCCGCCTTCCATGATCGCGATGCGGCTGCCGATGCGCAGCGCCTCCTCGAGATCGTGCGACACGAACATGATCGTGCGGCGCTGCTCCTTCTGAAGCTGCAGCAGCACGTTCTGCATTTCCTTGCGCTTGAGCGGATCGAGCGCGGAGAATGCCTCGTCCATGATCATCAGCGACGGGTTGACGGCGAGCGCGCGCGCGAGGCCGACGCGCTGCTGCATGCCGCCCGAAAGCTCGGCGGGCAGCTTGTGCGCGAACTGCGCGAGGCCCACCTGCTCGAGCACGTCCATCGCGCGCCGCTCGCGGTCCTTGCGGCTCATGCCGGCGACTTCGAGCCCGAACGCGGCGTTCGACAGCACCGTGCGCTGCGGCATCAGCGCGAACGACTGGAACACCATGCTCATGTCCGTGCGGCGCAGCGCGGTCAGCTCCGCGCGGCGCACCGCGGCGACGTCGCGCCCGTCGATCATCACCTTGCCGGCGCTCGGCTCGACGAGCCGGTTGACGAGCCGGATCAGCGTCGACTTGCCGGAGCCGGACAGGCCCATCAACACGAAAATCTCGCCTTCCCGCACGTCGAACGACACGTTGTGCACGCCGACCACCTGGCCCGTGCGCGCGAACACTTCATCCTTCGTCGCGCCCGCGGCGAGCATGTCGAGCGCTTGCCGCGGATTGCTTCCAAACACCTTGCACAGACCTTCGACTACGACCTTCGGGGCATCCATTGCAACGTCTCCTCGTTGAGCGGGGAAATACGCCGTCACAGCGTGCCTACATGGTTGCCAGAAAAAACCCCGTGCAGCCGACGAATTACGACAAACGCTTGCGCAAATGCGACACGTTTGTACAAGTGATGCGAGCGAGCGTTTCGGCGCGCGGACGAAAGCGGCCGCCAATCCGGATGATGCGCCGCAGCGCGCGGCGCGGCCCCGGCGGGCGGCCCGCGCGGCCGCGCGGGCCCATGCCGCGCGCGTGGGCCGCGACGCGCATTTGCGCGATGCGCAATCGGGGCTCGAACGAGCGCCGCGGCCCATCCGGGCGGGCTTTCGCCGCCGCGCATTTGTCGTTTTCCGCCGCGCGCGCGGCGATGCGGCGGGCATCCGCGCCCGGCGCAATTCCGCAGACTGATTCGTGTCGGTTCATCGCTGTTCGCCGTTGATTCGCCCGTCGCGCGCTCGAGCCGGCGACGCCATCGAGACATGAGCCGCGCTCCGCCCGCCAACTCCGGTCGACGATCGCGATCGATATCAGAATGCTCGACTTCAACCTGCTGAAGGCGTTCGATGCGCCGCTCGACGAACGCAACGTGACGCGCGCGGCCGCCCGGTTCGCGCTGACGCAGCCGGCGGTGAGCGGCATGGCGACCCGGCTCCTAGAAAGTTCCGCGCCCCGCTTCGTGCGCATGCAACGCGTGCGTCGTGCCGACGCTGCGCGCGCTCGAGCTCGCGGGCTCCGTCAAGCGCGCGCGTGCTCGGCGAGATCGACGCAATGCTGCGCCCCGCCGCTCGCGATTCCCGGATTCGACAAGGTCGCCGTCCGGCACGAACGCGCCCTTCGCGATCCGGCGCACGCGCGGCTGCTCCAGACATGCGGCGCGAAGGGCAAGCCGGCCGCGCGGAGGAAGCGCGTGGGCTAGCGGCTTTGGTTTGGACTTTGCCGTTGCAACGCGGCGGGATGCATGCGCGTGCCTTGCCGCATTTGCATGTGCATGCATGTATAGTGCGTCGGCATTTCCGTTTGCATGAGTGCGTGGACGTGAATGGGCATGGGCGTATGCGAGCGTGTCCGCGTCGGTGCGATGTGCGATGTGCGATGCTCGTGTCCGATGTGCATGTGCATTCACATGTACGTTTGTGTCGGTGTCGGTGTCGGTGTCGGTGTCGGTGTCGGTGTCGGTGTCGGTGTCGGCGTCGGTGTCGGTGTCGGTGTCGGCGTCGGCGTCGGCGTCGGCGTCGGCGTCGGCGTCGGCGTCGGCGTCGGCATTGTCGACTATGCAGCCCTTTGTCGACGCATCGTGTATGCGTCGACATCGCAACCTTCGCCTTCGCCCGCAATTGCAAGGCAACGCAACGCAACCGATCATTCCATGACGTGAACCGCGTGCCTGCGCGCGATGCGTCGCCGCTCCGCACGCGGCGCGCTCGACCGCGTCGAACCGCGCACACACCCCGGCGCGCAACATCAACGCTACGCGCGAACCTTCGCGGCGACGGCCGCGGCCGTCGCCGCGAGCCCGTCGATCCACGCCCGACCCGCGTTCACCATCGAATTCGGCTTCGTCGCGGCGAGCTCCCGCGCCGGCTGGCCGATCTGCGTCTCCTGCGTGAGGATGCGCACGCGGCCGCCCGGCAAATCCTCGAAGAGCCACGCGCGATGCACGTCGAGCGCCGTGTCGCTCGCACCGTCGCCCCGACCGTGCCATGCGATCCGCGCCGGCCGGCCGAGGGCGGGGGCTCGTACTCGCCCCCGCCTCGACGGAGAAGCCGAACGTCATGAACCTGAATCGCGCGCCGAGCCGCGGCGTCGGACCCAAGCCGTCGTGAAAGCGTATGTCGGATACGTCCTCGTAACAGCCCGGCCACGCCGACGTGTCGTTGAGGTGCGGCCACACGTCGGCGGCGGCGAGGCCCTGCACGACGGCCTCGTTGGATACGCGGTTGCCGGTCGTGCCCGACAAGAAGCGCGCGGGCCATACGATGTCGCTCCTGGATGCCTATCCTCGATGGACGAGGCGAAACGGGCTAGGCGCCGCACGAGCGCCCCCCTGAATCGCGGCGCGTTTCGCCTGATCGTCGCTCGGCGGATATCGATCCAATCGCGATTCTTGATTTGCGCCATGGCCATAAGATGGCGCGATATCACACGAACCGGCCCGCAGCGCCCTCTTCGCCGTCGATCCGAGGCGCGCGGCACGCCGCAGCACTGCAACGGATTCGAACGCGGCGACAATCGGGCAACGGCATCGCGCCGCTCGCCCGGGCGCGCACCCGCCACCGCATCCGCCGCGCGCGGACACGAAAAAAAGCCCCGCCGACATTCCCACCGGCGGGGCCAACCCATGTCAGAGAAGATTTCATGGAGGAGACGGAAGCGATCATATCGGCCCGTCCGCTGCATCCCAACCAAGCATTTCTGCTATCCAATTGCGCCGCGCGCGACGCCGGCCCGGCGGCCGCCGGGCATATCGATAGAACGAAAAGTCGTTTCCCGGGCGCCGATTGGGTCGCTAACATGCAACTCTCCGCCTGATTCAGCCAGGCGCCGCACCCTCATGGAGCGCACTTTGACCGCATTCGACCAACATCGCCGGCCGTTCATCGTCGGCATCGGCGGCACGACCCGCGCGGCCTCGTCGACCGAGCGCGCGCTCGGCTTCGCGCTGCGCGGCGCGCAGGCCGCGGGCGCCCGCACCCGCCTGTTCGACGGCCCGTTCCTGCACACGCTGCCGCACTACGCGCCCGAGCGGCGCGCGCTCACCGACGCGCAGCACGAGCTGATCGACGCGGTGCGCGCGGCCGATGCGATCGTCATCGCGACGCCCGGCTACCACGGCGGCGTGTCCGGCCTCGTGAAGAATGCGCTCGACACGCTCGAGGAACTGCGCGCCGACGAGCGTCCCTATCTCGACGGGCGCGCGGTCGGCTGCATCGTCACCGCCTATGGCTGGCAGGCGGCGGGCACGGTGCTGACGTCGCTGCGCGCGATCGTCCACGCGCTGCGCGGCTGGCCGACGCCGTTCGGCGCCGCGGTCAACACGCTCGAGACACGCTTCGAAACGGCCGACAGTTGCTCCGACACGAAGGTCGCGGCGCAGCTCGAAACCGTCGGCGCGCAAGCCGCCGAATTCGCGCTCGCGTTCGCATTGCACCGCGCGGCGACCCGCGTCGCCGGCGGCGGCGCGCTTGCGCCGGCGCTGGAAGCCGCGACGAGCTGAACGCATACGCGGCGCAGCGCGGCGAGCGCTTCGTCCGTCCGTCGATCGCTCGCGGCGCCTGCACGTCGCCGCGCCGATTCGTCTCCTTCATCGTCGGTCCCGCTCATTCACTGCCCGATCGCGAGCGCAAGCCGCCCCGCCATCGGGCAACGCATCGCCTCGTCGCCTCCCCGCTCGATCGCCCGGGTTTGTCGCACGGTCGAACGCGGGGCCGTCCATGCTCGCGACACGGCGTGCGGCGCCCCCCCGTCGCGCGCCGCATATGCGACGAAGATGCCTGGGTCATGACCATTCGCCCGCGCCGAGTGATTTGCTTACGTTTAAAGATTGGTTCACGCGCGCGAGGCGATTGCTTACGCTGCACGCACGTTCCATCCCTTCGCGAAAGCCATGAATCGTTCGATCCGCTACAAGGGTTATGAGGTTGCGCCCGCCGCGGCGCGCTTGCCGAACGGCCTGTTCGCCGCGAACCTCACGATCGAGAAGGCCGGCCCCGCGCCCGCGCGCGCCTACTCGTTCGACGCCATCGATTTCTTCTTCGACGAAGAGCACGCGCTCGCCTATGCGTTCCGCTGGGGACGCCTCTGGGTCGATTCGCACTGTTGACGCCGGCGCGGGCCCCGGCCGGCGTGCCCGCCCGCGCCCTCGGCGCTTGCGGGGCCGGCCGCCAAAATACGTGATTCGTCGAGCTATGTAAGAATCGTCAGCTCCCGAAATCACGATACCAATCAGGCCATGTCTGACACGCTGCGACAAGAGCAAGCGGCGGCGGATCACGCTATGCGCAACTGGGTCCATGAGAGTCGCGGCCCGGTGCAGATCGGTTCCGACACGCACAAGCAGATGTTCTGCCGGATGCTGCTCGATACCCACAACCCGTACAAGCCGGCCGTCATCGGCTGGCCGCCCCTCAGCCCCGAAGAACTTCAGCGCCTGACGTCGCTGCCCATCTGGGACATCGCCGTGCAGACCGAAGGTCGCGCGTCGATTCGCGTCGCGACGTTCGCGTCGACCGTGCGCGATCCGCTGCTGCGCCAGGCGCTCGACATGGACGCGGCCGAGGAAGCGCGCCACAAGGCCGTGCTGTCGAAGCTCGTCGAGGCGTACGGCATCCGGCTTGCGCCCGAGCCCGCGTATCCGGCGCCGAAGGACGCCGAATGGGCGTGGATGGTCACGGGCTTCAGCGAGTGCATCGACAGCTTCTTCGCGTTCGGGCTGTTCCGCTCCGCGCAGCGCTCGGGCTATTTTCCGGAAGCGCTCGTCGAGACGTTCGAGCCGGTGATTCAGGAAGAAGGCCGGCACATCCTGTTCTTCGTGAACTGGTTCGCATGGTACGGGCGCAACATGCCGTGGTGGCGCAGGCCGTGGCTCTTCGCGCGAGTCGCGGCGGTGTGGGCGCTCCTGATCTGGGAACGCATCGGCATTGCGCGCGGCATCGACGCCGACGGCGTCGCGCGGGACGCGAACTTTCCGGCCAACACGGCGACGACGGTCGGCGACGCGCTGAACCCGCGCGAGTTGATCGCGCTGTGTCTCGCCGAGAACGAACGGCGCATGGCGGGCTACGACAAGCGGCTGCTGCGGCCGATGATCGTGCCGCGGCTCGCGCGCCTCGCGCTGCGCTTCATCAAGAAATAGCCCTCGTTTGCGGGCGGCGTCGCCACGCGGCTCGCAGCGCCATGGGCGAGCGCGACGCCGCCCTGCCATGCCCCGTCGACGGAGCACGCCGATCGATCGGCGTTCGCGCGCCTGCGCTTTCCGTTACTCCGGCTTCGTCGGCGTGCGCCGCGCACCTGTCGTCCGCCGCCGAGCGTGCGAGCGAATGCCGCGCACGCCACGGTCGATCGTCGCGAAAACGATACATTACGAACGCCTGATCACACGATTAAAAACCGCCGCGCCCCACGTCACGCTCGGCAAAAAATACCGCACCGGAAGCGGCAGGCGGCGTCGCAGCGTTGCGCGCAAGCGTTCGGCATTCGTCCACGTTCTTGCTCGATTACGAGCCGTTTTTCGCATCTATCGCTAGCTGCTCGACAATCCGCGGGTGCACAAGCAATACGAAAGCATTGTGACAAAGCGTATCAGACAGGTAACGATGCCCGGCAATTACACCGGCGACGCGTAATTGTGAGCAAGAGACTTGGAAGCATCGCCGACATTTCTCGGACAATTTGTGCACAAGACGAGCAATTGATCGCCTCGCCCCCTACACCCCGCAGACGCCCGCCCGACGTGACAGCGCACGATCCGGCGCACCAACGGACAAACGAACTTCATTGAATATCGGGATACGAGGCCGAATTAAATCAACAATGATTTCCAGAATAGACAATTTAATTAATCAATTAACCAGATTCAAAACGCCGACCCCAAAGACATATTTAAAACATCATTACAAATAGAAAGACAAATGTCAGGCGCAAACGTTTTGCGCGAGACCGCCGTATCTTTACGCTCGCCCCCGGCAGCGCATTTCGAACCATCGATCCCGGGCATCCCTTGCCCCATCTGGACAAGGCGAGCATCGCCCCAAGCGCCATACACATTCGTATTACTTTTTCAATCGACGCAAACCGACCACCCAAGGCGCACGCGCATCAAACGTTCTTTAACTATTTTCAAACCTAACTTTGCAATCCTTTTAAGTTGTAAATACGCCGATCAAATAGACTCCGGCCACCAAACTCAAATAGCGCGAGCACGGACTCCCTGGTCAGACGAATCACTCTGCCGTGTTGCGCCAGCCCTCGGAGGCTACTTTCGTATGAATCGCTCGTATCGCTCAATCTGGAATGAAGCGCTTGGCGCGTGGGTCGCCGCTTCGGAAATCTCGTCCGCCCGAGGCAAGCCGAACAAGTCGGCCGTCGCGAAAGCGATCGTCGCCGCCGTGCTGGTCGCGGGCGGCGGCATCGACGCCGCGCAAGCGCAATACGCGGTCGGCGGTGTATCGACGACCAGCTGCAGCCTGTCGGTTTGCGCGACGGGCGCTCAGGCGATCGCGATCGGCGGCGGCGCCGGCAGCACCACGACCGCATCGGGTTCGACCGCGATCGCGATCGGCGCGAACGCGACAGCCTCGGGCAACTACTCTCAGGCTTTCGGCCAGGCGTCGACCGCGACGGGCAACAGCGCGATCGGCATCGGCTCGGGCTCGAAGGCGCTCAACACGGGCGCGACCGCGGTCGGCAACGACGCGACGGCGTCCGGCACGAGCGCGATCGCGATCGGCGGCGGCAACGGCAGCGGCACGGGCGGGTCGGCCGCGCTCGGCAACAACTCGATCGCGATCGGCCGGTCAGCGAACACGACGGCGGCGGCGACGGGCGGCATCGCGATGGGCACGAGCTCGACGGTGTCAACGATCAACGGCATCGCGATCGGTAACGGCGCGCTCGCGACCAACACCACCTCGAACCCGGCGCTCGCCATCGGCAATCTGGCCTCGGCCACCAATACCAACGCATCGGCGCTCGGCAACGGCGCGCTCGCGAGCGGCTCCGCGGCGTCGGCGCTCGGCACGCAGGCGGTCGCGACGGGCGACAACTCGGTCGCGGCGGGCACCGGCGCAACAGCGGCCGGCACCGGCTCGGTCGCGATCGGCAACAACAGCTCGGCCGCGTACACGAACAGCGTCGCGATCGGCGCGGGCAGCGTGACCGGCGCGTCGGCGCCGACCGGCACCGGCTACCTGACGGGTACCGCGGCGCCGCTGTCCGAAGTATCGGTCGGCAGCGCGACCGCCCTTCGCCGCATCACGAACGTCGCCGACGGCTCCGCGCCGCAGGACGCGGTGACGGTTTCGCAGCTGAGCACCGGCATGAGCACGACGGCGAGCAGCATCGCAAGCCTGTCGACGTCGGCGTCGACGGGCATCGGCTCGTTGTCGACGGGGCTCAGCAGCACGAACAGCTCGCTGACCTCGCTGTCGACTTCCGCTTCGTCGGGCATCAGCTCGGCGAATAGCTCCGTCGCTTCGCTTTCGACCTCTGCGTCAACCGGCTTGTCGACCACCAACAGCAATGTTGCTTCGCTTTCGACGTCGGCTTCGACCGGCATTGGCTCGTTGTCGACGGGCCTGAGCACGACGAACAGCTCGCTGACCTCGCTGTCCACTTCCGCCTCGTCGGGCATCAGCTCGGCGAATAGCTCCGTCGCTTCGCTCTCGACCTCTGCGTCGACCGGCTTGTCGACCACCAACAGCAATGTCGCTTCGCTTTCGACGTCGACTTCGACCGGCCTCAGCTCGGCCAATAGCTCGATCGCTTCGCTGTCGACCTCCACGTCGACCGGCATCGGCTCGCTGTCCACCGGCCTCAGCACCACGAACAGCTCGCTGACCTCGCTGTCGACTTCCGCCTCGTCGGGCATCAGCACCGCGCAAAGCGGCGTCAACTCGCTTTCCACCGGGCTGTCGACCACCAACAGCACTGTCGCTTCGCTTTCGACCTCGGCTTCGACCGGCATCGGCTCGTTGTCGACTGGCCTGAGCACGACGAACAGCAACGTCGCGTCGCTGTCCAGCGGCCTCAGCACCACCAACAGCTCACTGACCTCGCTGTCCACTTCCGCTTCGTCGGGTATCAGCTCGGCGAACAGCTCCGTCGCTTCGCTGTCGACCTCCACGTCGACCGGCATCGGCTCGTTGTCAACGGGCCTCAGCACCACCAATAGCTCGCTGACCTCGCTGTCGACTTCCGCCTCGTCGGGCATCAGCACCGCGCAAAGCGGCGTCAACTCCCTTTCCACCGGACTGTCGACCACCAACAGCACGGTCGCCTCACTGTCCACGTCGACTTCCACGGGCATCGGCTCGTTGTCGACTGGCCTGAGCACGACGAACAGCAACGTCGCTTCGCTGTCCAGCGGCCTGAGCACCACCAACAGCTCGCTGACCTCGCTGTCGACCTCCACGTCGACCGGCATCGGTTCGCTGTCGACGGGCCTGTCGACGGTCACGACCACGACCAACAATCTCGGCAACAGCACCGCGGCCGCGCTCGGCGGCGGCGCGACTTACAACTCGGCGACGGGCACGATCTCCGCGCCGTCGTACACGACGTACAACGCCAACGGCACGACCACGACGAACAACAGCGTCGGTTCGGCGATCGACAGCATCAACGCGAACGGCATCAAGTATTTTCACGCGAACTCGACGGGGCCGGACAGCGTCGCGACAGGCGCCGACGCCGTCGCGATCGGCACGGGCGCGACGGCCGCCACGGCGAACTCGGTCGCGCTCGGCGCGAATTCGGTGACGGCCGCGGCCACCCCCACCAGCAGCGCGACGGTCGGCTCGACCACGCTCGGCACGTTCGCCGGCAGCGCGCCGGTGGGCGTCGTGAGCGTCGGCGCACCGGGCGCGGAGCGCCAGATCACGAACGTCGCCGCCGGCCAGGTCACGGCGACCAGCACCGATGCGATCAACGGCAGCCAGCTCTACGCCGTCGCATCGAAACTCGATTCGGCTTCGAGCTCGATCGCGTCGCTGTCGACGGGGTTGTCGACGACCGACAGCAACGTCGCTTCGCTCTCGACTTCGACGTCGACGGGCCTGAGCTCCGCGAATAGCTCGATCGCTTCGCTGTCGACCTCCACGTCGACCGGTATCGGCTCGCTGTCCACCGGTCTGTCGACCACCGATAGCACCGTCGCGTCGCTCTCCACGTCGACGTCGACCGGCTTGAGCTCCGCGAATAGCTCGATCGCTTCGCTGTCGACCTCCACGTCGACCGGCATCGGTTCGCTGTCCACCGGCCTCTCGACCACCGACAGCAACGTCGCTTCGCTCTCCACCTCGACCTCGACGGGCTTGAGCTCCGCGAACAGCTCGATCGCCTCGCTGTCGACCTCCACGTCGACCGGTATCGGCTCGTTGTCCACCGGTCTCTCGACCACCGACAGCACCGTCGCTTCGCTCTCCACGTCGACGTCGACCGGCTTGAGCTCCGCGAATAGCTCGATCGCTTCGCTCTCGACCTCCACGTCGACCGGTATCGGCTCGCTGTCCACCGGCCTGTCGACCACCGACAGCACCGTCACTTCGCTCTCCACGTCGACCTCGACGGGCCTCAGCTCCGCGAACAGCTCGATCGCTTCGCTGTCGACCTCCACGTCGACGGGTATCGGCTCGCTGTCCACCGGCCTCTCGACCACCGACAGCACCGTCACTTCGCTCTCCACGTCGACGTCGACCGGCTTGAGCTCCGCGAATAGCTCGATCGCTTCGCTCTCGACCTCCACGTCGACCGGTATCGGCTCGCTGTCCACCGGCCTGTCGACCACCGATAGCACCGTCACTTCGCTCTCCACGTCGACCTCGACGGGCCTCAGCTCCGCGAACAGCTCGATCGCTTCGCTGTCGACCTCCACGTCGACGGGTATCGGCTCGCTGTCCACCGGCCTCTCGACCACCGACAGCACCGTCACTTCGCTCTCCACGTCGACGTCGACCGGCTTGAGCTCCGCGAATAGCTCGATCGCCTCGCTGTCGACTTCCACGTCGACCGGCATCGGCTCGCTGTCCACCGGTCTCTCGACCACCGACAGCACCGTCGCGTCGCTCTCCACGTCGACGTCGACCGGCTTGAGCTCGGCCACCAGCTCGATCGCCTCGCTGTCGACCTCCACGTCGACCGGCATCGGCTCGTTGTCCACCGGCCTCTCGACCACCGACAGCACCGTCGCTTCGCTCTCCACGTCGACATCGACCGGCCTGAGCTCGGCGAACAGCTCCACCGCCTCGCTGTCGACTTCCACGTCGTCCGGCATCAGTACCGCACAGAGCGGCATCGATTCGCTGTCCACCGGCTTGTCGACCACGAACAGCAACGTCGCGTCGCTGTCGACCGGCCTGAGCAGCACCACCAGCTCGCTCGCGTCGCTGTCGACCTCGACGTCGTCGGGCCTCAGCTCGGCGCAAAGCGGCATCGGTTCGCTGTCGACGGGCCTCAGCAGCACGAACAGCACGGTCGCCTCGCTGTCGACGTCGACCTCGACCGGCATCGGTTCACTGTCCACCGGCCTCTCGTCGACCAACAGCAGCCTCGCGTCGCTCTCCACGTCGACCTCCACGGGCCTGAGCTCGGCCACCAGCTCGATCGCCTCGCTGTCGACCTCCGCCTCGACCGGCATCGGTTCGCTGTCCACCGGCCTCTCGTCGACCAACAGCAGCCTCACGTCGCTCTCCACGTCGACCTCCACGGGCCTGAGCTCGGCCACCAGCTCGATCGCCTCGCTGTCGACCTCCGCCTCGACCGGCATCGGTTCGCTGTCCACCGGCCTCTCGTCGACCAACAGCAGCCTCACGTCGCTGTCCACGTCGACCTCGACCGGCATCGGCTCGCTGTCGACGAGCATCAGCTCGATCACGTCGAACACGACCAACCTCGGCAGCAGCACCGCGGCCGCGCTCGGCGGCGGCGCGACGTACGATCCGGCAACGGGCACGATCTCCGCGCCGTCGTACACGACGTACAACGCCAACGGCACGACCACGACGAACAGCAGCGTCGGCGCAGCGATCGACAGCATCAACGCGAACGGCATCAAGTACTTCCACGCGAACTCGACCGATCCGGACAGCGTCGCGACGGGCGCGAACAGCGTCGCCATCGGACCGAACGCCGTCGCGAACATCGACAACTCGGTCGCGATCGGCAACGGCGCGACGACGTCGGCGGCCGTGCCCGTCGCGTCCGCGACCGTCGGCGGCCTCACGTTCGGCGGCTTCGCCGGAAGCGCACCGGTCGGCGTGTTCAGCGTGGGGGCGCCGGGCGCCGAGCGTCAGGTCACGAACGTCGCCGCCGGCCGCATCTCCGCGACCAGCACCGACGCCGTCAACGGCAGCCAGCTCTATGCGACCAACAGCAACGTCGCGTCGCTGTCGACCGGCCTGAACGCGACGAACAGCAATCTCGCGTCGCTCTCCACGTCGACCTCGACCGCGATCGGCTCGCTGTCCACGGGCTTGTCGTCGACCAACAGCAACCTCGCGTCGCTCTCCACGTCGGCCTCGACCGGCATCAGCTCGCTGTCCACGGGCCTGTCGTCGACCAACAGCAACCTCGCGTCGCTCTCCACGTCGGCCTCGACCGGCATCGGCTCGCTGTCCACGGGCCTGTCGTCGACCAACAGCAACGTCGCGTCGCTGTCGACGAGCGTGACCAACATCAACACGCAGCTCACGTCGCTGTCGACGTCGATCACGGACAACGTGATCCGGTCGCTGCCCGCGAGCACGGGCATCGCCGCCGACATGAGCTCGCCGAAGGCGACGACGCCGTCCGTCACGGCCGGCTCGAACTCGGTCGCGATCGGCGCGGGCTCGACCGACGGTGGCCGCTCGAACGTCGTGTCGGTCGGCAGCGACACGCAGCAGCGTCAGGTCACGAACGTCGCCGCCGGCACGGAGGGCACCGACGCGGTCAACGTCAATCAGCTCAATGCGGTGTCGACGACGCTGACGCAATCGCTGTCCACGCAGCAGACGCAGATCAACAATCTGGGCGCGCAACTGAACCAGACGCAACAGCAACTGCAGCAGACCGACTCGATGGCCCGCCAGGGCATCGCGGCGGTCGCGGCGATGGCGTCGATTCCGCACATGGATCGCGACTCGAACTTCGCGATGGGGATCGGCACCGCGTCGTTCCTCGGCCAGAAGGCGATGGCGGTTGGCATGCAGGCGCGGATCACCGAGAACCTGAAGGCGTCGGTGAACGGCGGCTTCAGCGGCAATCAGAAGGTGATCGGCGCGGGCATGCTCTATCAGTGGAAGTAACGACGGGCCGGCGCGGCAACGGGCAACGGACGGCGCCCGGCATCGCGGCCGGCGCACGCCGCCCCGGCCGCGGCCCGGCATCGGGCGCGCCCGGCCGGAACGACGAACGCGCCCGGCCGCGCTTCGTTTGCGCATCAGCCAGGAGAAACACGATGATGAAGCACATCGCATGGATGGGATTGACGCTCGCCGCGCTCGCGGGATGCAGCGCGTCGAGCGGGCCGACCTACTCGGTGACGCAGGCGAGCCTGCCCGGCCATCCGCTCGCCTACCGCGTCGCATGCGGCGGCGCGTTCGGGAAATTCGAAACGTGCACGAAGGTCGCCGCGCGCGTATGCGGCGAGCGCGCCGTGCAAACGCTCGAGCGCGACGCCGACTTCCACGGCGACGATCGGCGCGGCAAGCCGTCGAGCCTCACGTTCGACTGCGCGTCGACGCCGAACGTCATGCCGCCGGCGGATCAATAAGCCGGCGCGATCCGCGCGGCGCGACGCCGCGCACGACCGCACCCCGGTCGACGACCTCGCCGCGCGCGCCGATCGATGCGCGAACGCATCCTTGCATCGCCCGTCGGGCGATGCGCGCCTCGCGGCCGGCTTTCGCCCGGCCCGGCGGCGCCTTCGAGCCGCCCCAAAATCGGATATCGTTCGGACCTTGAGCCGCCCGCGGCCCTCGACCATCGCCGTAATCGGCGGCGAATCGAGCCGCGCCGGCCTTTCGAGCGAACGTCATGCCCGCCGACCCGAACCGTTTCGCCGACATCCAAGCGCAATTGCAGCGCGGCGAACTGATCGCCGCCGCCGACGCGATCGGCGCGTGGCGCGCGGCCGCCCCAGCCTGCGCCGATGCGATCGCATGCCGCGCGCACTGGCTGCGCCTGCTCGGCCGCTTCGACGAAGCGGCCATCGCGCTGGAACCGGCGCTCGCCGCGACGCCGCCTTGCGTGGCCGCGTGGCTCGAACGCGCGCGCCTCGCTCGGCTCGCCGGGCAGCCCGAGCGCGCGCAGCTCGCGTTCGACGCCGCGCATCGCGCCGATCCGGCCGCGACGAGCGGGCTGCCCGAATGGATCGCGCTGCTGCACGAGCTTCGCCGACACGCGCTCGCCCGCACGGTCGCGCAGGCGCTGTGCGAGCGCGCGCCCGCCGACGCGCGGTCGTGGTTCCTGCTCGGCCTCACGCATCACTACGCGGGCGAATACGCGGCTGCGGCCGACGCGTACGGCCGCGCGGACGCGCTCGATCCCGCGCCCCCGATGCTGCGCAACAATCTCGCCGCCCTCCGTTATCAGACCGGCAAGCATCGGGATGCGCTCGCGCAGGCCGAAGCCGCGATCCGCGCGGACCCGGACAGTCAGATGGCATGGTGCAACTGCTCGAACGCGTGGCTCGCGCTGCACGAGCCGGCCCGCGCGCTGATCGCGGCCGAGCGTGCGTGCGCGCTCGGCCCGGGCTACTCAATTGCGCAACTCGCGCGCGCGAATGCGCTGAAGGAATGGCAGCGCTGGCCGGACGCGCTCGCCGCGGCGACGCAGGCGCACCGAGGCGCGCCCGACGATCCGGTCATGCAATGGTCGCTCGCGATGCTGCAATTGCTGCACGGCGACTACGCGAACGGCTGGCTCAATCACGAGGCGCGCTGGCGCGGCGCGCGCGAGCTCGGCGATCGTCCGCGCCCGTCTGCCGAGCTGCAATGGCAGGGCGAGCCGCTTGCGGGCAAGACATTGATGCTATGGGGCGAGCAGGGATTCGGCGACGCGCTGCAGTTCGCGCGCTTCGCGCCGGTCGTCGCCGAGCGGGCCGCACGCGCGGGCGGCCGCGTCGTCTTCGCATGCTTCGCCGGCCTCGAGACGCTCCTCGCGCGCAGCTTCGCCGGCGCGCCGATGCGCATCGCGCCGCACGACGCGCGCCGGCTGCCGGCGTTCGACCGCCATCTGCCCGTCGGCAGCGCGCCGCTCGTGCTCGGCGTGCGGCCCGACACGATTCCGTCGGCGCACGGCTACCTGTTCGCGGATCGGGCGCGCGCCGCGCGATGGGCGGCGCGGCTGCCCGCCGACGGCCGGCTGCGCGTCGGGCTCGTCTGGAGCGGCAGCCGGACGCACCAGCGCAACCCGCTGCGCGCGCTCGATCCGAGCGCTTGCGCGCGCGCATGGCGCGACATCGCCGGCGTCGCGTTCCACAGCCTTCAGGTCGACGGCGCGCGCGACGTCGAAACGATGCGCGCGGCGGGGCTCGACGTAATCGATCACACGGCCGGGTTGCCGACCTTCGACGATACGGCCGCCTATCTGGCGAATCTGGATCTCGTCGTGACCGTCTGCACGTCGGTTGCGCACCTCGCGGGCGCGCTCGGGCGGCCGACCTGGCTGCTGCTCGACGTGAATCCGCACTGGGTCTGGTCGATCGATCGCGACGACAGCCCGTGGTATCGCTCGATCCGGCTATATCGGCAAACCCGGTATCGCGATTGGACGGCGGCGCTCGACCGGGTGCGCGACGATCTGGCCGCGCTGGCGGCCGCGGACGGACAGCCGCGCTCGTGCCGCGCGTCGCGGCGAAAGCGCAATGCATCGCGCGGGACGAATGCGTAGCGCGGCCGGCACGCGCGGTCAGTCGGTCAGTCGGTCGGCGCGGTCGGACAGTCGGACAGTCGGACAGTCGGGCGGGCGGTCGGACAGTCGGGCGGTCGGGCGGCAAGCGCATCGATGCTCGCGCAGCCCTCGCGCCGCTTGCCGTGACGCACGCGGTGGCGCGCGCACGCGTTCCGACGAAACCGCGATCCGCGCCCGGTCGCCGTAGAACGATGCCGTGCGCCCGCCTTTCGCCGGGCGCCCCGTTGTCCGGAAAGCCGTCGCATGCGTCCGGCGGTCGCGCGGCGGGCACCGTCGCGCGCTTCGTCGCCATCGCGCCGCGCGTGCCGGCACTATCGGGAAATACCAGACGCGCAGCAAGATCGCCGCGCGCGGCAGTCGCGATGCCGGCGCACGGCGGCAAAACGCAATTCGGGATTTCCCGTTAAAAATCGGACAAATGCCTCGCGCGCCCAAACCAAATAGAATCTCAACTCTAAATCCAGCATCGAATATTAAAATTCATTACCACCAGCCACCCGTAAACGAAAACCAATATTTATAAATCAGAAAGCAAATTGAAATGAAATGACGATTGCCGCCCGGCGATTTCATTTAAATAATTTACAACCCGGACAAAATCCGCAGCCGCCTCTCACTTCCCCCCCTAAGCCCCGCGCATCAAGGCCAGAGCCATTCACCCCGGAATCGTCATACGTTTATTCAACGAATCCCGGCGAATCGAATCGAACTGGCCGATCAAATTAAAAAGACGGATTGACGATTATTAACAATAAATTCAATTCCTTTTTACAGTTCTTGTCAGTCCGCTAACCAACACATAAATAGAATCGCGGCTGCAAACAACAGTTCGATGATCGAAGCGTGTTTAAAAGCGGCCGAAAAACTCCGGCGCCCAGTCGACCGACCGAGATCTTCAGACGGAACAAAGTGCGGTCACTTTCTTAGTCGGTTCGATTGCAAAAAGGGCGGAGATGAACAAGATCTACAAAACCATCTGGTGCGAGACCACGCGGAGCTGGGTTGCGGTATCGGAGCACACGAACGGGCGTCGCGGCGGCGCGACCGCCGTCGCGACCGCCTCCGCCCGCCCGATCTGGACGCGGCTGCGCGGCATCTCCGTCGCGGCGCTGGCGGCATTCGGCCTGAGCCTCGTCGCATCGCCCGCCGCATTCGCGCAATCGAACTCGGTGATGTGCGCGAACTACAACAACGGCGTTCTTCCGACGTATACCGGCTACGGCGCGAGCGCCTCGCTGACGTCGCCCTGCACGACCGGCATCGGGTCGTGGGCGGGCGGCGTCACGCCCGGCTCGACGACCGACTGGATCGGCCTGTCGGCCGACGACACGCAAGTCGTCCTGAACGGCAGCACCGGCAACATCTACTTCCGCACGGGCGGCACGAACGGCAACACGCTGACGATGAGCAACGTCGCGGGCGCGGGCCCGACGGGCGGCGTGCTGCTGTCGGGCGTCGCGGCGGGCGCCGTCACGGCGACGAGCTCGCAGGCGATCAACGGCAGCCAGCTCTATTCGCTGTCGACGTCGGCCTCGACGGGCATCAGCTCGCTGTCGAGCAGCATGTCGACGTTCAACAGCTCGATCTCGTCGCTGTCGACGGGGCTGTCGTCGACGAACAGCAGCGTCGCTTCGTTGTCGACTTCGACGTCGACGGGCTTGTCGTCGGCCAATAGCTCGATCACTTCGCTTTCGAGCGGGCTGAGCACCACCAACAGCAACGTCGCCTCGCTGTCGTCCGGGCTGTCGTCTACAAATAGCAGCCTGACTTCGTTGTCGACTTCCGCGTCGAGCGGGCTTTCGTCGGCCAACAGCTCGATCGCGTCGCTTTCGACTTCGACGTCGACCGGCATCGGCTCGCTGTCGACGGGACTCTCGACGACCAATAGCAACGTTGCCTCGCTGTCCAGCGGCCTGAGCAGCACTAATAGCTCGCTGACCTCGCTGTCCACTTCCGCTTCGTCGGGCATCAGCACCGCGCAGAGCGGCGTCAACTCGCTTTCCACCGGGCTGTCGACCACCAACAGCAATGTCGCATCGCTTTCGACGTCGGCTTCGACCGGCCTCAGCTCCGCGAATAGCTCGATCGCTTCGCTCTCGACCTCCACGTCGACCGGCATCGGCTCGTTGTCGACCGGCCTGAGCACGACGAATAGCTCGCTGACCTCGCTGTCCACTTCCGCTTCGTCGGGCATCAGCACCGCGCAAAGCGGCGTCAACTCGCTTTCCACCGGGCTGTCGACCACCAACAGCAATGTCGCATCGCTTTCGACGTCGGCTTCGACCGGCCTCAGCTCGGCCAATAGCTCGATCGCTTCGCTCTCGACTTCGACGTCGACCGGCATCGGCTCGTTGTCGACTGGCCTGAGCACCACCAACAGCAATGCTGCCTCGCTGTCCACGTCGACTTCCACGGGCATCGGCTCGCTGTCCACCGGCCTCAGCACCACCAACAGCAACGTCGCCTCGCTGTCCAGCGGTCTCAGCAGCACCAATAGCTCGCTGACCTCGCTGTCCACTTCTGCTTCGTCGGGCATCAGCTCGGCGAACAGCTCCGTCGCGTCTCTGTCGACCTCCACGTCGACCGGCTTGTCGACCACCAACAGCAACGTCGCTTCGCTTTCGACGTCGGCTTCGACC
>NZ_LOYJ01000077.1:0-3050 GCF_001526245.1 Burkholderia sp. MSMB1498
GTATGGGTGTACGGCGAGCGGGAAGCCGACGCGCAGGCGCACAACCTGCGCGGGCAATGTGTGCGTCGCTACGATACTGCGGGACGGCTCGAGTGGCGCGGCTTTCACCTCATTGGCGAACCGGTTATTGAATCCCGCACCCTGCTAGCCGACGCGGAGGGCAACGCCGATTGGGCAGGCGACGAGTTGGCATGGGCGAGTGCGCTCGAATCGGTTGCCTATACAACAGCCTGGACCCGCGATGCAACCGGCACCTGGTTGACGCAGACCGATGCGGCAAGCAACGTGCAGGCTCGCGCCTTCGATGTCGCCGGCCGGCTTGCCCTTAGCGGCCTGACGCTCGCCGGCGGAACGGCATGGCCAGTGCTATCGGCAATCGACTACAGCGCGCCGGGCCAGGTCTTGAGCGAAACGGCCGGCAATGGCGTGGTCAGCACCTGTGCTTACGAGCCAGAAACCCAGCGGCTGGTGCGGTTGACCGTGACACGACCGGCGCAGACCGGGCGAGGCACGGTGCTGCAAGACCTGCAGTACACATACGACCCGGTCGGCAATGTGCTGAGCATGACGGACACCGTGCAACCGACCACCTACTGGCGCAACCAGCGGGTCGATGCAGGCAATACCTACGCGTACGATGCGCTGTATCAGTTGATCCGCGCGACCGGCCGCGAAACCGTCAACCGTGGTCGGCAAGGTACAACGCTGCCCGCGCCGATCCCGCTGCCGAACGACGATTCCGTCTATAGCGGCTATACGCGTACCTATCAATACGACCGCGGCGGCAACTTTACTCAGATCGCGCACCAGGGGGCGGTAGGCTACACGCAGGACATCGTGGTGTCCGGTCGCAGCAACCACGCATTAGTGCAGAACGCCCGCGGCAGCCTGACGCCAGGCGATGTCGACGACGGGACCTGGTTCGATCCCACCGGCAACCAGCAGTGCCTGCTGCCGGACCGCGTCGAGCCGCTTGGCTGGAATGGCCGCAATCGGCTGCAACGGGTCACGCTGGTCAAACGGAGCGGCGACCCCGACGACCGGGAGGCGTATCATTACGGATCAGACGGGATGCGGGTGCGCAAGTGCACGAGCGCGTGGACGTTGGGGACGACCCGCACGGCCGAGGCGATTACCCTGCCGGGACTGACCTTGCGGCTCACCCGCAGCGACGATGGCGCCACCGTAAAGGTAACGGAGGCGCTGCACGAGATCCGGCTGAACGCGGGACGGACCGGCGCGCGGGCGCTGCATTGGGAGAGTGGTCTGCCGCCTGCCGTGGGAAACGACGCGCTTCGATTCAGCCATGGCGACCTGGTCGGCTCGATCGGGCTGGAACTGGACGGGCAGGCCGACCTAGTCAGCCGTGAGGAATACTATCCGTACGGCGGCACTGCGGTGTGGTCTGCGCGCAGTCAGACTGAGGCCGACACCAAGTTCATCCGCTACTCGGGCAAGGAGCAGGATGTGACCGGGCTGTACGACTACGGTTATCGATACTACCAGCCGTGGGCGTGCCGCTGGCTCAGCCCCGATCCCGCCGGCACTGTTGACGGGCTCAACCTCTTTCGGATGGTCAGGAATAGCCCGGTTACGCAACGTGATCTATTGGGGCTACTGCCAACCTTACAAGATCTGGCAAAACAAGAAATTAACAAATTGAAAAATTTTGGGCCGGAACATGTGTTGGCATACCTCGGCGGAGTTCAGGCATTGAGAGGAAAAGCAAATGCTCATGGATATTTCAGTGCCAATAGGCAAATTACAATTGAAACTGGAAAGCATCGTGGAAAGATAAAAAAAGGTGAGCCATCAAATGCGCCAACGGTGTCGACAATTGCTGAGTCAACCAAGAAGATTCTCGAGAAGCGTCGGCATCTCCCTTTCAACGTGGAGATAAAAGGGTCTGATAATCCCGTATACGCTTCAATATCACTCAATCAGGATATATCTTCCGGAGTTTTTGTTGGTGGTGGCTCGTTACGATCTGGCCTAGTTGGAATTCCATACAGGAGCACAGAAAATCCTTCCTCTCCTGCTTTGGAGTATGATATTCATGGAAATGAGTTGCTTTTTAGATCAATGTCTACCGATCACTATAATGGATTGATGAAAACCAATAAATTGCAACCAACAACTGAAACATCGATTTCGCCGGCGGTGGCTTATTCATTGGAATATTCTTCGCCTAGCAACGGAGAGTTAATTCAGTTCGCCCTCAAACCTGGAACATTAAAGGAGCTCAGAGAAATTGGCTTGGCCTTGAATAAGGGTGTTAAGTTATTATTTCCGGATATGAGGGAAGGAGGGGGTGAATGGATGAAGACCAATGCTCAATTTAAGGTCGAGGGCGAGCAAATGACGATTCAGCTCGGCCAAGGCAGGGCCCTGGAAATATTTAATAGAAACATGGTTCACTATCGAGTGATTAAGAGGGTTTTTAACTCAAACTCCACTAATCCGTATTAGGAAAACTGGACCGATTCTAGAGCGAGTTTTGCGGCAAACTTGACCCTGAACCGAGAGGTGGTTTGCCATGAAACGGAAGTGCTTTCCGATCGAACAGATTGTTGCGGTACTGAAGCAGGCGGAGTTGGGTATGCCAGTAGCGGATCTGATCCGTCAGGTCGGCATTTCCGAGCAGACGTTCTATCGATGGAAGAAGCGATACGCGGGGATGCAGTCGGATCAGGTACACGAGCTCAAGCAATTGCAGGATGGGAATGCGCGGCTGAAGAAGTTGGTTGCCGAACTGAGCCTCGACAAGGCCATCCTGCAGGATGTCGCCTCAAAAGTGGCCCGGCCCGCGCTGAGACGAGACGTGGTGGACTACGTGGACCGTTTGCTGCCGCCGGATGGTCTGGCCAAAGAACCGCAAGTCTGGGTTGCTCCGCGGGGATACACGTCATATGGATCGGCGGCGAAGTTCTACCACCCGAGCAGCCAGCCTGCGACGAGCGCGCTGACTTATGAGGTGTCCGGCAAGGTCGAATACGACAACAAGGGGCAGCCGGTGCGCAGCTATCAGCCGTACTTTATCGACGACTGGC
>NZ_LOYJ01000078.1:0-24967 GCF_001526245.1 Burkholderia sp. MSMB1498
ACGAAGCGACGAAGCGACGAAGCGACGAAGCGACGAAGCGACGAAGCGACGAAGCGACGAAGCGACGAAGCGACGAACAGGTGACTCCCGAAGACTCCGAAAATTCCCCGAGCGCATCCCGCACGGACACATCGGCGCGCGCGGGGCGACGCTTCGCGCCCGCGCGACGCCGTCCGCTCAGGATGCCTCGCGCCCCGTGAACAGCTCGTGCTCGGCGGGCGCGGCGGTTTCGTCGACGCACTGCACGTGCCACTCTCCGACGACGGGCGAGTGGTGCGCGTGACGATACCAGTGCGCCGCGCCCGTCTCGCCTTCGAACGGACCGTGCTTCGCGCCGAGGTCGAGACCTTCGAGCACGCACAGCGAATGCGAATCGTCGGCGCTTGTCACGCGGGTCGCGCCGTCGCGGCAGACGACGTTGCCCCATGCGGGCAGCTCGACGCCCGCATGGCCTTCGCGCGACCACCTGCGCTCCGCCGTGTCGATCCACAGGATCGCGTAGGCGGCCGGATCGGCGGACGCGAACGTATCGAGATGAACGGTGATGCGCACGGCTGGCTCCTTGCAAAATGCGCGGCGACGCCGCGCTACTGGCTCATGACCCATTGGATCAACGTATGCGCGTCTTCCTTCGACAGCGGGCCGCCGCGCTCGGGCGCGGTCGGCATCGGCGCGTCGCCCCAGTGCGCGCGCCCGCCGAGACGCAGCTTCTGCTCGAGCATCTCGGCGGCATTCGGCACGTCGCGATAGCGCTCCGCGATCTGATGAAACGACGGCGCGAGGAACGGCATGTTCGGCGCGTGGCAGAACATGCAATGCTGCTGGTCGACGAGCTCGGTCGGCTCGCGCACTTGCGCCCGCACATCGCCGGCCGCGCCGATGCAGACCGCGCCCAGCATGCACGCCAGCGCAAGATTCGGCAGACTGTTCAACATGGCGCGTACCTCGATCGGAGATTCGATTCCAGTCTAAGCGGCGACGGGGCGCGACCATTGATGCAGGTCAATGCGATCCGGGCGAAATTGTCGCGGCAGGACGATGACGGCGCGCCGCGCAGCGCGCGCGTCGCGTGCTGCGATGCTTGCATCGGCGCGTGCCGGCGCAAGGCGTGTCCGCGTGTCCGCGCGTCGGCGCGGCGGCGAACCGGCGACGCTTGACCCAGGTCAAGCCGCCCTCGTGCCGCGGGGGTTCAATCGATGACGATGCACCTACGCTGGAACCGATGGACATCAACGGATTCGACGACGCACAGGGGCACGCATCATGCACCACGACATGCTTTTCGATTCGCTGCTCGCCGCCGCGCGGCGGCGCTCGATCACGGAGGGAGAGTTGATGCACATGCTCGATGACGAAATCGCGCGCCTTGCGGACGGCGCGCGCGTTCACGACTACCTGCGCGTGATCGCGATCAGGCGCGTGCGCGAACGCCTCGCCTCGCACGCGCGGGCGGCGGACGCCGCGCATGCGCGGCGCTCGGGAGCGCGTTGATGCGCGCGATGGTGTTCGACGGCGGCGCGCCGCGGCTGCGCGAGGCGGAGCTGCCCGATCCGAGGCCGGCGTCGGGCGAACTGCTGATCGACGTGCACGCGTGCGGCGTATGCCGGACCGATCTGCACGTCGTCGACGGCGACTTGCGCGATCCGAAGCGGCCGGTGATTCCGGGCCACGAGATCGTCGGCACGGTGGCCGCGCTCGGCGTGGGCGCGGCGGGCTTCGCGATCGGCGATCGCGTCGGCGTGCCGTGGCTCGGCCGCGCATGCGGCCACTGCATGTACTGCAAGAGCGGCCGCGAGAACCTGTGCGATGCCCCCGGCTTCACCGGCTACACGATCGACGGCGGCTACGCGGAGCGCACGGTCGCCGACGCGCGCTTCTGCGTACACTTGCCGAGCCGCTACGACGACGTCCACGCGGCGCCGCTGCTGTGCGCGGGCCTCATCGGCTACCGGACGCTGAAGATGGCGGGCCCCGCGCGCCGCATCGGCCTGTACGGTTTCGGCGCGGCCGCGCATCTCGTCGCGCAGGTCGCGCGTTTCCAGGGGCGCACGGTCTACGCGTTCACGCGCCCCGGCGATGTCCCGGCGCAGCAGCTCGCGCGCCGGCTCGGCGCGGCATGGGCGGGCGGCAGCGACGAGCCCGCGCCCGAGCCGCTCGACGCCGCGCTGATCTTCGCGTCGGTCGGCGCGCTCGTGCCGGCCGCGCTCGCGGCGGTCGCGAAGGGCGGCGTCGTCGTGTGCGGCGGAATTCACATGTCGGACATTCCGTCGTTTTCGTACGACCTGCTGTGGGGAGAGCGGCGGATCGTGTCGGTCGCGAACCTGACGCGCGACGATGCGGCGGAATTCATGCGGATCGCGAACGACGTGCAGCTCGACGTGGAGGCGACGCCGTATCCGCTCGCGCAAGCGAACCAGGCGCTCGACGATCTGCGCTCGGGGCGCCTGACGGGCGCGGCGGTGCTGACGATGCGCTGAATCAAGCGGCGTCCGTGCGCGGCGCACGGGCGCACCGCTCCCGCCGCGAAGCAAGCGGCTTCATCGAAGATGCGCGCGCGGCTTCAGGCTTCGGGCGTGCGCCGCGCCGGCGACGCGTCACACGCGCGCGAGCCCCTGCGGATCGGTGATGCGAATCTGCTTGCCGCGCGGCGCGATCAGCTTGTCGCGCTGGAACTTCGACAACATCCGGCTGACGGTTTCGAGCTTCATCCCGAGATAGCAGCCGATTTCCTCGCGCGTCATCCGAAGATTGAACTCCGACGCCGAATAGCCGCGTTTCTGGAAACGCTCGGAGATGTTGAGCAGGAACGCGGCGACGCGCTGCTCGGCCGTCATCGTGCCCAGCAGCATCATCAGGCTCGATTCGCGGACGATCTCGCCGCTCATCAACTGATGTACGTGGTGCTGCATCGGCTTGACTTCGCGACACACCGCTTCGAGCTGCGCGAACGGGATGATGCAGACGGTACTGTCCTCGAGCGCGATCGCATCGCTGTTGTGGCGGCCGCCGCATACACCGTCGAGACCGAGCGTTTCGCCGACGATCTGAAAGCCCGTCACCTGCTCGCGGCCGTCGCGATGCATGACGACCGTCTTGAACGAGCCGGTGCGCACCGCATAGATGCTCTGAAACGTATCGTGCGTGCGAAACAATGCTTCGCCGCGTTTGACGTGGCGCGTCGTGCACACCATTGCGTCGAGCCGGGCGAGCTCGCTCGGCGTGAGGCTGGCCGGCATGCACACGTTGCGTGTCGCGCAGGTCGAGCAGCGCGTCGCCGGCTGCTTCGGCGTGTCCTCGGCCGCAACGGGATGCAACTGCAACACGGGCCGTTGCGGCACGGACGAGGGCGCGGCTTCATTGGCTGAGGCGGTCAGCATAATCGGCTCCTTTCATGCGGCGGGCTCGACTGGCACGGTCGAGCGCGCAGACACGTGGCGCGGCACGCAGTGCCGCATTGCGCGGCGGCGTCGGCGAAGAAGGGCGACTGCGCTGCGCGGCATGCCGGACGATGATGGCAAACGGCCGGAACTGCCGTCCGGGAGCGAGGCTTGCATCTCGTCGTGCGCAATCCGTCGTTTCGTTGCGATTGCCGAATCAGCCGAGGCAAGCCCGCCCGCTAAGAGCATAGACGACGAAACGCGGGTCGGAATGATCATTCGAAGACCACCCCTACGCTTGTCAGTATGCAACGCGGATTGCCGCATCGATACTGTCGAACGTTGAACTTCCGGTAGGCATCAGCGTAGCGTTGTAGGGCGTTTCCTACAGCAGGGCTGTGCGTCGGTGCCGTGCATCCGTTTGACTCAGGTCAACGGATCGCGTGAGTGCGTGCTTACAGTAAAACGCGATGGCGTAGAGGGACGACACGCAACGTCACGGCAACGGGCGTCGACACGTTGCCGCACATATGAATCGGTGCGCGCGTTCGCCGCGAGCCGCAAGCAACATATTTCTCAACCCATGCCCGGATGGCGGCCGCGCGACATCGCTCGCGGGCCGCGCGGCGTCGATGTCGCGCCGGGCATCTTATCGGGAGGCCGTGATGGAAGCAAAACGCGTGGCGTTCGTGACAGGCGGTATGGGCGGGCTGGGCGCCGCGGTGAGTCGGCGGCTGTACGACGCCGGCATGGCCGTGGCGGTGTCGCATTCGGAGCGCAACGATCATGTGTCGACGTGGCTCATGCACGAGCGCGATGCCGGGCGCGACTTCAAGGCGTACAGCGTCGACGTCGCGGATTTCGAATCGTGCGAGCGGTGCGCGGAAACGGTGCTCGCGGATTTCGGCAAGGTCGACGTGCTGATCAACAATGCGGGAATCACGCGCGACGCGACGTTCCTGAAGATGACGAAGGGCGACTGGGACGCCGTGATGCGAACCGATCTCGACGCGATGTTCAATGTGACGAAACAGTTCATCGCGGGCATGGTCGAGCGGCGCTTCGGGCGCATCGTCAACATCGGATCGGTGAACGGCTCGCGCGGCGCGTTCGGTCAGGCGAACTACGCGTCGGCGAAGGCGGGCATCCACGGCTTCACGAAGACGCTCGCGCTCGAGACGGCGAAACGCGGGATCACGGTCAACACCGTGTCGCCCGGCTATCTCGCGACCGCGATGGTCGAAGCGGTGCCGCAGGACGTGCTCGAAGCGAAGATTCTTCCGCAGATTCCGGTCGGCCGGCTTGGGCGGCCCGACGAAGTGGCCGCGCTCATCGCGTTCCTGTGCTCGGACGACGCCGCGTTCGTCACCGGCGCCGATCTCGCGATCAACGGCGGGATGCACATGTGCTGATCGTGGCCGCGCCGGCGCCCGCCGCGCGAAGTCGGCACCCGCCGAGTCGAGGCGGTGGAGGCGCGGCCGCCGGCGTTGTGCGCAGCGGCGGCGAACGCCTCTTTCGTGCGGCGCGTTGCCTTGCATGACGGCAACGCTCGCATGCTTCGTTTCCGCGTTGCTCGACATCCGGCGGCGGCGCCGAGCCGGGTTGAGATCACTTCGCGGCACGATCGCGCGATCGATTCGCGCGATCGTTCAGGGAACCGAAACATCGGCGCCTGATCTTGCCGCAGACGTGCCTCCCGCACGGCATTCGTCAGCCGATTCGTTACGCCGGTGCCTACGAATCGGCGCACGCCGCCCGGTATCCGGCCGATTCCCCCGAAGCGTTGCGCATTCCGATGCGCCGGAGATGGCCACGTGTCCGGCGTTGCGTTTGCCTCGTCGCATTCACGTCGTTCGCGCGGGCGTGTCTTCCAGCTCGATCGATTCGAGATACGACGGCACTTCGCAGCGCCAGTGCAGCGATTCCTCGATCCGCCGCCGCAGCGCATCGGCCGCCGCGGGCTCGCCGTGCGTGACGAACGTGCGCACGGGCGCCCTCGACTGCGCGCCGAGCCATCCGAGGATCTCGCCATAGTCCGCATGCGCGGACAGCGACGAGATCATTTCGACCTGCGCGCGCACGCGCACGTATTCGCCGTGGATTTTCAGCGTCGGTTCGTGCGCGGCGAGCGCCGCGCCGCGCGTGCCCGCCGCCTGATACCCGACGAGCAGGATCGTGTTGCGGCTGTCGGGCGCGTAGCGCTCGAGGTGATACAGCACGCGGCCGCCCGTGGCCATTCCGCTGCCCGCGATGATGACCATCGGCCCGTTGTGGTCGGCGATCGCCTTCGACTGCTCGACCGTGCGGACCATCACCGCCGCGTGGCTGATCGCGTCCGCGTCGGACATCGTGAGCCGGTGATCGGAGAGCCGCCGCTGGTAGATCTCGGTGACGCTCGTCGCCATCGGGCTGTCGAGAAACACGGGCACGTGCGGCATCCGTCCGGTCTTTTTCAGTTGTGCGATGTAATACAGGACCTCCTGCGCGCGCCCGACGGTGAAGCACGGCATCACGACCACGCCGCCGCGCGCGAACGTCTTCGAGAACACGTCGGCGAGCTCGGCTTCGGGATCGCTCGTGTCGTGCAGCCGGTCGCCGTACGTCGACTCGACGACGAGATAGTCCGCATGAACGGGCGGCACGGGCGCGCGCATGATCGGATCGTGCGCGCGGCCAAGATCGCCGGAGAACGCGAGCAGCGTGTGCCGCCAGCAGACGACGACGCTCGCCGCGCCGAGAATGTGCCCGGCCGGCAGGAAGCGGAAGTGCAGGCTGCCCGCGAGCGGCGTCGGCGCGTCGAATTCGCGCGGCGCGAGACGCTGGAGCGCGCGCTGCGCGTCGTCGGTGGTGTAGAGCGGCAACGCCGGATGGTGCTTCGAGTAGCCGTGGCGGTTCGCGAACTCGGCTTCTTCCTCGAGGAGCCGTGCGCTGTCCGTCAGCATGATCTCGCAGAGCTCCGCCGTGCCGTGCGTGCAATAGACCGGCCCGCGGAAGCCTTCGCGCACGAGCACGGGCAGATAGCCGCTGTGGTCGAGATGCGCATGCGTGAGCACGACGGCGTCGATCGAATCGGCGGGCACGGGCAGCGGGCTCCAGTTGCGCAGCCGCAGGTTCTTCGTGCCCTGGAACAGCCCGCAGTCGATCAGGACGCGTGTCCCGCCGTCCTCGAGCAGATACTTCGAGCCCGTGACGGTTTCCGTCGCGCCGAGGAACGTGAGTTTCATGAGACCCCCTAGGGAAACGTGCGATGTCCGATGCGTTCATTGCACTACACGCGTCGCGCGCATTGCTGACGTGGATCAATCTGTGCGGCCACGCATCGCGCGCATGCGGCGAAAAAGGGGCATGAGCCGATGCGCGCGTCGGCGCGCTGCTCGCGCATCGCCTCTTGGGCGAGCGCCGCCTGCGCCGGCATCGCGATGCGCGGCGTCGTGCTGCAACGCGGCGAATACAGTGCCGACGCGAACGGGAGAATGCCTGCGAGCGAAGAGCAGCATCTTCCGAGCCGCGAATCCGGGGCTTGGTGCGATGCAGCTTGTGCGCTGCGACGAAAGCCTTCGCGATTGCCGAAGCAAGCGGCGAACGTCGCCATGCCGCATGCGGCCGACGCGAATGCCCGGTGTGCCCGCGCGCCGTTTGAAGGAGACGCTCGGGCGTCGTCGCGAGCCGCGCAAGCCGCGCGCACGGGGGCTTGCGCACGCGGGTAAGGGAAATTCCGCAACGAAGAATGTGTTTTTTGCGTGAAGTCGTTCTTGCGCGGACTTGGATCGTCTTCTATGATGACATCCATCAATGTAACGTTGATTGATGGTTTGATGTGAGATTGCGACCACGCCCCAATTCCCAAATCGAACCATCGGGGGCGTTGCATCGAGTCGCACCGACGTCCCATGACGGGACCTGGAGACAAACACCGTGAATGCTATTGTTCGTCGCGATATTCGCTTCGCCCTGCCGCCCGACCGCATCTGCGACTGGCACACCGAAGGCGTGGGCGTGACGCATCTGTTCAACGCGCTGTCGCTGCTGTTTCCGGCGGGCGAGCGCTTCTTCATGGATTCGGTGCGCAACTATCGCGACCGGGTCGAGGAGCCGAATCTGAAGCGCGACATCGCGGGCTTCATCGGCCAGGAAGCGATGCACACGCGCGAGCACGTCGAGTTCAACGATCTGCTGCAGGCGGCGGGCATGCCCGCGCACAAGCTCGACAAGCGCCTGTGGACGGTGCTCGGCTGGTTCAAGAAAGCGCTGCCGAATTCGATGCAGCTCGCGATCACGATGGCGCTCGAGCACTACACCGCGATGTTCACGGGCCTCGTGCTCGCGAACCGCATCACCACCAGCGAAGTCGACGGCTATCGCCAGATGTGGATGTGGCACTCGATGGAGGAAACCGAGCACAAGGCGGTCGCATACGACGTGTGGCGCACCGTGATGAAGCTGAGCCTGAAGAGCTACCTGCTGCGCACGAGCATGATGATGCTCGTCACGGTCGTGTTCTGGGCGACGCTGTTCGATTTCAACACGCGCTTGCTGATCTCGCATCGTCGCCGCATCGGCAAGGGCCTCGGCATCGGCAAGCTGGTCAAGTATCTGTGGGGCCCGAAGAACGGCATCTTCGCGCTGATCGCGCGCGAATGGATCGACTACTTCCGCCCGGGCTTCCATCCGTGGGATCACGACAACAGCGTGCACCTCGAGCGTCTCGACGATCTGATCGCCGAGATCGACGCGAGCAACGCGCGCCAGGCGGCGAAGGCCGCGCCGCGCCGGGTGCCGCTGCATCCGGTGCCGCAGGCGGTGTGAGGCCGCGATCGCGATGTAACGCAGCGCTGTAAGGCAGCGCTGTAAGGCAGGATAAGCAGGCAAATCAGGGAGAAGAGAAGGGCCGCTACGAGCGGCCCTTCCGTTTTTCGGGCGCCGCCGCCGCACGCGTGCGCCGTTCGCGGTGCATGGTCCGTTGTCCGCCGCGGCGTGCCGCACCGCAGCGAATACCGGGCGTTTTCGGATTCATCATATTTTTCGATGACGCGGTGCATCGGGGCGCGCCGGCTCGCGACGCGCGGCGGCGCGCCCCGATGCACCGCGTTCTGCGCGCAACCCATTGATCGGCAAAGCGTTTTGCCGGCGGTTATCTTGCGCGTCGCAGCACGCCGTGTTGCAGGCGTGCTCTGATGAATCGGGTAGAATCCGCGCTGCGCAAAAAATGCGTGTGGCGCGGCGCGCCCGGTCGGCACCGGGCGGCGCGCCGCAGATCGTCCCGGGGACGCGCCGAATCCGGCGTCCTGCCCGGCGCGGCGTCGAACCGTCGCCCGCCGCTCCTTGCCAGCCCTTTATGTCACCACACCCGAATTCCGACCGTTCAACCGCACAATCGAAACCTCCCGAGCTGCGCCGCAGCCTGAAAGCCCGTCACCTGACGATGATCGCGATCGGCGGCTCGATCGGCACGGGGCTCTTCGTCGCGTCCGGCGCGTCGATCTCGCAGGCGGGCCCCGGCGGCGCGATGCTCGCGTACCTGCTGATCGGCGTGATGGTCTACTGCCTGATGATGAGCCTGGGCGAGATGGCCGCGTTCATGCCGGTGTCCGGCTCGTTCGCGACTTACGGCGCGAAATACGTCGAAGAGGGTTTCGGTTTCGCGCTCGGCTGGAACTACTGGTACAACTGGGCGGTGACGATCGCGGTCGAGCTCGTCGCCGCGCAGCTCGTCATGCATTACTGGTTTCCCGACGTGCCGGGGGTCTGGTGGAGCGCCGCGTTCCTCGGCGTGATGTTCCTCCTCAATGTGCTGACCGTGCGCGGCTTCGGCGAGGCCGAATACTGGTTCGCGCTGATCAAGGTCGTCACCGTGCTCGCGTTCATCGGCGTCGGGCTGCTGATGATCTTCGGCATCCTGAAGGGCGGCCCGAGCAACGGCTGGAGCAACTTCACGATCGGCGACGCGCCGTTCGCGGGCGGCCTGCCCGCGATGATGGGCGTCGCGATGATCGCCGGCTTCTCGTTCCAGGGCACCGAGCTGATCGGCGTCGCCGCCGGCGAATCGGAAAACCCGCGCACGACGATCCCGCGCGCGGTGCGTCAGGTGTTCTGGCGCATCCTGCTGTTCTACGTGCTGGCGATTTTCGTGATCGGCGTGCTGGTTCCTTATACCGATCCGAGCCTGCTGAAGAGCGACGTGACCGACGTCGGCGTGAGCCCGTTCACGCTCGTGTTCCGTCATGCGGGCCTCGCGTTCGCTGCGGGCGTGATGAACGCGGTGATCCTGACCGCCGTGCTGTCGGCGGGCAACTCGGGAATGTACGCGTCGACGCGGATGCTCTACAACCTCGCGACCGAAGGCCGCGCGCCGAAGCTGTTCGCGAAGCTGTCGGCGGGCGGCGTGCCGCGCAACGCGCTGTACGCGACGACCGCGGTGGGCGCGCTGTGCTTCCTGTCGTCGCTGTACGGCGACAAGACGGTTTATCTGTGGCTCCTGAACACGTCGGGAATGACGGGCTTCATCGCGTGGCTCGGCATCGCGCTCAGCCACTATCGGTTTCGCAAGGGCTTCGTTCGCCAGGGCTTCTCGATCGATCAGCTGCCGTATCAGTCGAACCTGTATCCGTACGGCCCGATCTTCGCGTTCGCGCTGTGCATCGTGATCGCACTCGGCCAGGACTATCAGGCGTTCCTCGCGAACAAGATCGACTGGGTCGGCGTGCTCGCGACCTACGTCGGCATTCCGCTCTTCCTCGTCGTGTGGCTCGGCTACCGGCTCGTTCACAAGACGCGCTTCGTTCGCTTCGAAGAGATGGACATCGCGTCGTGGGTCGCCGAGCACGAGCGCGCGGCGGCGCGCGAAGCGCGCGAGGCGGCGGCCGTGCGCGTGCCGTCGAGCCCCGAAGCGGCTTCGTAATGCATCGCGTCGCGCGCTCGCCGCGCGACGCTCGCTGCAATGTCGACGAGCGGCCGGCCCGGCATCGGGCCGGCCGCTTTTTTTGTTCGCGTTGCCCGTCGCTTTTGTTTTGACGCTCGACGGCGTGCGTGGCGCATCGCGAACGTCGCGCGAGCGAACGTGGCGCTCGCCGCTCGCCGCTCGCCGCTCGCGGTCGGCGACATGCGGCCCTTGCGGCCGTCGTCGGAATCGGCGCGGCGCCGGATCAGGCCGCCGCCGTCGAACTCGCGCGGCAGCGCGGCGAGGTTCGACGAGCGCATTGCACACGGCCATCGCCGGTGTGGGTGCGGAGCGAGCGAGTCCCGCAATACCGAGACGACACTCTACGAATCGACTATTTGGCCGCTTTATCGTTTACCGGTTTTTCAGGGAAGACGATTCTCGCAGCGGAAAGGTGTGTGGATCGGATGCGGCGCGGCTGCGCGGCAATGCGCCGCGCGCGTTCGAAGCGTTTGAATGTTGCGTGCGCGCGTCGTCGTTCGAGTAACCGAGGAGCAGGCGATGCTGGCAGGGATGATGTTGATCGGATCGGCCGTGACGCTCGGCGTGTGGGCCGGCCGCAATCCGTTGGTCGTACTGAACGCGGCGGCCCGCCGCGCGACGTTTGTCGGCCGTTTCGACATCGTCTACGGTGCGGGGCCGCGCCGTTCGCTCGACGTCTATTTGCCGGCCGGACGCGGCGCGCGCACGTGCGGCGACGGCAAGCCGCTCGTCGTGTTCTTCTATGGCGGTAGCTGGCAGAGCGGCCGGCGCGGCGATTACCGGTTCGTCGGCGAGGCGCTTGCGTCGCGCGGCTGCGTCGTCGCGATTCCCGACTATCGGCTGTATCCGGGCGCGGTGTTTCCGGACTTCGTCGAAGACGCAGCCGCGGCGGTGCGCTGGGCGCGCGATCATGCGGCCGAGCTCGGCGCGGACCCGCGCCGCGTGTACGTCGCGGGTCACTCGGCGGGTGCGCAGATCGCGGCGCTGCTCGCGACCGACGGCCGCTTTCTCGATGCGCACGGTCTGGGCAAGCGCGATCTTGCGGGCGTGGTCGGGCTCGCCGGTCCGTACGATTTCCTGCCGCTCGCCGACGCGACGCTGATGCGGATTTTTCCCGAGCCCGTGCGCGACGCGAGCCAGCCGATCCGCTTCGTCGATGGCAGCGAGCCGCCGATGCTGCTCGTATCGGGCCTAAACGACGCGACGGTGAGGCCGGGCAACACGGCGCGGTTCGCTGCGCGCGTCGCCGCCGCGGGCGGCGCGGTGCAGGTCAGGCTCTATCCGCGCATCGGGCATGCGCTGCTCGTCGGCGCACTGGGCTTGCCGATGCGGCGCTTTCTGCCGGTGCTCGACGACGTAGCGGAATTCGTGCGCGCGGCGCCGCGAGTTCGCGCATGAAATTCCGCAGCGTTCATACGCGTGCGCAAACACACGCAAACGCACGCGTGCGCACGCACGCGGCGCTCAACCCTGATCACCGCCGCCGACGGGCAGCACCGAGCCGGTGATGTACGACGCTTCGTCCGATGCGAGAAACAGAATCGCGGCGACTTGCTCGTCGATCGTTCCGTATCGGTGCATCAGGCTCGACGACAGGGTCTGGTCGACGATCGCGCGATACCAGCGCGCGTCGTCGTCGCCTTGCGGTTCGGCGTTGCGCGGCACCTTGCGCGGCGGCGCGTCGGTGCCGCCGGCGGCGACCGCGTTCACGCGCACACCGTGCGCCGCATGCTCGAACGCGAGACTCGCGGTCAACGCGTTGACGCCGCCTTTCGCCGCCGCGTACGGCACGCGATGAATGCTGCGCGTCGCGATCGACGACACGTTGACGATTGCGCCCCGGCCGCGCTCGATCATGCCGGGCAGCACCGCGCGGCAGCACCACAGCGTCGGGAACAGCGAGCGGCGGATTTCCGCCTCGATCTGCGCGATGTCGTAGCGATCGAACGGTTTCGTCCAGATCGTGCCGCCGACGTTGTTGACGAGCACGTCGATCGCGCCGAACGCGTCGACGGCCGCGCGCGCCATCGCTTCCGCGCCCGCGTACGTTTCGAGGTCGGCGACGACGGCGAGCGCGCGGCCGCCTTCGGCCGCGATTTCGGCCGCGACGTCATGCACGAATTCCGCGCGATCGACGAGCACCGTCGTTGCGCCTTCCCGCGACGCGCGCAATGCGACGCCGCGCCCGATGCCTTGCGCGGCGCCCGTGACGACCGTTACTTTGCCGCCGAAGCGGCCGGGTGCATGTTGGCGATTCATGATCCGCTGCTCGACGAGAATCTTTCGAAGTACAGATTGGTCGGCGTGACGCCGCGCTCGCGCAGCCACGTCTGCACCGCGTCGACCATCGGCACGGGGCCGCACAGGTAGATGTCGACGTCGCCGCCGTTCAGCCACTCGGGTTCGACGTGCGCGGTCACGTAGCCCTTGCGCGGATGCGCGCTCGCATCGTCCGCGACGCAGGTCCGGTACTCGAAGCCGGCGAGGCGGCGCCCGATTTCGCCGATGCGATCGAGCGCGACGAGATCGTCGTCGCGCGTGACGCCGTAGACGAGCCGCACGGGCGGCGCGCCGTCGCGCGTCGCGCGCACGTCGAGCATCGACAGGAACGGCGCGATGCCGGTGCCGCCCGCGAGAAACAGCGCGGGCCGCGCGGCGTCGCGCAGATAGAAGCTGCCGTGCGGCCCGGAGAACGCGATGCGCTGGCCGGGCGCGGCTTCGTCGACGAGATAGCGGCTCATCCGTCCGCCCGGCACGTTGCGCACGAGAAACGACACGCGCGCGTCGCCCGGTTGCGAGCTGAACGAGTACGAGCGCGTCGCGCCCGCGCCGGGAATCTCGACGTTCACGTACTGGCCCGCGAGAAACGCGAGCTTCGCGGGCTCGTCGACGTCGATCGAAAAGCGGATCGTCGATGCCGACAGCCGCTCGATCGACGCGAGCGTGCCCTCGTGGCGCACGGCGCTCGTCTTGCATGCGGCCGACGACGCGGGCACGTCGATCACGCAATCGGCGCGCGGGCGCGTCTGGCACGCGAGCACGTAGCGCCGGGCGGCGTCGTCGGCCGTGAGCGCGTCTTCGATGTAGCTCGATTCGGGCAGGTCGTAGTCGCCCGATTCGCAGCGGCAGCGGCAGGTGCCGCACGCGCCGTCGCGGCAATCGAGCGGGAGGTTGACCTGCTGGCGATACGCGGCGTCGGCGAGCGTTTCGCCGTCGCGGCACGTGATGAAGCGGGTGACGCCGTCTTCGAACTGGAGAGCGATGCGGTGTTCCATGATGCGTTCCTCGGGCGCGACGCGGCGAGCGGCGTGCGGCGCGCGGCCGGCTAGATGTGATAGATGTCGATCAGCTGGTTGATGTAGTCGTTCTTCAGGATGACGTACTTGCTGACGATCTTCGGTGCGTCGCCTGAGAAGTCGATCGCGTAGCGCGACGTTCCGAAGTAGCTCGACACCGTCTTGTAGCGATAGCTGAGCGTGTGCCAGTTGAATCTCACGATGTGCACGTCGCCCTCGATGCTTTCGCGCTCGACGTTCGCGACGTTGTGGCTCGTGCGCGTATCGGGCATCGTCGCGCTCGAGCGCTCGGTCTTGATGCGGAACACGCGATCCTCGAGCCCCTGCCGGTTCGGATAGTAGATCAGCGAGATCTCGCGCTGCGGATCGGTGACGAGCTCGTCCGAGTCGTCCCACGACGGCATCCAGAACACGACCTCCGGGTGATAGCAGTCGAGCCACGCGTCCCATGCCTTGTCGTCGAGCAGCCGGCATTCGCGGTAGAGGAACGCGCGGATGTCCGCGATGTCGATCGTCTTCATGCGCGGCTCCTTTCGGCGGCGAGCGCCTGCTTCATCGTCGAGATCCAGTAGCGGTGCTGGACCGTGTACAGCCCTTCGTCCTCGGTCTTCACGCCGCTCAGCAGCGGACGGATGCCGATCTTGCGCGCGGCTTCGTCGGGGCGTTCGATCCAGTGCGCGGCGCCGCGGCACATGTCGTTCCATTCGACCGCGCGGCCTGCATAGCCTTGCTGGCACGCGCGGAATTCCTCGAGATCGTCGGGCGTCGCCATCCCGCTCGCGTTGAAGAAATCCTCGTACTGGCGGATGCGGCGCGCGCGCGCGTCGGGCGCTTCGCCCTTCGGCGCGATGCAGTAGATCGTGACCTCGGTGCGATTGACGGCGAGCGGCCGCAGCACGCGAATCTGCGAGCCGAACTGGTCCATCAGATAGACGTTCGGGTACAGGCACAGATTGCGCGAGTTCCGGATCATCCAGTCGGCGATGTCGCCGCCGCAGCGCGCGGCGAATTCGTCGCGGCGATCGAAGTTCGGCCTGTCCTCCGGGTTCGCCCATCGAGTCCACAGCAGCATGTGGCCGTGATCGAACGCGTAGAAGCCGCCGCCCTGGCGGCCCCATTTGCCCGCGTCCATCGCGCGGATCGCGTCTTCGTGCTGCGCATCCGTTTTGCGGTGATTGACGGTCGCCGCGTAATTCCAGTGCACGGCCGACACGTGATAGCCGTCCTCGCCGTTCTCGGCGGTGAGCTTCCAGTTGCCTTCGTACGTGTACGTCGACGCGCCGCGCAGCACTTCGAGGCCGTCCGCCGACTGGTCGGCGATCATGTCGACGATGCGCGCGGCGTCGCCGAGATACGCGGCGAGCGGCTCGACGTCCGGATTCAGGCTGCCGAACAGGAAGCCGCGGTAGTTCTCGAAGCGCGCGATCTTCTTCAGATCGTGCGAGCCGTCGCGATTGAAGCAGTCCGGATAGCCGGCTCCTTCGGGGTCCTTCACTTTGAGCAGCTTGCCGCTGTTGCTGAACGTCCAGCCGTGGAACGGGCACGTGTAGCTCGCGCGATTGCCGCGCTTGTGCCGGCACAGCATCGCGCCGCGATGCGTGCACGCGTTGACGAACGCGTTCAGCTCGCCCTGGCGGTTGCGCGCGATCACGATCGGCTGGCGGCCGATGGTGGTCGTGTAATAGTCGTTCGCGTTCGGGATCTGGCTCTCGTGCGCGAGATAGATCCAGTTGCCTTCGAAGATGTGCTTCATCTCCAGCTCGAACAGCATCTCGTCGGTGAACGCGCTGCGGTGCAGGCGGTAGTCGCCGTGCGCCTTGTCCTCGACGAGGAAGTCGTCGATGCATCGCAGCGTCGGGTGACGATCCGGGTAGATCGGGATCATGGGGGGCGTCTCCTGATGGGCTCTGTTCGTGGCCGGCGTGCGTCCGGACGAGCGGTCCGTCGCTGCGCCGCAATGCGCGTCGTGCGGAAAACCCGGATGAACCTGCGATGCTTCGCAGGTATAGTGCTTGACGACAACGCGGTCAGATTGAGGATAGTTGCCGGCAAAACGGTGCGTCCAACACCGATTGAGTATCGGATCGATATCCACGAGGTATGAAGATGGAACTGCGGCACTTGCGCTACTTCGTCGCGGTCGCGGAGGAGCAGAATTTCACGCGCGCGGCCGAGCGCCTGCACATCGCGCAGCCGCCGCTGAGCCGGCAGATCCAGCAGCTCGAGGACGCGCTCGGCGTGATGCTGTTCGAGCGGCACGCCCGGCCGCTGAAGATGACCGATGCGGGGCGCTTCTTCTATTCGCACGCGGTGCAACTGCTCGCGCAGACGGCCGAGCTCGAATCGATGACGAAGCGCATCGGCAAGATCGAGCGCGCGCTGTCGGTCGGCTATGTCGGCTCGACGCTGTATGGGATGCTGCCGAGAATCATCCGCCGCTTTCGCGACGAATACGGCGAGGTCGAGCTGAGCCTGCACGAGATGTCGACGATGGATCAGATCAAGGCGCTGAAGGAGGGGAGGATCGACGTCGGCTTCGGCCGCATTCGCCACGAAGACCCGAGCGTGCGGCGCATCGTGTTGCGCGAGGAGCGGATGATCGTCGCGCTGCCGCTCGGGCATCCGCTCGAAGCGGCGAAGCCGGTGCTGTCGCTGCACGATCTCGTCAACGAGACGCTGATCATCTTTCCGAAGACGCCGCGGCCGAGCTACGCGGACCAGGTGCTCGCCGCGTTTCACGATCGCGCGCTGAAGCCGCGCCGGATCTACGAGACGCGCGAGCTGCAGATCGCGCTCGGGCTCGTCGCGGCGGGCGAGGGCGTATCGGTCGTGCCGCACAGCGTGTACGGGCTCAAGCGCGACGACGTCGGCTACAAGGAGCTCGACGATTCGAATCTCGTGTCGCCGATCATCATGAGCACGCGGATGCTCGACGAATCGGAGGACATCCGCGCGATGCTCGAACTGATCTATCGCTTGTACGACGAATTCCAGATGGATTACCTGCCGCCGCACGAATGACGCGGCGCGGTTGCGTCATGCGTTGCGAGCGCGCGCGAGGAGCGGGCCGTCGGGACGGCGGCGAATGCCGCGAGGGCGCGCGGTGCGCCGCGCGTTCGCGTTCTTCATCGGTTAGCCTAACGAACCGTTTCGCCGTGACCTAGAATCCAACCATCACTTCGTTCGATGCGCGTCATCGTCGTTTCCGAAGCGATTGCCCCGGGGGAAGATCGATCGTCAGGTTGGCTTCAGATCACATGCGAGGAGGGCGTCATGGCTCGCAAATACATCGATTGCCGGGAGTTTCCGAGCGAAATGCACTGCACCGTCGCGCTGTCCGCCGATTCGGATGACGAATTGATGGAGGCCGCCGTGCAGCACGCGGTCACGGTTCATCGTCATACCGATTCGCCGGAATTGCGCGCGCAGCTGAAGACGCTTTTTCACGACGGCACGCCGCCCGTCGACGCGCCGCGTCAAGCGTAGCGCCGACGGAACGGCCGATGCGTGTCGGTGTTGCATCGGCCGGCGGGTGCGTGTGTCGAGCCCGCCCGGGCCGCGCGCTCCAATCCGCCGCCGTGCCGGTGAGCCGGCGGCGAATGCGCGCTTGCGCCCGGACGCGGCGGCACGTATCGCACGGCCGCGCGGCGTGCGGTCCTTTTTCGTCTTTTTCTCTTGCCGAAGCTTGCCGCGTCACGCGGCCGATTCGGCGCGCTTCATCGCCGCGACGAGCGCGTTGAATCCGGCCCAGCCCCAGTAGACCCGGTGGCGCGCGATGCGCCCGCCGGCGACGTCGATCGATTCGATCAGGTCGATCTGATCGCCTTGCGGCGTTTCGCGGGGATATTCCCAGATCAATTGCCGGCCGTTCGTGAAGAACGTATCGGTGCGGTGCCAGCGTGCAAGCTCGTTCGGCAGTTGCCGGAATCCCGCTTCGAAGAACGCGCGGATCGCCGCGCTGCCCTGAAGCACTCCGTCGGGGCGCTCGCGCAGCACGGCGACGATCAGCGGCGTCTCGAGTATCGCGTCGGGCGCGTAGAGCGCCATCAGCGCGTCGAGGTCGCGGCGCACGACGGCGTCGTGCCATGCGGCGTGGATGTGTCGGATCTCTGCAGGCGTCGTGTCGGTCATTTCGGGCTCCTTGGCGAAGGCGGCGACGGGAAGGTTCGTCAAGCGTAGCCGCGCCGGTGCGCCGGATGTTTCGACGCGCATCGAAGCGTCGGCGGCCGGGCGGTGCTATCTTCGTCGACACCGCTCGATTCGACGGATCTCCCATGGAAGCTCAAGCGAACATCGTCACATCCGCGTTCCTGATCGCCGACCCGGCGCGTCTCGCGATTCTCGTGAGCCTTCTGGACGGCCGCGCGCGGCCGGCGGGCGAGCTTGCGCGCGTGGCCGGCGTGAGCCCGCAGACGGCGAGCTCGCACCTGCGCAAGCTCGTGGACGGCGAGTTGCTCGCCGTCGAATCGGAAGGGCGGCATCGCTACTATCGGTTGTCGAGCCCGCAGGTCGCGTTCGCGCTCGAAAGTCTCGCTGCGATCGAGACGCGGCGTCCGCTGCCGCCGCGTCCGCGCGCGGGCATGCGGCGTCTGCAATTCGCGCGCTGCTGCTACGACCATCTCGCGGGGCGCGTGGGCGTCGCGATGACGCAGCGGATGCAGGCGCTCGGCCTGCTCGCAGCCGCGCCGGACAAGCGCTTCGACGTCACGCCGTCGGGGCGCGCGTGGTTTTCCGAGCTGGGCGTGGAGGTCGACGGCTTGACGGCGGGCCGGCGAGGCGTCGCGACCCAATGCCTCGATTCGACCGAGCGGCAGCATCATCTGGCGGGCCCGCTCGGCGCGCAGCTGATGCGCTGCCTGTGCGAGCGCGGATGGCTGCGGCGCGTCGCGGCGTCACGCGAGATACAGGTCACGCCGCGCGGCTGGACGGGCTTGCGAGAGCGGCTCGGGATCGACGCGGCCGCATTGTCAGCGCGATGACGGCGCAACGCGCGGTGCGCGGCCGCTCAGGCAGCCGAGCGCATCGAGCGTCGTTTCCACCGCCGCGTCGAGCGGCGTGTGCGGCTCGCGTCCGAGCGCGGCGACGAGCTTCGCGTTGTCCATGCGCAGCGCTTCGCGCCACAGATAGCGCATCTCGCGCATTTCGCGGCAGGTCGTGACGAACGGCGACGCGAGCGTCACGAGCCACCACGGAAACGCAGCGATGCGCGGCTCGACGCCCGTTCGCCGCGCGACGACGCGGCGGATCGCCGCGCTCATTTGCGCGCCGTCGGCGTCCCAATGGCCGGCCATGTGGAAGCACGAGAATGCGTCGAGCGCGTCGCGGCGCGCGAGCAATTCGACCATCGTGCGCGCGACGTCGGGCAGATACGCCCACTGATGGCCGACGCCCGCGCGGCCGGGCGAGCGTACGGTCCGCACGGGCCGCCCGGATTTCGCGAGAGCTTGGGAAAACCAGTTGTTGCGCGCACCGGGGCCGAAGAAGTCGCCGGCCCGAACGATCAGAACGCGCGCGCCCGCATCCGCGGCGTCGTGCAAGCGCCGTTCCATCTCGACGCGGATTGCGCCCTTGCGGGTCAGCGGGCGCTGCGGCGAATCCTCGCGCAGCAGGTGGCCGGCGTCGGGCCCGAAGTTGTAGACGGTGCCGGGCAGCACGATCGTCGCGCGTTCGCGCGCTGCGGCCGCGATCGTGCTGTCGAGCATCGGCAGCACCAATTCGTTCCAGCGGCGATAGCCGGGCGGATTGACCGCGTGCACGATCACCGCGCAGCCGCGCGCGGCATCGGCGACGTCGCGCGGATTCAACGCGTCGCCGAGCCGCCAGTCGATGTCCGCCGCGCCGCCATTCGCCGCCGGCGACGAGCGCGCGAGTGCCCGCACGCGCCAGCCCGCGTCGCGCAGCGCTCGCGCCATTTCTCCACCGATTCCGCCCGCCGCGCCCACCACGAGCGCCGTGTCGAGAGTCGCCATCGCTTGCTCCTGAACGTGATCCACAGGCGCATTCTGCGCCGCGCGCGGATCGATTAACATTACCGAATCTCGTCTAACGGCTATACATTTTCGTATGGGCTCGGAAATTGGCTGGGAGCTGTATCGTTCGTTCCTCGGCGTGCTGCGCAAGGGTTCGCTGTCGGGCGCGGCGCGCGTGCTCGGCCTCACGCAGCCGACCGTCGGCCGGCATGTGGCCGCGCTCGAGGCGGCGCTCGGCGTGCCGCTTTTCACGCGATCGTCGACCGGGCTGATGCCGACCGACGTGGCGCTCGCGCTGCGCGCGGACGCCGAGGCGATGGAAAGCACGGCCGATGCGCTCGCGCGCACGGCAACGAGCTTCGGCAAGGACGTGCGCGGCGTCGTGCGGATCTCGGCGAGCGACGTGATCGGCGTCGAGGTGCTGCCGCCGATCGTCGCGCGCTTGCAGCAACGGCATCCGGCGCTGAAGATCGAGCTCGCGCTGACGAGCCGCATTCAGGATCTGCTGCGCCGCGAGGCCGACGTCGCGGTGCGAATGACGCGCCCCGAACAGACGCAGCTGATCGCGCGGCGCATCGGCGGCATCGAGCTCGGCCTGCATGCGCATCGCGACTATCTCGCGCGGCGCGGCACGCCGCGCAATGTGGACGAACTGGTTCGCCATGCGCTGATCGGCTACGACCGCCCGACGGCGTTCATCCGGCAGATGGCCGCGAAGTCGTTCCCGGGGCTCGACCGCGGCGCGTTCACGCTGCGCACCGACAGCGATCTCGCGCACCTCGCGCTGATTCGCGGCGGCGCGGGCATCGGCATTTGCCAGGCAGCGCTCGCGAGGCGCGATCCCGCGCTCGTGCGCGTGCTGCCGAAGGCGTTTGCCGGACGGCTCGATATGTGGGTCACGATGCACGAGGATTTGCGCGGCAGTCCGCGCTGCCGGGCGGCGTTCGACGCGCTGGTCGAGGGGCTCGACGCGTATGCGAACGAGCCGCGCGCGCCGGTTGCCGAGCGACGGCGCGCGTCGCCCGCTCGTTCGTGAGGCGTCCGCAGCTCGCGCTCGCGAAGCGTCGCGGGGGTCGGACGGCGATCGGACGGCAAGCGGTTGGTGAGCGGTTGGCGAGCGGCGGGCAAGCGGCGGGCGAGCGGATTCGCGTCCGCGGGCCGGGCGTTCCCGCCCGTCGTCGCGCGCGTTGCACGCATGAACACGTGTTGCGCTCGCGTGACGCGCATCGACAACAGCTTGCGCTCGCGCCGGTGCGAATCGCGGCGCGATTGCGCGCCGCGCGCCGTCTATCGCTCGACGTCGTCGCCCGCTTCCCGATACGCGCTCGGCGTGAGACCCGTCCACTTGCGGAACGCGCGCGTGAAGTTCGCCGGGTCGGAGAATTGCAGCCGCTCGGCGATCGTCTTCAGATCGAGATCGGATGCGCGCAGCAGCCGGCGCGCGTCGCGCAGCCGCGCCTCGTCGACGAGCGCGCGGTAGCCGGAACCCGCATCGAGCAGGCGCCGCCTCAGCGTGCGCGTCGACATCAGGAGGCGCCGCGCGAGCGCGTCGGGCTCGGGATAGCCTTGCGCCGCCAGCGCGAGTTCCGCGCGCACGCGCGCGACCAGATCGCCTTCTTCGTGGCGCACGTCCGCATATTCGCGTTCGACCTGCGCGAGCGCCTGCTGATGCGCGACTTCGTCCGCCATCGGCAGCGGCCAGTCGAGCGCATCGCGCGACACCCACAGCGCGTTCGACGCGCAATCGAAGCGCACGGGCGGCAGCCGGTCGCGATAGCGCGCGTAATAGCCGGGCTGCGGCCACGCGAATTGCAGCTCGATCGGCGGCGCGGCGCGCCCCGTCACCGTGCCGACGTTCTGCGCGATCCCGGTGAGCACGATCTCGAACATCGCGTGATGCTGGAGCACGGGGCTCGCCTGCACGCCGTGCAGCGAAAGCGTCGCGCCGTCGTCGCGCTCCGCGTAGTGCAGCCGGTATTGCCGGTTGCGCATCCGGAAATAGCGCGCGTTGACGAGCAGCGACGCGCGCAGGTCCGCGGCCGTCAGCGCCGCGTAGCCGAGAAAGCCGTGCACCGACATCCGCAGCCGCAGCCCGAGCTCGAAGCCGATCCCCTCGTCGCCGCTCAGCCGGATCGCATTCAGCACGAGCCGCCCCCATTGCGAAGGCGCGACGCGCGCGTCCGGTTCGCCGAGCACGTCGTCGCGCAGGCCGGTGCCCGCGCGGGCATCGCGCGCGTCGATGCCGCGCTCCTCGAACACCTTCAGCAGATGCCGCAGGTACGCGACCGGAATCGTCGGCCGGCGCAGGCCCAGGTGGTCTTTCGTCGTTCGTCGCGTCATCGTGTCGTGAACTGGACGAGTGTGGCCAAAATTGGCCACGAATGACAAGCATTCTGGCTATTTGCCCCCTCACGGACAAGCGGTGCGTGCGCCTACGATGTAACGATCCCGATCAATCCGTTCCCGCGATACCCGATGACGACTCCGTTCCCACACCTGCTCGCCCCGCTCGATCTCGGCTTCACGACGCTGCGCAACCGCGTGCTGATGGGGTCGATGCACACGGGCCTCGAAGACAGCCGCAAGACGCTGCCGCGCCTCGCCGACTATTTTGCCGAACGCGCGCGCGGCGGCGTCGGCCTGATCGTCACGGGCGGCTTCGCGCCGAACGTCGCGGGCTGGACGAAGCCGTTCGGCGGCACGCTGTCGACGGGCGCCGCGGCGCGCCGCCATCGCGTGATTCCGGACGCGGTGCATGCGGAAGGCGGCAAGATCGCGCTGCAGATCCTGCATACCGGCCGCTACGGCTATCACCCGTTCGCGGTCGCGCCGACGCGGCTCAAGTCGCCGATCTCGCCGTTCACGCCGCACGAGCTGACGGCGCGCGGCATCGAGCGGCAGATTCGCGCGTTCGTGCGCTGCGCGCAGCTCGCGCGCGAAGCGGGCTACGACGGCGTCGAGATCATGGGCTCCGAAGGCTATCTGATCAACCAGTTCATCTCGCTGCACACGAACAAGCGCACCGACGAATGGGGCGGCTCGTACGCGAACCGGATGCGGCTGCCGGTCGAGATCGTCGAGCGCACGCGCGAGGCGGTCGGCCGCGATTTCATCATCGTCTATCGGCTGTCGATGCTCGATCTGATTCCGGACGGCAGTGATTGGAGCGAAGTCGTGACGCTCGCGAAGGCGGTCGAGCGCGCGGGCGCGACGCTCATCAACACCGGCATCGGCTGGCACGAGGCGCGCGTGCCGACGATCGCGACGTCGGTGCCGCGCGGCGCGTTCGCGTGGGTCACGAAGAAGATGAAGGGCGAGGTCGGCATTCCGCTCGTGACGACGAACCGGATCAATCGGCCGGAAGTCGCCGAGCAGATTCTCGCGGACGGCTGTGCGGACATGGTGTCGATGGCGCGGCCGTTCCTCGCCGACGCCGAGTTCGTGAAGAAGGCGGCCGAGGGGCGCGCCGACGAGATCAACACGTGCATCGGCTGCAATCAGGCATGCCTCGATCACGCGTTCAAGAATCGGATCGCATCGTGCCTGCTGAATCCGCGCGCGTGCCACGAAACGGAGCTGAACTATGCGCGCGCGGCGAACGTGAAGCGCATCGCGGTGATCGGCGCGGGGCCCGCCGGCCTCGCGTGCGCGACGGTGCTCGCGCAGCGCGGGCATCGCGTCGAGCTGTTCGACGCGGCGGCCGAGATCGGCGGCCAGTTCAACATGGCCAAGCGCATTCCGGGCAAGGAGGAGTTTCACGAGGCGCTGCGTTACTTCGCACGCCAGATCGAGCTGACGGGCGTGCAGCTGCGTCTGAGCCGCCGCGTCGACGCGGCCGAGCTGATCGCGGCCGGCTACGACGACGTCGTGCTCGCCACGGGCGTCGCGCCGCGCAATCCGCGCATTCCGGGCCAGGATCATCCGAAGGTGCTGACCTACATCGACGTGCTCGCGCGCAACAAGCCGGTCGGCGAGCGCGTCGCGGTGGTCGGCGCGGGCGGGATCGGCTTCGACGTGTCGGAGTTTCTCGTTCAGGACGGCGAATCGCCGGCGCTCGATCTCGACGCATGGAAAGCGGAGTGGGGCGTGACCGACCCCGCGCTCGCGCGCGGCGGCGTGACGCTCGGCGAGATCGCGCCGCCCGCGCGCCGCGTCACCCTGCTGCAGCGAAAGGCGACGGGGCTCGGCAAGGGGCTCGGCAAGACGACCGGCTGGATTCATCGCGCGACGCTGAAGATGAAGCAGGTCGAGATGATCGGCGGCGTCAACTACGAGCTGATCGACGACAAGGGGCTGCACGTGACGTTCGGCAAGGAGCGTCTCGATCCGACCGTGATCGAGGCCGATACGATCGTGCTGTGCGCGGGGCAGGAGCCCGAGCGCGCGCTGTACGAGCCGCTGAAGGCGGCGGGCGTGCCGGTGCATCTGATCGGCGGCGCGGAGCGGGCGGCCGAGCTCGATGCGAAGCGCGCGATCGACCAGGGCGCGAGGCTCGCCGCACGGCTTTGAGCGCGGTGCGGCGGGCGGCGTGCGCCGGCGCGATCGTCGCGTGTTTGGGCGGGACTAAACGTGCGTTCGCGCAAGTCGGAGCATGTCCGCGCATGTTTGCGCACGTCGGCGCATGTCGGTGCATTTCGGAGACCGATCGCCGGGATTCGCATGCATCGGCATGCATTTGAGGCGGCACGGGCTGCTTCGCCGGCCCGGTGTCCGCGCGCAGCGCCGCCGCGTTCATCGAAGCGAATGACGCGACGGCGGCGGATCACGATTGCCGGCTTCGCTTTCCGTCATGCCGACAATTCCGACGCCGCGGCGCATTCGAATGCGACGCACGATCGACGGCGTGTTGAAGCGAAGCGGGCGTAGCGAAACGTGCGGCCGTCGCGCGCGCCGCGTACAATCGGCGTCGCCGCGCCCGAGCGGCGGCGGCTGATCGCCCGCACGTCGAGCACCTCGCGCGCGCGTTGTCAATCGCGTGTCCGGCCGCTGCGACGGCCATTCCGTCTCCGGCGGCCTTCTTCTCGCGCGTATACGCGCACGCACGCGCACATGCGCAACTCATCTTCCCACCGCATCGAAACAGGCGCCGCCAACGCTGTGACATCGTGTCGCACTGTCATTTTCGGCAAAGATGATTTGTCTCATTGACTGATTTTCATCTCGCTCGCCGGCCGTATGATGCGAGCGCTTCCGCGAACCGGTCGTCCGACGGTTTCGATCGGAGTGCGATACATCTTGCTGGCGAATGTGATGAATAGAAAGGCTTTGAGAAGCTTGTCGTGGTTCGGGGCGATCGGTGCGCTCGCCTCGCTGTCCGGGTGCGGGCTCGACGTGCTCGATCCGAAGGGCGCGATCGGCGCCGCGGAGAAGGCGTTGATCGCCACGTCGACGTGGGCGATGCTGATC
>NZ_LOYJ01000079.1:0-623 GCF_001526245.1 Burkholderia sp. MSMB1498
GCAGCGGCTTCGTCGGCTCGATCGCGCTGCGCTCCGGCATCTCCACGACGGTTCCCATCGGCAGCACGACGCCGAGCTCGGCGAGGCCGGGGTTCGCTTCCAGCACGGCTTCGACCGTGCCCGCCGTGCTGCCGTAGTGCCGCCAGCAGAGCGCGTCGAGCGTTTCGCCTTGCAGTGTCGCTACCTTCATTTCCCGAATTCCTGCCCGTCGCGATCAAACAGGCCGAGCACGCGCGGCTTGATTCGAGCTCGCCGGCGCGCGATTACGTCGGTCCGTATGGCCGCCTCAGCGCCGATGCGATCCGAGCAATAGGCAATCTCACGCCAGAACAGGCCAGCGACGCACCGTTGCACCTGGAACGCGCCCGCGAAGAACAGCGTTCTGCCGCGCACGCGGGGCTGCGCGATCTGCCGAATGCGATACATGGGCCGGGCCATCAGATCAGCTCCACGGTCGAGCGCGCGATGCCGAGGATGTCGCTGATCGCCCACCGCGCATTGCGGCGCGCATCGTCGATCGTCTCCGCTAGCTCGGCCGCGGCCTGTCCGCCGCTCTTCGTCGTGTCGTAGCCGCGATATTTCTCGGTCATGTCCGCGTGCGTCAGGTGGTACACCGCGCGCCG
>NZ_LOYJ01000080.1:0-93606 GCF_001526245.1 Burkholderia sp. MSMB1498
TTCGGGGTTCGGGGTTCGGGGTTCGGGGTTCGAGGTTCGAGGTTCGAGGTTCGAGGTTCGAGGTTCGAGGTTCGAGGCTCGAGGCTCGAGGCTCGAGGCTCGAGGCTCGAGGTCCGAGGCCCGAGGTCCGAGGTCCGACGCCCGGCCGGCGGCGCGCGCGTGTGCGCAGCGACCCGGCCCGGCGCACACGGTTCGCCGCGATCGCGCGCATTCGGATGCGCGGCTCGGCGCGCGGGACGCCCTGCGGGCCCGAGCATCGCGCAAATCGCGGCGCAGCGCACGACTGACGCGAGCAGGCCGGCGTCTGACCGACGGCCGCCGCGCGCCGAACGGCCGCGAACGATGAACTCCGCCCGGCGCGCGCCACGCGCCGGGCGCACACGACACCTTGCATGCGGCGGGCCGCGCCCGCCGCAAGAACCATTCGCCGACGCGGCGAAGGCCGGCGCGCGCGCATGCTCGCGCGAGCCGCCTTCGCCCGGATCGCGCGGACGCGCGCAACGAACGCGCGCCCGCCCTGCAGTCCCGAGCGGCCACGAGAGCCGCAAAGGCCCATCGGCGCGCCGGCCGCGCGCCGATCGCAAGCCGCCCGCGCGCCGCTCCAAGACGGCGCGCGTCAACCCATGTCAGGAGAATGTTCATGCAAGGCACCGTAAGTCTATGGCCGCTGATCGGCGTCGCCGTGATCGTTGTCGGCTTCGCGCTGCGCTTCAATCCGATGCTGATCGTCGCCACCGCGGCGATCGCGACGGCCGCGAGCGCGCACTTCCCGCCCGAGCGGATTCTCGCCGCGATCGGCGCGGGCTTCCTCAAGACCCGCAACATCCCGCTCATCCTCCTGCTGCCGCTCGCCGTGATCGGCCTCCTCGAACGGCACGGGCTGCGCGAGCGCGCGCAGGCGTGGATCGCGAACATCCGGGCGGCGACGGCGGGACGCCTTCTCATCATCTATCTGCTCGTGCGCGAGCTGACCGCGGCCGTCGGCCTGACGGGCCTCGGCGGCCATCCGCAGATGGTGCGGCCGCTGATCGCGCCGATGGCCGAGGGCGCGACCGAGAATCGTTTCGGTCCGCTGCCCGACGCGATCCGCCACCGGCTGCGCGCGTTCGCCGCCGCGACCGACAACGTCGGCCTCTTCTTCGGCGAGGACATCTTCGTCGCGTTCGGCGCGATCGTGCTGATGGTGACGTTCCTGAAGGAAGCGGGCATCGCGGTGGAACCGATGCACGTCGCGCTCTGGGGCATTCCGACCGCCGTATCCGCGTTCCTGATCCACGGCTTCCGGCTGTGGCTTCTCGATCGCCGGCTCGAACGCGAACTGCGCGCGCTGGCCGCGCCGCTCACCGCCGCCACCGCCACCGCCGCCGACCACGGAGGCCGCGCATGACGCTCACGATCACTTACCTGTTCTGGCTCGTCGGCCTCGTGCTGCTCGCCGTCGGCGCGACGATCGTCACCGACCGCGCGCACCCGCGCCGCTTCACCACGGGCGGCTTCTGGCTGCTCTACGCGCTCGTCTTCATCGTCGGCGACATGCTGCCCGTCGAGCTCGTCGGCGCGCTCGTGATCGCGATGGCGCTGATCGCGGGCTTCGGCGGCGTAACGGCGGCCAAGCCGAAGCTGCCGGCCGACGAAATCCGCCGCGCGAGCGCCGCGCGCATCGGCAACCGGCTCTTCGTGCCCGCGCTCACGATTCCGTTCGTGACGGTCGCGATCACGCTCGCGGCGAGCCATCTGCACGTCGGCGGCGCGCCGCTCGTCGATCCGAAAAACGTCACGCTGATCGGTTTCGGCATCGGCTGCGTGATCGCGCTCGGTTTCGCGTGCTGGATCACGCGCGATTCGGTCGGCCAGTCGTTGCAGGAGGCGCGGCGCCTCATCGACGCGCTGTCGTGGGCGGCCGTGCTGCCGCAGATGCTCGGCATGCTCGGGCTCGTGTTCTCGGATGCGGGCGTCGGCAAGGCGGTCGCGCACGTGACGACGGCGTACGTGAACCTCGACTACCGGTTCGTCGCGGTCGCGGTGTACTGCATCGGCATGGCGCTCTTCACGATGGTGATGGGCAACGGCTTCGCCGCGTTTCCGGTGATGACGGGCGGCGTGGGCGTGCCGATCCTCGTCAACGTGTTCCATGGCGATCCGGCCGTGATGGTCGCGATCGGGATGTTCTCCGGCTACTGCGGCACGCTGATGACGCCGATGGCCGCGAACTTCAACATGGTGCCCGCCGCGCTCCTCGAGCTGCCCGACAAGAACGGCGTGATCAAGGTGCAGATCCCGACCGCGCTCGCGCTGCTCGCGGCGAACATCGTGCTGCTGAATCTCCTGATGTTTCGGTGAACGGGCGCGGCGCGCGGGCATGCGGGCCATGAAAAAAGCGCCCTCGGGCGCTTTTTCTTCGACCGGCCGATCGACCGGCCGATTAACCGGCCGAGCGGTTCGGCCAGCGGCCGCCCGCTTGATGCAGCGGCCCGTCAGCCGCCGCGCGCGTCGCAACGAAGCCCCACGCTTTGGATAAAAAATGCGTCCGCCGCCGCCCGCATCTGCTTCCCCCGGCCGAACGGCGGAACGTCCATTGAGTAGGCGTATGTGCCTGCATGTTGGCTTGTTGTGGTGATTGGCCCCGTCGTGCATGCAGACAACCGCTGCCGACACGCTCGACGCGCGCCGGCAACGCTACCCCCGCGCTGTTTTTATTGTTCCCCGTAGCGCATTTTCTTTTTTACGACTTGGTGAAAGGAGAATAGATTTAGCCCCACGGAGTGTCAATCGTCGGAACACGCTCCGCTCGCCAAACACCGCAAAATTTGGGTTAATCCCTAGTCGTTCGGGATTCCCGATCACCCGGCGTCGACACGATAGCCCTGCTGCCGCAGCAGCTCGAGCACGCCCTTCGGCCCGCCCAGGTGCAACGCGCCGATCGCGACGAAAAGCGGCTTGTTCGGCGCGGCGATCGCCGCCATGCGCGCGACGAAACGGCGGTTGCGCTCGTAGACGATCTTGTTGTCGATCGAATCGGCGATCGATCGCACGCGCGTGAGCCGCTCCGTCTTCGCGCTCGCCCATGCGGCGATCGCGTCCGCATCGCCGATGCGCCAGAGGCGGTGCAGCGCGCGCACGTCGTCGGCGTTCTGCGCGGGCGTCTGCGCCATGTCCTGCGCGAGCATCTCGCGCTGCTGCGCGAGCGTGAGCCCCGTGAACGCGCGCATCTGCTCGGCGAGCGTCTCGAGCCCGACCACCTTGCCGCCCTTTTTGCGCAGGAACACGTTCTGCAATTGCGCCTCGGTGCCGTATTCGGTCTGCAGGCCGGCCGACAGCGAATCGTACGTTTCGACGACGAGCGACGCGAGCCAAGGCCGCATGTGGCGGATGCCGGCGAGCGCGGCCGGATTGCCGCGCAGCCGGTTCGCGAGCTTCTGCCAGAGGGGCCCCGGCAGCAGGCGCGGCAGGCACGCATAGTTGCACACGCCGTACTTCGACACGTCGTCCTGCGATTCGAGCAGATCGTCGGGAGACAGCTCGAGCGCGAGCGTCGGCGACGCGGCGAGCGCCGCGAGAATCGGGCGGCGAAACGGCTGGTTCGCCGGATAGTCGGCAGGCTCGCCGACGTGCAGCGTGCCGAGCACGTAGACGGTGACCTTGCCCTTCGTCGCGACATAGAACGGCATGCGCGCGGGCTGCGTGCGCACCGCGCCGCTCGCGACGGTGCCGTTCGACGTCGACGGCGGCGGCGCGTGAAAGCCCGGCAGCAACATGCTCGGCGTCGGAATCGGCGACTGCGGCACCGGCGCGGCCGCGACGCCGCCCGCCGCCAGCGCGCCGACGGTCGGCCACGCGAGCCCGCCCGCCGCGCACGCGCCGGCAAGCACGGCGCCCGCGAGCGCACGCGCGCGCCAGCGCCGGGGATTGCGTGCGGCTCGCGAAGCCGCGCGCCGCACGCCGTTACGCGAGCGGCGCGCGGCTTCGCGCGCCGCCACTACCTCAGGCATTCGCCTCCCCCACCTCCTCGGCGCGATGGCAGGCCACGAGCCGGCCGTCGACTTCGCGCAGCTTCGGCTCCTCGGCGCGACACCGCTCGACCGCGTACGGGCAGCGCTGATGGAATGCGCAGCCCGACGGCGGATTGAGCGGCGACGGCAGCTCGCCCTGCAGCTTGATCTGGATCTTGCGGTCCGCCTCGAAGATCGCGGGCGTCGCCGACATCAGCGCGCGCGTATACGGATGCCTCGGCCGCGCGTAGATCGTCTTCTTGTCGCCGAGCTCCGCGACGCTGCCGAAGTACATCACCATCACGTCGTCGGCGATGTGCTCGACGACGGCGAGGTTGTGCGAGATGAACACGTAGCTCGTCTTGAACTGCTCCTGCAGATCCATGAAGAGATTCAGGATCTGCGCCTGAATCGACACGTCGAGCGCGGACACCGGCTCGTCGGCGACGACGATCTGCGGATCGAGGATCATCGCGCGCGCGATCGCGACGCGCTGGCGCTGCCCGCCCGAGAACATGTGCGGATAGCGCTTCGCGTGCTCCGGGCGCAAGCCCACCGTGCGCATGATTTGCGCGATTCGCTGCGCGCGCTCGGCGGCCGTCAGATGCGTGTTGATCGCGAGCGGCTCGGCGAGCGTCTGCTCGACCGTCTTGCGCGGATTCAGCGACGCGAACGGATTCTGGAACACCATCTGCACGCGGCGGCGCAGCGCGGCGATCGTCTCGCGATCCGCGCCCGCGACGTCGCGGCCGTCGATCGACAGATGCCCGGACGTCGGCTGCTCGATCATCGTCAACTGGCGCGCGAGCGTGGACTTGCCGCAGCCGGATTCGCCGACGACGGCGAGCGTCTTGCCGCGCACGAGCGAGAACGACACGCCGTTCAGCGCCTTCACGGTGCCGTGCCCGAACATCCCGCGCCGAACCGTGTAGTGCTTCGCGAGATGGTCGGCGACGAGCACGATGTCGTCGCGCGCGGCGGACTCGCGCGTTTCGTAGACTGCGTTCATCGCGCGCCTCCTTCCGTATGCGCCGCTTGCAGATTGAGCGGCTTGATGCAGCGCACGCGCATGCCCGTGCCCGGCACGAGCTCGGCGAGCGCGGGGCGTGCCTTCGTGCAGTCGTCGACGACGTACTTGCAGCGCGGCGCGAACAGGCACCCGCTCGGCCGGTCGTCGCGGCCCGGCACCATCCCGGGAAGCGCGGCGAGCCGCTTCGCGCCCGCGTTGTGCTCGGGTATCGCCGCGAGCAACGCTTCGGTGTACGGATGATGCGGATGCGCGAAGATGTCCGGCACGCGATTCGTCTCGATGATCTCGCCCGCGTACATCACCGCGACGCGCTGCGCGACTTCCGACACGACCGCGAGATCGTGCGAAATCAGCACGAGCGCCATCCCGCGCTCCTTCTGCAACGTAACGAGCAGATCCATGATCTGCGCCTGGATCGTCACGTCGAGCGCGGTCGTCGGCTCGTCGGCGATCAGGAGCTTCGGATTGCAAGCGACCGCCATCGCGATCATCACGCGCTGGTTCATGCCGCCCGACATCTGGTGCGGAAACGTGCCGATGCGGTTCTTCGCATCGGGAATTCCAACCTGGTCGAGCAATTCGAGCGCGCGCTTGTTCAGCGCGTCGCCGCGCAGGCCCTCGTGCAGCTTCAGCACCTCCTTGATCTGATAGCCGACCGTGTAGCTCGGGTTCAGGCTCGTCAGCGCGTCCTGGAACACCATCGCGATGTCCTTGCCGATGATCCCGCGGCGCGCCTTCGGGCTCGCCTTCAGCAGATCGACGCCGTCGAACGCGATTTCGTCGGCGGTGACGATGCCGGGCGCGTCGATCAGGCCCATCAGCGCCATCATCGTCACGCTCTTGCCCGAGCCGGATTCGCCCACCACGCCGACCACTTCGCCGCGCGCGATGGACAGGTTGATCCTGTCGACCGCGGGTAGCCCGTTGAAGTTCACCGCGAGATTGCGGATGGTCAATAAATCGCTCATGTCACGCCATCCGTTTGAGTTTGGGATCGAGCGCGTCGCGCAGCCCGTCGCCGAGCAGGTTGATCGCGAGCACCGAGATCAGGATCGACAGGCCGGGCATCGTGACGATCCACCAGGCATTGTCGATGTAATCGCGCGCCGACGCGAGCATCGCGCCCCACTCGGCCGTCGGCGGCTGCACGCCGAGGCCGAGGAAGCCGAGCGCGGCGGCGTCGAGGATCGCCGACGAAAAGCCGAGCGTCGCCTGCACGATGAGGGGCGCCGTGCAGTTCGGCAGCACCTGCGAGAACATCAGGCGCGGCGTGCCCGCGCCCGCGACGCGCGACGCCGTCACGTACTCCTTCTGCAGTTCGCCCAGCGCCGACGCGCGCGTCAGGCGCACGTACGCGGGCAGCGCGACGATCGCGATCGCGAACATCGTGTTGGTCAAGCCCGGGCCGATGATCGCCACGACCGCGACCGCGAGCAGCAGCGACGGCAGCGCGAGCAGCACGTCCATCACGCGCATCACGGGCGTGTCGGCCCACTTCTGGAAGAACGCGGCGACGAGCCCGAGCACGACGCCGGGAATCAGCGCGAGCACGACCGACACGAAGCCGATCCAGAACGACATCCGCGCGCCGTACATCAGGCGAGAGAGAATGTCGCGGCCCGCTTCGTCGGTGCCGAGCACGAATTGCCAGTTGCCGCCCTCGAGCCACGCGGGCGGAATCTTCACGTGGTCGCGGTACTGCTCGATCGGGCTGTGCGGCGCGAGCACCGGCGCGAGCAGCGCGACGACGACCAGCACGAGCACGACGACGCCCGCGCCGACCGCGCCGCGATTGCGGGAGAAATTCGCCCAGAATTCGCGCAGCGCGAGCACGCGGCCGCTGAGCGCCGCTCCCTGCGACGGCATCGCGTTTTGCATGTCGCTCATTGCGCCTCCCGCGTGGCCACGCGCGCGATTGCGGCCGCGGCGGTCGAGCGCCGGGGCAGCGGATGAATACGAGTGTGGGGATGCATGTTCGATTACCTCGTATGGCGAATGCGCGGGTTCAACACGCCGTACAGCAGATCGACGACGAGATTCACGACGATCACGAGCGTCGCGATCAGCAGGATGCCGCCTTGCACGACCGGATAGTCGCGCCGTCCGATCGCGTCGATGAGCCACTTGCCGACGCCCGGCCACGAGAACAGCGTCTCGGTGAGCACCGCGCCCGCGAGCAGCGTGCCGACCTGCAGGCCGATCACCGTGACGACCGGGATCAGCGCGTTGCGCAACGCGTGCACGACGACGACGCGCACGGGCGAGAGCCCTTTCGCGCGCGCGGTGCGGATGTAGTCTTCGCGCAGCACTTCGAGCATCGACGAGCGCGTCATCCGCGCGATCACCGCGAGCGGAATCGTGCCGAGCACGATCGCGGGCAGGATCAGATGGCTCACCGCCGATGCGAACGCGCCCTCCTCGCCGGAGAGCAGCGTGTCGATCAGCATGAAGCCCGTCGCATGGGGAATCTCGTACTCGACCGCGATGCGGCCCGACACGGGCGTCCAGCCGAGCGTGGACGAGAACACCATGATGAGGATGAGGCCCCACCAGAAGATCGGCATCGAGTAGCCGGTGAGCGCCGTGCCCATCACGCCGTGATCGACGATCGTGCCGCGCCTGAGCGCGGCGAACACGCCGGCCGGCAGCCCGACGGCGAGCGCGAACGCGAGCGCGCAGGCCGACAGCTCGACCGTCGCGGGAAAGCGCGCGAGGAACTCGCCCATCACGCTCGTGTTGGTGATGATCGACATGCCCAGGTCGCCGTGCAGCGCGCGGCCGACGTAGTGCAGGTACTGGAGGGGCAGCGGCTCGTCGAGCCCGAGGCGATGCAACGCCTCCGCATGCATTGCGGGATCGACGCCGCGCTCGCCCATCATCACTTCGATGGGGTCGCCCGGTATCAGATGAATCAGCGCGAACGCGAGCACCGTGATGCCGATGAAAGTCGGGATCACCATGCCCACGCGGCGCAAGACGAATCGGAACATGACGCTTCTCGATATTTTCTTGGGGGGGAAATGTGCGACCGGCGACGAGGAGCACATGGCCCCCCGTCGCCGGTGATTATCGTGCAGTCGGCCTAACGGCGCACCAACGCGCTTATTTCACGCTGACGCCGTCGAAGCGCGCATAGCCGAGCGGCTCGATCCGCATGTCGACGACGCTCTTGCGCACCGGCTGATAGACGGTCGAGTTCGCGATCGGCGAGAACGGCAGCTGCTGCGCGAAGATCTGCTGCGCCTGCGTGTAGATCTTCGTGCGGCCGTCCTGCGAGGTCGTCACGCGCCCCTTCTGTACGAGCTCGTCGAACGGCTTGTAGCACCACTCGGAGAAGTTGTTGCCCTTCACCGCCTCGCAGCCGAGCAGCGTGCCGAGCCAGTTGTCGGGGTCGCCGTTGTCGCCGTTCCAGCCGATCAGCATCGTGTCGTGCTCGCCCGAATGCGCGCGCTTGATGTACTCGCCCCATTCGTACGTGACGATCTTCGCCTGCACGCCGATCTTCGCCCAGTCGGCCTGGATCATCTCGGCCATCAGCTTCGCGTTCGGGTTGTACGGGCGCTGCACGGGCATCGCCCACAGCGTGATCGGGAAGCCGTTCGGGTAGCCCGCCTTCGCGAGCAGCGCCTTCGCCTTCGCCGGATCGTAGGCCGCGGCCTTCAGGTTCTTGTCGTACGACCATTGCGTCGGCGGCATCGGCGCGCTCGCCGCCTGGCCCGCGCCCTGGTAGACGGATTCGAGAATCGCCTTCTTGTTGATCGCCATGTCGAGCGCCTGGCGCACCTCGAGCTTGTCGACCGGCTTGTGCTGCACGTTGTACGCGAGGTAGCCGAGATTGAAGCCCGGCAGCGACGGCATGTCGACGTTCGCATCGGCCTTCAGCGTCGCGATGTCGGCGGGCCGCGGATAGCTCATCACCTGGCACTCGTTGCGCTTGATCTTCTGCACGCGCACGCCCGGATCGGGCGTGATCGAGAAGATCAGCTTCGAGATCTTCACCGCGCCCTTCTTCCAATAATCAGGATTGCCGTCGAATCGGATCGTCGCGTCCTTCGTGTAGCTGCGGAAGATGAACGGGCCCGTGCCGATCGGCTTCTGGTTGATGTCGGCCGCCTTGCCCGCCTTCATCAGCTGATCCGCGTATTCGGCGGAGAGGATCGACGCGTACTCCATCGCGAGGTTCTGGATGAACGGCGCGTTCGGCTCCTTCAGCGTGAAGCGCACCGTGTACGGATCGACCTTTTCGATCTTGACGATCAGCTTGTCGAGGCCCATGTCGGTGAAGTACGGGAACGACACCGGATAGGCCTTGCGGAACGGCTGGTTCGGATCGAGCATCCGCTCGAACGTGAATACGACGTCGTCCGCGTCGAATTCGCGCGTCGGCTTGAAGAAATCGGTGTTATGGAATTTGACGCCGTGGCGCAGATGGAACGTATAGATCTTGCCGTCGGACGAAATGTCCCACTTCTCGGCGAGGCCGGGCTCGACCTTCGTGCCGCCGCGCTCGAATTCGACGAGGCGGTTGTAGATCGGGAACGTCGACGCGGTGAAATCGACGCCCGTCGTGAATTGCGCGGAATCGAAGCCCGCCGGGCTGCCTTCTGAGCAGTAGACGAGCGTTTTGTTCGGGATCTGTGCGAATGCAGAGCCCGCGACGCCGAACGATGCCGCTGCGACGCCCGCGATGGCGGTAACACGCAGCGCGCGCAACAGACGATTATGTTCCATGTTTCCTCCAGGTCTCCAGTTCAAGGCCGGCCTAGGCCAGCGTACGCGGATATTACTTGAGCTTTCGTAAGAGGAACAAGCTGGAGAAAAAACCATTCGTCATGCGCGCGCGATCGCGAAACGCGCTGCCGGGCCGCGCGCGGCGCGTGCGCCGCCGAGCTCATTCGGCACGATTCGCCGCGATCAGCGTTATCCCTGATATCTTCGTTTTTTCGTAACGGTCTTCGGCGATGAATCGGGTTCGATACGTGACTGATACGGATTGCGCGATTTTTATTGGCGCGCGTTCGCGCCGACGTCTTGCGCATCGACCGCGTATCAGCCGCGCATCGGCCACGTATCGGCCACGTATCGACCGCGTATCAGCCGCGCGGCCCGCCGCCGTCAATCGAGATCGGCGCTTCTCGCCGGCACGAACGCGATCGCGACGAACGACAGCGCGAGCCCCGCCATCACGTAATAGGTCGGCGCCAGCGGCGTGCCCGTCGTCTTGATGAGCCACGTGACGATGAACGGCCCGAAGCCGCCGAACACCATCACCGCGACGTTATACGCGAGCGACAGGCCCGTCGAGCGCGCGCGCGCCGGAAAGAGCTCGGCGATCATCGCGCCGAACGGTCCGTAGTAGCCGGCGAGCGTCACCGACAGGATCGCCTGCACGAGAATCAGCCGCGCGATGCTCGGCGACGCGTCGAGCCAGAGGAAGAGCGGATAGATCATCACGAGCGTCAGCCCGAGCGCCCACAGCGACAGCCCCTTGCGCCCGATCCGGTCGGACCATGCGCCCGCGACGGGCGACAGCACCGTCAACAGCAGATTGCCGACGATCACGGCGTAGAACGACTGCGCGTAAGGCAGCTTCAGTTGCTTGACGGCGAACGTCGGCAGATAGCTGATGAGCACGTAGACGGTCACGGTGAGCGCGATCACCGCGCCGAGCCCGCACGTCACCGCGCGCCCGTGCTGCGCGAACACGTCGCGAAGCGTCACGCGCCGCCCGCGTGCGCGCGCATGCAGGAACGCTTCGGAATCGACGAGATGGCGGCGCACGTAGAAGCCGACCGGCCCGATCACGAGCCCGAGCAGGAACGGCACGCGCCAGCCCCATGCGTGCAGCGCCTCGGTCGACAGGCCGCGCGTGACGGCCGCGCCCACGAGCGAGCCGAACAGCAGCGCCGCCGCCTGGCTCGCCATCTGCCAGCTGCCGTAGTAGCCGCGCCGCGAGAACGGCGCCGCTTCGATCAGGAGCGCGGTTGCGCTGCCGAATTCGCCGCCCGCGGAGAAGCCTTGCAGCAGGCGTCCGAGCACGATGAGGAGCGGCCCGCCGATGCCGATCGCCGCGTAGGGCGGCGCGATCGCGATCAGGAGAATGCCGAACGTCATCATCAGGATCACGAGCGACAGCGCCGCCTTGCGCCCCGCGCGATCCGCGTAGAGGCCGAGCACGATGCCGCCGATCGGCCGCATGAAGAAGGCGACGCCGAACGTCGCGGTCGTGAGGAGCAGCGACGAATACTCGCGGCTGGTCGGAAAGAACAGCTCGGCGATCACGACCGTCATGAAGCTGAAGACGATGAAGTCGTACCACTCGAGCGCGTTGCCGATCACGGCCGCCACCACCGCGCGCCGGTTCAGCGCCTGTCCCGCCGTTTTCGTCGAAGCCGCAACGGATGCCATCCTCGCCCCTCGCTGTCGTCGTGCCTTTGTGTGATGTCGTCGTGCGTCGCGCGCCGATATCGCCGCCGAAAAAAGGCGGAGGCCGCGCCGACTGCCGTTGAGCGAGTGTAGAAAGCGGAGGAATCGATTTCAAGCAATAAAAAACGCCCGCCGTCGTCGGACGGCGGGCGTTTTGCACTTCGATGCGACGCGGCGCGCCGGCGCGAGACCGCCGCGCGCCGCTTCAGGTTTGCGTCATGCCATCTTCGTGAACGCGTTGCACCAGCCCTTCGCCGCCACCTGCTTGCCGGGGAACGCGCCGCACGGGCCCGACGCCGAGCCTTTCTTGCCCTGATACAGCATGCAGCCCGAACAGGCTTCGCCTGCCGCGTACTTCGGGAACTTCGCCTTGTCGACCTTGGTGGCGTCGGCCCTGTAGCCGAGCGCGACGGCGGTCGGATCGCTTTCGGACAGCATCGGCAGATCGGCCGAGAACGCTTCGCGCGTGAGCGCGAGCGCCGACACGGCCCCGACGCTCGTGATCAGGAAACTCCGGCGGGACGTTTTCATGGGAATTCGCTCCAACATTGTGGGTTGTCGCTGCTCTAGCGGCAGCAGCGCACAAGCATACCGCTCATGCACCCAAATGTGACGCGGGTAATTCCGAAGATAAGCCAATCGAAAACAAGAAATCGTCATGCAACCTACGCATGCTACGTGCGCGCGGCCATTTCGCCGACGCGCTGCGCGATCGCGAGCGCCGCGGTGAGCCCGGGCGACTCGATGCCGAACAGGTTCACGAGCCCGCGCACGCCGTGCTGCGCGACGCCCTGGATCACGAAATCGGCGGTGGGCTCGCCCGGCCCGGCGACTTTCGGGCGGATGCCCGCGTACGCCGGCTGCAGCGAGCCGTCGGGCAATCCCGGCCAATACGAGCGGATCGACGTGTAGAACGCTTCTGCCCGGCGCGGATCGACGTCGTAGCGCAGCGCGTCGATCCATTCGACGTCGGGCCCGAAGCGCGCCCGCCCGGCGAGATCGAGCGTCAGATGCACGCCGAGCCCGGCCCGGTCCGGAACCGGATAGACGAGATGCGCGAACGGCACGCGGCCGGCCAGGCTGAAGTAATTGCCGCGCGCGAGATAAAGGGGCGGCACCCAGCGCGAATCGAGCCCGCGAACGCGCCTCGCGAGCGCCTGCGCGCCGAGCCCCGCGCTGTTGATCACGCATGCGGCTTCGACTTCGGTCGGCGTTGCGCCGCCGACGCGCACGACGAAGCCGCCGCCCGCCGCGTCGATCGATTCGACGGGCGAGCGCAGCGCGCACGACGCGCCGCCGCGCTCGGCGTCGCCGAGCAGCGCGAGCATCAGCTGATGGCTGTCGACGATGCCCGTGCTCGGCGAGAACAGCGCCTCGATGCATTCGAGCTCGGGCTCGAGCGCCTGCACTTCGTCGCGCGACAGCGTGAGCAGATCGAGCACGCCGTTTTCCTCCGCGCGCGCGGCGATCGCCTTCAGCTGTTTCACCTGCGAAGGCGACGTCGCGACGACGAGCTTGCCGCAGCGCCGGTGCGGCACGTGGTGCGTCTCGCAGAAGTCGTACAGCAGGTCGCGCCCGTGCACGCACAGCGACGCCTTCAGCGATCCGCGCGGATAGTAGAGCCCCGCGTGGATCACCTCGCTGTTGCGCGAACTCGTGCCCGCGCCGATCGCGTCGGCCGCCTCCAGGATCAGCGTCTCGCGTCCGCGCGCGGCCAGCTCGCGCGCGATCGCGAGGCCGACCACGCCGGCGCCGATCACCACACAGTCAATCCGCTCCATCGTCATTCGCGTCGCTCACGCTTCGAAGGCAGGACATACGATTGTACGTCGCGCGAAGCGTGTGCGCGTGGCGCCCGTCAAAAGCCGATCGGCCGGCGGCGCCCCGCGCTCTCGCCGGTGCGGATGTCGTGCGGCGCGATCGCGTCGCGCCCGTCGAGCCGCGCCGCGCCGAACGCGTGCAGCAGCACGCGGCGCATCGTGCGCGGCTGCATCGCGGCGAGCACGTCGAGCGCATCGTCGCCGAGCGCGTCGGGAAAGCGCCTTCCCCACGCATGCGCGTTGCGGATCTCGCCGTAGATCGTCTGCGCGATGCGGCGCGCGCCCGACGCGTCGGGCGGCTCGATCTCGTAGACGTTCATCCGGTTCATGATCGGCTCGGGAATCGCGCTCGCGTCGTTCGCGGTCGCGATCCAGATCACGTTGCCCGCGTCGATCGGCACCTCGGCGAATTCGTCGACGAACGCGCACGCGGTGTCGTGCTCGAGCAGCGCATACAGCGCGCCGAGCGGATCGTACTGCGCGTCGCTGCCCGCCTTGTCGATCTCGTCGATCGCGATCACGGGGTTCGAGTAGCAGCCGTTGACGAGCGCATCGAACACCTTGCCCGGCTTCGCGTTCTTCCACTGCGACGACGCGCCCGAGAGCACCCAGCCCGCCGTGAGCGAGCTCATCGGCACGTAGTGGTAAGCGGTCCCGAGCATCTTCGCGAGCGCCTTCGCGAAATGCGTCTTGCCGATGCCCGGCTCGCCGAGCAGGAGGATCGGCATCAATTCGAGGCGGTCGTCGGTTTCCAGGCAGAGCGCCACCTGCTTGCGCACGTCGTCGAGCAGCTCGGCGAAGTTCGGCAATTCCTCCGCGAGCGAATCGAATGCGGGCATCCGCGTCGGCTTCACGCAAAAGCGCAGATTGCCCGTCTTCAGCATCTTCTCGTAGGTCGCGCGCAGCGCATCGCTCGCACCTTCGTTCAGATCGTTCAGCGCCGTCTCGACACGGTCCAGATCGTAGACCGTGCTGAACGACGCCACCGCCAGTTCCTGTTTCACCATCGCCGTCGTCATCGCCCACCTCGCCTTGCTACTGCTGCCTGCCCATCAGACCCCTTCGATTTCAGTGTAGCCAGCCCGGCGTCCACTGCAAGCGAGCAGCCGTCTGGGGCTGCTGCTAACATGCCCGCGATGCTGCACGCGGCACGCGCCGCGCGTATGATCGTGAGTTCACGTCGTGCGCATCGCGCCGCAAACCGCGGTCCGCAACGCGTGCGCCGCCGCCGCATTCGCCACTCGCGCCCGCGCGGCGCGCCCGTTTGCCGCGCCGCCCGATGCTTGAAAATCCGCACGCCGCGCACATGTCGTCGATGTCCCCGATAACGGCGCCGCGTGCGAAAGATGAACCGAGCAAAAACCCGCGCGGTCGGAAGTTCGATGATTTCGTTTAAGCGTAAGATGCCCGCCTGTCCTGCCTCCCGGCTCGCCCGCGCCGGAAAATTCGTACTCGAAGCCGGCGTTGCCGGCGCGCTCGGCGCCGCCGCGTTCGGCGCGCATGCACAGAGCGGCCCGCAGCCCGTGATCGATTGGGAGATCCAGGTGGTACGCGACGGCCAGACGATCGACACGTTCGAGCAGAAGACCACCGTCGGCCAGGCCCGCTCGGACACGCACGGCATTCCCGTCGCGCCCGCCGCCGGGTGCGGCGCCGCACCGGCGGCCGCGTCGGCCGCGGGCGCCCCCGCCTCCGGCCTGTCGCGCACGATCACGGTCGCGCCGCTGTACGTCGAGGGCAACGCGGTCGCGCTCGCGATCGACGCGCAGGAAACGCTCGCCGACGACGGCGCCGCGCCGTCCGCCGGCGCGCCGTGCACGCGCCCGCCGCCGCGTCGAATTGTCGCGAGCCATCCGGCCCTCGATGCGCGCGCCGCCCAGTGGACAGACTGGACCCTCGCCGAGCGCAACCCGCAACTCGTCTATCGCGTGCGAGCGCGCGTCGTCGGGGACTGATCGATCATGCACGTGCCCGACACCCTGTCGCTCGCCGAGCCGCTGCCGGCCGAGAACGAGATCACGGCGGTGAGCTGGAATCTGCACAAGGGCCGCTCGCCGCTCGGCTTCACCGCGTGGGACGCGATGCGCAGCTGGGTGGAAGCGACGCACGCGGACGTCTATTTCCTGCAGGAAGCGATGGCGCGGCGCATGCCGCGACCGGTGCTCGCGTCCGGCTTCGGCACGCCGATGGCCGAGCCCGTCGACGACGTCTGGCACTGCCAGGCGACCGAGATCGCGCGCGCGCTCGACTGGCAAATCGCGCTCGGGCCGAACGTGTTCAAGCCCTCTTGGCGGCACGGCAACGCGATCCTGTCGCCGCACCCGCTCGATCTCGGCGGCCGCTGGGACATCTCGGCGCACCGCTTCGAGCGCCGCGGCCTGCTCGTTGCGCGCGCGACGCTCGCGGGCGGCGCGCCCGTCACGCTGCTGTGCGCGCACCTCGCGCTCACGCGCGCCGCGCGGCTGCGGCAAATGCACTGGATCGCGCACTGGATCGAGCGCCACGCGGGCGCGGGGCCGCTCGTGCTCGCCGGCGACTTCAACGATTGGCGCAACGACTCGATCTCGCTATTCGGCGACATCGGCCTGTCCGAAGTCGCGACGCTGCTCGGCGAATCGGGCCGCACGTTTCCGGCGTTCTCGCCCGCGCTCGCGCTCGACAAGATGTTCGTGCGCGGCATGACGCCGATCGAATGGCGCGCGCCCGGCGAGGAAACCGCCTGGCTGTCCGATCATCTGCCGTACATCGCGCGGCTGCGGCTGGATTCGCCGTGAGCGCGGCGGCGCGCTACATTAACGGCTTGCCCCGTTTTCGAACCCGCGCCGCCATGAACCTGCTGCCGATCCTGTTGCAAATCTGTGCCGTCTACCTCGTCGCGCTCGTCACGCCGGGCCCGAACATCTTCATGATCTCGCAGCTGTCGCTGTCGGGCCGCCGCAGCCTCGGCGCGGTGTCGGCGCTCGGCGTCGGCACCGCGTCGCTCACGTGGGCGACGCTCGCGATGCTCGGGCTCGTGGCCGTGCTGCACCAGGTCGAATGGCTGTACGAGGCGATCCGGATCGGCGGCGCGGCCTATCTCGTGTATTTCGGCATCAAGCTGCTGCGCGCGAGCGCGCGGCGCGAGCCGGCGCCCGCATCCGACAGCGCCGGCGACGCCTGCGCCGCCCTGCCGCCGCCCGCGATGCGCGACTACCTGCACGCGTACCGCACGGGCCTCTTCACGTGCCTGACGAACCCGAAATCGTGCGCGTTCTGGACCAGCGTGTTCGCGGCGATGCTGCCCTCGCACGTCCCGCTGTGGTTCGACGGCGCGACATTGCTGGCGATCGGCGCGATGTCGGGCGGCTGGTATTGCGGCGTCGCGTACCTGTTCGCGAACCCGCGCGCGCAGCGCGGCTACCGGCGCGTGCGGCGCCCGCTCGACGCGCTGTGCGGGGCGGCGCTCGTCGGTCTCGGCGCGAAGCTCGCGGCCGACCGATGAGCGTCGCCGGAAAGAATGCGTTGCGCCAAATCCGCGCGCTCGCGGGGGGCAAGCCCGCGCGTGCCGCAAGCAGGGTAAAATAACAAGTTCCTCAATCGTCTCTCATCGAGAAGGCGCGTGTCCGACGCGCCGGCCGGCCGATCCGCGATCGGGCCGACGCCCTCGGTTTTTTGCCCGTTTTGGGGCCCGTTATACGCGTCCGTTTCCGAATCCATGAGCAAATTCGACACCGCTACCGTCCTGTCCGTCCACCACTGGACCGACACGCTGTTCAGCTTCACCTGCACCCGCGACCAAGGCCTGCGCTTCAACAACGGCGAATTCACGATGGTCGGCCTGGAAGTCGACGGCAAGCCGCTCACGCGCGCATACAGCATCGTGAGCCCGAACTATGAAGAACATCTCGAATTCTTCAGCATCAAGGTGCAGAACGGCCCGCTGACGTCGCGGCTGCAGCACCTGAAGGTCGGCGATTCGATCCTCATCGGCAAGAAGCCGACGGGCACGCTCGTCGCCGACAACCTGCTGCCCGGCAAGACGCTGTGGATGCTGTCGACGGGCACGGGCCTCGCGCCGTTCATGTCGATCATTCGCGATCCGGACATCTACGACCGCTTCGACAAGGTGATCCTCACGCACACGTGCCGCCTGAAGGGCGAGCTCGCGTACATGGATTTCATCAAGAACGACCTGCCGGGCCACGAGTACCTCGGCGAAGTGATCCGCGAGAAGCTCGTGTACTACCCGACCGTCACCCGCGAGGAATTCGAGAACGAAGGCCGGATCACCGATCTGATCTCGTCAGGCAAGCTGTTCACGGATCTGGACACCCCGCCGTTCTCGCCCGAGCACGACCGCGTGATGCTGTGCGGCAGCACCGCGATGCTGAAGGACACGACCGAGCTGCTGAAGAAAGCGGGCCTCGTCGAGGGCAAAAACAGCGCCCCCGGCCACTACGTGATCGAGCGCGCGTTCGTCGACTGATCCCGCGTTTAATCCAGATCAAAAAAACCGGAGCCTCACGCTCCGGTTTTTTTATGCCGAATCTCTGCAACAGAGTTACAAAATGTCATATTTGTATCTCAACATCGTTACAACTTCGCGTTATTTTGCCGAAATTGTCTGTCGGTGTTTGTCCTACATCGGGAACATCCTGAGGCGTAACGATCGCCTTTAAACGTCCGCCCCGTATGACTTTTCCTATAATTCTGCGATATCATGCGCGGCGTGTGAAAACGGTCCCACGTGCTGTTACAGTGCCAGACTAATTGTTACAAGATGTAAATAGTGTTTCCACGGCGCATTGCTGACTTAGCCGCCGACAGGTCGTACCGGCTGCGGCGGTTCGCAATCGTTTCAGTAGGTATCTGAATAGCTTTCTGAACAGAAAGGGAGAGTCATGGATACGCCGTCTATTGCGCCGTCGATTGCAAGCGCCGCCGCTGCGTCGGCGAGCGACCTCGCACCCGAGGTCGGCATTCCTTTCGTTTCCCGCCCCGCCGCGCGTGCGCCCGCCGCCGAGCGGCTCGGCGCGCGCGTCGCGCAACTGTCCGCCGAACTCGTCGCCGCAGACGAATCCGCGCGCCGCCATCTCGCGGGCGAGCTCCACGACGGCCTAGGCGCCGATCTCACCGCCGCGCGCTTCGCGCTCGCGAACGTCGAAACCTGGCTGCCGGACGGCGCGCCCGACGCGTGCCGGCGCGCGCTCGCGCTCGCGCAGCAGGCGCTCGACGCCGCGACGGCCGCGAATCGGCGCCTGATCGACGGCTTCGGCACGCCCGCGCTCGAAGCGGGGCTCGTCGGCGCGCTCGCCGCGTGGATCGGCGCGCACGGCGCGCGCACCGGCCTGCGCACGAGCTTCGTCTGCGCGGCCGACGCGCGCGTCACGCAGCTTCGCACCGACGGCACGCTCGCCGTCTTCCGCGTCGCGCAGGAAGCGCTCGCAAACGTGGCGAAGCACGCGCACGCGTCGGCCGCCGACGTGCGGATCGACGTCGACGACACGCATCTGAGCCTCGTCGTCGCGGACGACGGCGTGGGCATCGCCGCCGCGCGCCGCCGCGGCTATGGGCTCGGCAGCATGCGCGCGCGCTGCGAGGCGCTCGGCGGCACGCTCGAGCTCGTCTCGCCGCGCCCGAGCGGCGCGGGCACCGTGCTGCGCGCGCGCTTCGCGTGGGACGCGCTCGTCGCCGCCGCGCACGCGCCGGCCGTCGCGCGCAGGATGCGCCGGGAGGCAAGATGAGCCTGCAGATCCTGCTCGTCGACGATCATGCGATCGTCCGCCAAGGCATTCGCCAATTGCTGATCGACCGCGGCATCGCGCGCGAGGTCATGGAGGCCGAATCCGGCAGCGAGGCGCTCGCGATCACCGAGAAGAGCACGTTCGACGTGATCCTCCTCGACATCTCGCTGCCCGACATGAACGGCATCGAGGTGCTCAAGCGCCTGAAGCGCAAGCTGGCGCGCACGCCGGTGCTGATGTTCTCGATGTACCGCGAGGATCAGTTCGCGGTGCGTGCGCTGAAGGCGGGCGCGGCCGGCTATCTGTCGAAGACCGTCAACGCCGTGCAGATGGTGTCGGCGATCAGCCAGGTCGCCGCGGGCCGCAAGTACGTGAGCCCGGCGATGGCCGAGGCGCTCGCCGAATACGTGTCGTTCGAGAACGAGCCGCTGCCGCACGAGAAGCTGTCCGACCGCGAGTACCAGACGCTCTGCATGATCGCGTCGGGCAAGCGGCTCACCGACATCGCGCTCGCGCTGTCGCTGTCGGTGAAGACGGTCAGCGTCTATCGCACGCGCCTGCTCGAGAAGATGAAGCTGTCGAACAACGCGGAGCTGACGTTCTACGTGATGAGCAACCGCCTCGTCGACATGAACCCGGCGATCGGCGCGTAGCGCCGGGGGCGCGCGTGTCCGAAGCGGCGCGCACGCCCTGCGGCGCAACGCCGCGCCGACCGCAAACGATTGTTTTCATTGGACGATTTTTTTTGCGACTCACGTCGCAAACGCGCGCCGTCCGGCGCGGGCAAGCGCGCGACATCCGCTAAAATGGCGGGTTTTCCACTTATCCGGGCGCGCGCCTCGCGTTTCCGGTCACCCTTCGCAATGTCTCTCTTCCGCAAGAAAAACGTCGACCGCATGATCGCCGGCGCGCACGCGGCCGGCCTCAAGAAGGCGCTCGGCGCGGTCGACCTCACCTTTCTCGGCATCGGCGCGATCATCGGCACCGGCATCTTCGTGCTGACCGGCACGGGCGCCGTGCAGGCCGGCCCCGCGCTGATGCTGGCGTTCGTGATCGCGGCGATCGCGTGCGGCCTCGCCGCGCTGTCGTACGCCGAATTCGCATCAACGATCCCCGTCGCCGGCTCGATCTACACGTATTCGTACGCGACGCTCGGCGAGGTCGTCGCGTGGATCATCGGCTGGGACCTGATGCTCGAATACGGGCTGGCGGCATCCGCGGTGTCGGTCGGCTGGTCCGGCTATCTGCAATCGCTGCTGCAAGGCTTCGGCGTGTCGCTGCCCGCAGCGCTCTCCGCCGCGCCTGGCGCGCTGCCGGGCGTCGCCACCTATTTCAACCTGCCCGCGTTCCTCGTGATGATCGTCATCACGACGCTGCTGTCGATCGGCATTCGCGAATCGACGCGCGTGAACAACATCATGGTGTTCATCAAGGTCGCCGTCGTGCTGCTCGTGATCGCCGTCGGCGTCTTCCACGTGACGCCCGCGAACTGGAAGCCGTTCATGCCGCACGGCTGGAACGGCGTGTTCGGCGCGGCGGCCGTGATGTTCTTCGCGTTCATCGGCTTCGACGCGGTGTCGTCGGCGGCCGAGGAAGTGAAGAACCCGAAGCGCGATCTGCCGATCGGGATCATCGCTTCGCTCGGCGTGTGCGCGTTCCTGTACGTCGCGGTCGCGGCGATCGCGACGGGCATCGTGCCGTGGGCGCAGTACGCGAACATCTCGCACCCGATCTCGTACGCGCTGCAAGTCGCGGGCGAGAAGTGGGTCGCGGGCTTCATTGATCTCGGCGCCGTCATCGGCATGCTGACCGTGATTCTCGTGATGAGCTACGGCCAGACCCGGATCATCTTCGCGATGTCGCGCGACGGCCTGCTGCCCGCCGCGCTCTCGCGCGTGCATCCGCGCTTCGCGACGCCGTTCCTGACGACCTGGCTCGTCGGCCTGTTCTTCGGCCTCATCGCGGCGCTGATCCCGCTCAACGTGCTCGCCGAGCTGATCAACATCGGCACGCTCGCCGCGTTCTCGATGGTGTCGATCGCGGTGCTCGTGCTGCGCCGCACGCACCCGGATCTGCCGCGCGCGTTCCGCTGCCCGGGCGTGCCGATCGTGCCGATTCTCGCCGTCGCCGCGTGCCTGTTCCTGATGCTGAACCTGCAGCCCGTCACGTGGATCGCGTTCGGCGCGTGGCTCGTGATCGGCCTCGTCGTGTACTTCGCGTACTCGCGCCGTCACTCGAAGCTCGCGCACGGCGCGCAGCACTGACGCGCTTTTTCGCGCCATGCGCGCGGCGGGCCAATCGCACGGCTCGCCGCGCCGCCCGAGCCCAAGCGCTCCCGATCGCCGGGAGCGCTTTTTTTGTGCGCGCGGCCGCTCCTGCACGCTTTCATCGGACGCGCCATAATCGCGCCATTCAGCGGCCGGAATCCCATCGGCCGGGAAGCTGCAAGGACCGGATCATGGAAAGCGTGGATCTCGAAGTGCTGCGAACGAGCGCGCGCTGGCTCGGCGAGGGGCGCCGCGCGCTGCTCGTCACGGTCGTGCGGACCTGGGGTTCGTCGCCGCGCCCCGAGGGCGCGATGCTCGCGGTGCGCGACGACGGGCTCGTCGCCGGCTCGGTGTCGGGCGGCTGCATCGAAGACGATCTGATCGCGCGCGTGCAGGCGTCGGGCGTCGCGAGCTGGACGCGGCCCGAAGCGGTCAAATACGGCGTGACGGCCGAGGAGGCGCACCGCTTCGGCCTGCCGTGCGGCGGCACGATCGAGCTCGTGCTCGAGCCGCTCGGGCCGGCGAGCGGCGTCGCGGCGCTGTGCGACGCGGTCGAGCGCGGCCGGCTCGTCACGCGCACGCTCGAGCTCGCCAGCGGCAAAGCGACGCTCGCGCCCGCGATCGCGACCGACGGGCTCCACTTCGACGGCGCGCGCCTCGTGACGATCCACGGGCCGCGCTACCGGATGCTCGTGATCGGCGCGGGGCAGTTGTCGCGCTATCTGTGCCAGATCGCGGTGGGGCTCGATTATCAGGTGACGGTCTGCGATCCGCGCGACGAATACACGCACGCGTGGGACGTGCCCGGCACGCACGTCGTGCGGACGATGCCCGACGACACCGTGCTCGACATGCAACTCGACCGCCGCTCGGCGGTGATCGCGTTGACGCACGATCCGAAGCTCGACGATCTCGCGCTGATGGAGGCGCTGAAGACGCCGGCGTTCTACGTCGGCGCGCTCGGCTCGCGGCGCAACAGCCAGGCGCGGCGCGAGCGGCTGCGGGAATTCGATCTGAGCGCGGCGGAACTCGCGCGGCTGCACGGGCCGGCGGGCATCTACATTGGAAGCCGGACGCCGCCGGAAATCGCGGTGTCGATTCTCGCCGAGGTGACGGCGGCGAAGAATGGCGTGTCGCTGCCGACGATCCTGCAGGTCGAGGGAGCGAAGGCGGCGCGGGAGGTCGCGACGAACGGCGACGTGGCGTGCGGAATTTAGGTCGGCGGCCGCGAACGTCGATCGGTGTTTGGGGTGTGGTGATTTGCTGTTCGCTGTTCGCTGTTCGGTGTTCGCTGTTCGCTGTTCGCGTTCGCGTTCGCGTTCGCGTTCGCGTTCGCGTTCGCGTTCGCGTTCGCGTTCGCGGTCGGCGGTCGGCGGTCGGCGGTCGGCGGTCGGCGGTCGGCGGTCGGCGGTCGGCAAAGCAGAATAGCCCGGTCATCCAGCGGACTTTCTGTTTTTCGAAGTCCAGCGCACATGCGCGCCGCAAATCAGGCCGCAACCGTGCGCTTGTCTCGACGGGCGAACCGACGATGCCGGCCCGCGATCGTGAAAAGCATGCGCGACTCGACGTCGAGCCGGCCCGATTGCACAATGCGACGCCTTGCGCATCGCGCCGCGCGGAAAGACGTAACGGCGCGCGGCGCGACAACGCCCGACGAACGCGCGGCGCGCGCCGCCCGGAAAGCCGCGGCCGAAGATGCTCGACTCAGGACAAGCCCGCCGCCAGCGCCGCTGCCACCGACCCGGCGACGAGCACGACGCCCACCGTGCGCCGCTTGTTGAGCTCGGTCCAGAGCAGCACACCCGTCAGCGACAGCAGGACCATCGATCCCGCGATCGTATCCATCAGCAGCACCCAGAACAGGTTCATCCCGACGCCGCGATGCAGGTTATTGAGCGTCGTGAGGATCGCGTTGTCGGTGCGTTTCACCGACACGTAGCCGTTGCCTTTCCAGTATTCGACCTGCACGTTGCTGCGCGGGCCGAAGAGGCCGAACTGCCAGTGCTCGGGCTGCGTGACGCGGCGCTCGCCCCACGCGACGGGCTGCGCCGGATCTTTGCGGATGCGGCCAAGCCGGCCGTCGAACGCGAGCTCGCGCCGAACCCACGCGGCCATCGCGGCGGGCGTATCGGGCACGGGCGACGGCAGCGCGAGTTGCAGCTGGCTGACTTGCGGCTCGCCGGACGAGATCTTGAGCGGCGGCGCGCGGTGATTGAGCAGCACGCCCGTCACGCCGAACAGCAGGCCCAGCACCGCCCCCCACAAGCCGACCCAGCCATGCACCTTGCGAAGCCACTTGATGAACGTCGCGCGCCGCGAGCGGCGGCGGCGCTCGGTGAGCTCGATCTCGTCGAGCTTGCGCGGCGAACCCGGATACGGCACCACGACGCCGGTGAGTTTTTCGATCGATTCGGGCGCGTTCACGCTTCGATTTCCATTCGCACAAAACATCGGGCGGCGCGCAACCGAGTCGCGCGCCGCCCGTTTAATTAAATGAGAATGGATATCATTACATAAAATATCGGCGAACTCAATGTCGCTGGACGCTGACGGAGCCAGGATCGTGCTGCGCGTTCGCTGATTCGCCGACTCGCCGATTCACCGATTCACCGATTCACCGATTCACCGATTCACCGATTCACCGATTCACCGATTCACCGATTCACCGATTCACCGACTCACCGACTCACCGATCCGCCAGCTCACCAACCCACCGCACCGAACGATCGAGCACCGACGCACGTCCCACGAGCCCGAGACACCGGTCACGCCCTCAGGCCGTCCGCCTTCACCGCTTCGGCAACGGCGGAAAAACCGTCTGCCCGCCGTCACCGTCACCGTCGCCTGCGCCGCGTTCGAGCGCGTACAGCCACGCGAGCAGTTCCGCGACCGCCTGATACAACTGCGGCGGAATCCGCGCGTCGAGGTCGACCTGCATCAGCAACGACACCATCTCGGGCGCGGTATGCACGTACAGCCCGGCATCGCGCGCCCGCTCGATGATCCGCTCGGCGACGAGCCCGTAGCCCTTCGCGACGACGCGCGGCGCCGTATCGCCGCCCTTCGCGTCGTACGCGAGCACCGCGGCACGCTTGCGCTGCGGCCCGCTCATCGCGCGAGCTCCCAATCGTCGTCGGTCTCGACCGGCGACGGCGGCGTGCGCGGCTCGACGCCCGCCGCACCGGCGCCTGCAGCCGCGCCGCTCGCAATACCGGCCGCCCCTGTCGGTCCTGCCGCCCCCCTCTCCCCAGTCGGTCCAGTCGGTCCCGTCGGTCCCGTCGCCCCTGCCGCCCCCGGCTCGCCGCTCGCCGCCGCGCGCGCGTACGCGGACGCGGCCGCCCGCGCGACCGTCGCGTCGAAACCGTCGGGCACCCCGTCGATCACGCGGATCGACAAGCCGCTCACCTGCAATCCGAGCGCCTGCAAACGGGCACGCAGCGCGTCGCCGTGCGGCGCGAGCCGCGCCGCGCCCGCCTCGCTCACGCGCAGCCGCGCGGCGAGCTGCTCGCCGTTCAGCACGAGCTCCGCGTCGACGGTGCCGAGCGACGGCAATGCGAGCGTCAAGTGCGTGCGCCAGCCGCGCGCATCCGGCGCTTCGGCCTCGGACGACGGCCGCTCGCGGCCATGCCGCTCGTCCGGCTCGATCGTCCAGTCGAGCCTCGCGCCCGGCCACGCTTCGCCGGTCCAGCGAAACTGGTCGGTCGCGAGCAGATCGAGCTGCTGACGCACGATCGGCAGCGTCGCCGCGTGCAGCGAGGCCGCGACCGACGCCGGCGCTTCCGCGTCCGGAGGCGGCATGCCGGGCCGCGCGCCGGCCGTCTGCGCGGCTTGCGCGGCGGCGGGCTTGCCGTCTTCGCCGGCGAGCGCCGCATACGCGTCGACCGAGCGTGCGAGCGCCGCCGCGTTCGGCGGCGCGCGGCCCGACGCCGCCGCGCCTTCGCCCGCGTCGCCCGCCGGCTGCCCCGGGTTGCGCGCCGCCGATTGCGCGGGCGCGTCGTCGCGGCCGCCTTGCGGCAGCGGCAGGCGCGCGGCGAGCAGATCGGCAAGCGCGTCGTCGAGCGCATTGCCCGCCTGGCCGGCCTGCGCGCCCGGCTGGCCGGCCGTCGCGAGCCGCGCCTGCGGCTCGCGCGCGAGCTCGGCCGTCGTGCGCTGGCCCGCGAGCCATTGTGCGAGATGGGATTCGTAGAAGAGGCCGCTTTCCGCGACGGCCTGCGCGAGCGCCGCGCTCAGCGCGGCGGCGGGCGATGCGCCCGAAGACGCTTGCGCCGCGGCCTGCGCCGCCTGCGCGCTGGGCGCCGCCGCGGACGGCCCGGGGTTGCCGGCATCGGACGCGACAAGCAACGGATCGACCAACGCGGCCGCTTGCGCGGCGGACGCGATCGGCGGCGCGGGCAGCAGCGGCGCAGCGCCGACGACCGCGGGCGTCGCATCGCCGCCGTAACGGGAAATCGCGTCGAACGTGAGTCCGACCTCGGACAGCACGGCCTGCGCGGACGCAGGCGGCGGCCCGCCCGCCGCCTGCTGCGGCGGCGCTGACGCCGGCGGCGCGCCGGACGTGCCGACCTGTGCCGCCGCCGCGCCGCCCGCCGAGGGCTGGATCGCGTCGAGAAGACTGTCGATGCGGCTCGCCAGGATGGCGGCGGCAGCGGTGTCGATAGCGGTCATCGTGAGTCCTGACGCGCGCCGGATGAAATTCGTGCAACCCGCGCAAACGGACGCGCGCCGTCCGCTTGCGTGAGCCGGCGCGCACGAACGCGGCGGCGTGCCCCGCCCGCGTTCAGCCGCGCGCCCGGTACAGGTCGTTCAGCGTCGAGCGGCCCGCGCGGATGAACGCGGACAGCCGCGCGACCTCCGGGCTCGCGAGATCGCGGATCGCGGCGTCGTCGGCGAGGATGCGGCGGATCAGCTCGAACTTGCGGGTGCGCTCCGCATCGTCGAGCATGACGCCCTGCTCAGCCTCTTTCAGCCCGTCGACAAGCCGCAGATACTCCTCCTGCAGCCCGCCCATCGCATGCCATGCCGCATTGCGGGCCGCGACGAGCATCCGCCCGGACACGTCGGCGATCGCTTCGTAGCGGGCAAAGTATTCGGTCTTCCGGTTCATCGCGACTGTTCCGTTGCGGCTTGCGCGGTCATCCTGGCCACCTCCGGGCCGATGCCCGTCCACGCGTCCTCGAGCGTCGCGAGCAGGCCGTCGGCCTCGATCAGCAGCGGCTCGCTCGCGTCGACGTTCGCCTGCAGCAGACGCCGGCAGATGTACGTGTAAAGCGCGTCGAGACGCGACGCGATCTCGCCGCCGGCTTCGAGGTTCAGCGACTGCTGCAAGCCGCTCTCGACGATGCGGATGGCCTTGCCGATCGCCTCGCCGCGCGCGGCGACGTTGCCTTGCTGCAAATGCAGCCGCGCAAGCGCGATCGCCTGGCGCGCGCCCTGGTAAAGCATCGCGATGAGCCGATGCGCAGATGCGCCCATCACCCCTGTTTCGACGCCGACGCGCGCATAGGCACTGGCTCCAGCGTGTCCTGGGGTGAACATGGCGCTCCTCCTCTTTGGTGCATTCGATCCGGTATCACCGCCCCGTGCACGGCACGGCGCGGGCTTGTACCGACGTTATCGGTAAGGAAGCCCGAAAGCTTTAGAAAAATGACGCGCGGAGAGATCCGTCAGACGGACATCTGCATGATCTCGTTGTAGGCGCTCACTAACTTGTAGCGGACCTGGAGCCCGAACTGGAAGCCGATGTTGGCTTTCTGCATGTCGACCATCACGTCGTTGAGCGACACGTTCTGCGCGCCGAGCTCGAACGCCTGGGCCTGGCCGAGCGCCTTCTGCTGGTCGCCGCTGATCTTGTCGAGCGACGCCTTCATCGCACTCGCGAACGAGCCGGCGCTCGCCGCGCCGGAGCCGGCGAGCGCCGCCGTCGGACTCGCCGCTCCGCCCGCGGCCTGCGCGGCCATCGCCTGCATTTGTTGCAGCGCCGAAGCGATTCCGTTGACGGGGGCAACCATGGGATCTCCGCAAAAGAGCCGGGCCGCGAGGGCCCGGCGGGGGGGAACTCCGGCTTCCCGCGAGCGTTGCAAGGGCCGGATTGCGAAAAAGCATAGCAGCGGCCCGAAGGCGAAAGACGCAGAAGTACGGGCGAAACCCCGCTCTATTCGGCCGATCGCGCTTGACCGCACTGCGGATAATCGCATCGTGTCAATGTCCGCCTGCTCTGCCGAGCCGGCACTCAGCCCGCAGTGGAGATACTCGACGCATGGACTCGCAGGCCAACTCGCTGATCAATCCCGACGCCCGTTCGAGCCTTGCGGGCGCGCCGCCGCAAGCCGCGGCCGCGGCGGGCGCGCTGCCGGGCGCGGCGGCGGGCGGCGCGGATTTCGGCCTGGGCGGCTTCGCCGAGCGCATTCCCGGACTTTCGCGGATGAAGACGAATCCGCGCCTGCCGTTCCTGATCGGCGCGGCGCTCGCCGTCGCCGCGATCGTCGCGCTCGTGCTCTGGAGCCGCGCGCCCGATTACCGCGTGCTGTACAGCAACCTGTCCGACCGCGACGGCGGCGCGATCATCACCGCGCTCCAGCAGGCAAACGTTCCCTACAAGTTCGCCGACGCGGGCGGCGCGATCCTCGTGCCCGCGAACCAGGTTCACGAAACGCGTCTGAAGCTCGCCTCGATGGGGCTCCCGAAGGGCGGCTCGGTCGGCTTCGAGCTGATGGACAACCAGAAATTCGGCATCAGCCAGTTCGCCGAGCAGGTCAACTATCAGCGCGCGCTCGAAGGCGAGCTGCAGCGCACGATCGAATCGATCAACGCGGTGCGCGCCGCGCGCGTGCATCTCGCGATTCCGAAGCCGTCGGTGTTCGTGCGCGAGCGCGAAGCGCCGTCGGCGTCGGTGCTCGTCGATCTGTATCCGGGCCGCGTGCTCGACGAAGGGCAGGTGCTCGCCGTCACGCGGATGGTGTCGTCGAGCGTGCCCGACATGCCCGCGAAGAACGTGACGATCGTCGACCAGGACGGCAACCTGCTCACGCAGACCGCGTCGGCCACGGGCCTCGACGCGAGCCAGCTCAAGTACGTGCAGCAGATCGAGCGCAACACGCAAAAGCGCATCGACGCGATCCTCGCGCCGATCTTCGGCGCCGGCAACGCGCGCTCGCAGGTGAGCGCCGACGTCGACTTCTCGAAGATCGAGCAGACCTCGGAGAGCTACGGCCCGAACGGCGCGCCGCAGCAGGCCGCGATCCGCAGCCAGCAGACGAGCTCCGCGACCGAGCTCGCGCAAAGCGGCGCGTCGGGCGTGCCGGGCGCGCTGTCGAACACGCCGCCGCAGCCCGCGTCCGCGCCGATCGTCGCGAGCAACGGCCAGCCGGCCGGCCCGGCTGCGACGCCCGTCAGCGATCGCAAGGATTCGACGACGAACTACGAGCTCGACCGAACGGTGCGTCACGTCGAGCAATCGATGGGCACGATCAAGCGGCTGTCCGTCGCGGTCGTCGTCAACTATCAGCCGGCCACCGACGCGAAGGGCCACGTGACGATGCAGCCGCTCACCGCGGACAAGCTCGCTCAGGTCCAGCAGCTCGTGAAGGACGCGATGGGCTACGACGAGAAGCGCGGCGATTCGGTGAACGTCGTCAACAGCACGTTCTCGGCGGCGGTCGACCCGTTCGCGAACCTGCCGTGGTGGCGCCAGCCCGACATGATCGAGCTCGGCAAGGACATCGCGAAGTGGCTGGGCGTCGCCGCGGCGGCCGCCGCGCTCTACTTCATGTTCGTGCGCCCGGCGCTGCGCCGCGCGTTCCCGCCGCCCGCCGAGCAGCCGGCGGCGGCCGCGGTTGCGGCGCTCAACGGCCCGGACGACGCGATCGCGCTCGACGGCCTGCCGAGCCCCGACAAGAAACAGCTTGCCGAAGAGGACGATGAGCATCCGGCCCTCCTCGCCTTCGAAAGCGAGAAGAACCGCTACGAACGCAATCTGGACTACGCGCGCACGATCGCGCGGCAAGATCCGAAGATCGTCGCAACCGTCGTGAAGAACTGGGTGTCCGATGAACGCTGAAGGCTTGAACAAGAGCGCGCTCCTGCTGATGTCGATCGGCGAGGAAGAGGCCGCGCAGGTATTCAAATTCCTCGCGCCGCGCGAAGTGCAGAAGATCGGCGCCGCGATGGCCTCGCTCAAGAACGTCACGCGCGAAGAGGTCGAGGGCGTGCTCAACGATTTCGTGCACGAAGCGGAGAAGCACACCGCGCTGTCGCTCGATTCGAACGACTACATCCGCTCGGTGCTGACGAAGGCGCTCGGCGAGGACAAGGCGGGCGTGCTCATCGACCGCATCCTGCAAGGCAGCGACACGAGCGGGATCGAAGGGCTCAAGTGGATGGATTCGGCGGCCGTGGCCGAGCTCATCAAGAACGAGCACCCGCAGATCATCGCGACGATCCTCGTGCACCTCGATCGCGACCAGGCGTCGGAGATCGCGTCGTGCTTCACCGAGCGGCTGCGCAACGACGTGCTGCTGCGGATCGCGACGCTCGACGGCATCCAGCCGACCGCGCTGCGCGAGCTCGACGACGTGCTGACGGGCCTCTTGTCCGGCAGCGACAACCTGAAGCGCGCGCCGATGGGCGGCATCCGCACCGCGGCCGAGATCCTGAACTTCATGACGAGCGTGCACGAGGAAGCCGTGCTCGAGAACGTCAAGCAATACGATCCCGATCTCGCGCAGAAGATCATCGACCAGATGTTCGTGTTCGAGAACCTGCTCGAACTCGAGGACCGCGCGATCCAGCTGCTGCTCAAGGAAGTCGAATCGGAGGCGCTCATCGTCGCGCTGAAGGGCGCGCCGCCCGCGCTGCGGCAGAAGTTCCTGTCGAACATGTCGCAGCGCGCGGCCGAGCTGCTCGCCGAGGATCTCGACGCGCGCGGCCCGGTGCGCGTGTCCGAAGTCGAGACGCAGCAGCGCAAGATCCTGCAGGTCGTGCGCAACCTCGCCGAGAGCGGCCAGATCGTGATCGGCGGCAAGGCGGAAGACGCATATGTCTGATCGCACGAGCGCGTCGAGCAAGCCCGTCACCGCGTATCAGCGGTGGGAGATGGCTTCGTTCGATCCGCCGCCGCCCGCGCCGCCCGACGACGGCGGCGCGGCGGCGGCCGCCGCACTCGCCGCCGAACTGCAGCGCGTGCGCGACGCCGCGCACGCGGAAGGGATCGCCGCCGGCCACGTCGAAGGCCAGGCGCTCGGCTATCAGGCCGGCTACGAACAGGGGCGCGCGAAGGGCTTCGACGAAGGCCAGGCCGAAGCGCGCGCGGCGAGCGCCGCGCTCGCCGCGCTCGCCGCGTCGTTTCGCGACGCGCTCGCGGGCGTCGAGCGCGATCTCGCCGACGACATCGCGACGCTCGCGCTCGAGATCGCGCAGCAGGTCGTGCGCCAGCACGTGCAGCACGATCCGGCCGCGCTGATCGCGGCCGCGCGCGAGGTGCTCGCCGCGGAGCCCGCGCTCGCGGGCGCACCGCATCTGATCGTGAATCCCGCGGACCTGCCCGTCGTCGAAGCCTATCTGGACGACGAGCTCGACGCGCTCGGCTGGAGCGTGCGCACCGACGCGGCCGTCGAGCGCGGCGGCTGCCGCGCGCACGCATCGACGGGCGAAATCGACGCGACGCTCACGACCCGCTGGGAGCGCGTCGCGGCCGCGCTCGGCAAGGTGAGCGCATGGTGAGCAACGCATCCGGCGCGCTCGGCCGCGACGAACTCGATGCGCTCGAGCGCGAGCTCGCGCTCGCGTCGCGCGGCCCCGAGCACGGCGACGCGGCCGCGCGCGACATCGGCGACGGCGCGCTCGCCCAGCCCCCTCACCACCGCCCGCTCGCGGCGGGCCCCGCGACGTCGCGCGCGGCGCTCGCCAATCCGCATCTCGCGCACTGGCGCGCCCATCTCGACGGCATCCGCGAGCGCAACGCGCGCGCGCTGCCGCTGCGCCCGTGCGGACGCCTCACCCGCGCAGCGGGCCTCGTGCTCGAAGCGATCGGACTGAGGCTGTCGGTGGGCGCCGAATGCACGATCGAGCTGCCCGCGGGCAGCGCGCTGCCGTATGCGGAAGCCGAAGTCGTCGGCTTCGCGGGCGAGCGCCTCTTCCTGATGCCGACCACCGCGGTCGCGGGCGTGCTGCCCGGCGCGCGCGTGTGGCCGCTCGAGACCGCGCCCGTCGCCGATCCGCTCGCGGGCGCCAAGCGCCTGCCCGTCGGCCGGGAGATGCTCGGGCGCGTCGTCGACGCGTCGGGCCGCCCGCTCGACAATCTCGGGCCGCTCGCGTCGAAGGTCGACGCGCCGCTCACCGCGCCGTCGGTCAATCCGCTCGATCGCGAACCGATCCATCACGTGCTCGACGTCGGCGTGCGCGCGATCAACGCGCTTCTGACCGTGGGGCGCGGCCAACGGATGGGCCTCTTCGCCGGCTCGGGCGTGGGCAAATCGGTACTGCTCGGCACGATGGCGCGCTACACGAGCGCCGAGGTGATCGTGATCGGCCTGATCGGCGAGCGGGGCCGCGAAGTGAAGGAGTTCATCGAGCAGATCCTCGGCGAGGACGGGCTCGCGCGCTCGGTCGTCGTGGCCGCGCCGGCCGACGTGTCGCCGCTGTTGCGGATGCAGGGCGCCGCTTACGCGACGACGCTCGCCGAGTATTTCCGCGATCAGGGCAAGCACGTGCTGCTGCTGATGGATTCGCTCACGCGCTACGCGATGGCGCAGCGCGAGATCGCGCTCGCGATCGGCGAGCCGCCCGCGACGAAAGGCTATCCGCCGTCGGTGTTCGCCAAGCTGCCCGCGCTCGTCGAGCGCACCGGCAACGGGCCGCAAGGCGGCGGCTCGATCACCGCGTTCTACACGGTGCTCACCGAAGGCGACGACCAGCAGGACCCGATCGCCGATTCCGCACGCGCGATTCTCGACGGCCACATCGTGCTGTCGCGCTCGCTCGCGGAAGCCGGCCACTATCCGGCCATCGACATCGAAGCGTCGATCAGCCGCGCGATGACCGCGCTGATCGACGACGCGCACCTCGACCGCGTGCGCCAGTTCAAGCAAATGCTGTCGCGCTACCAACGCAACCGCGACCTGATCGCGGTCGGCGCGTACGCGGCGGGACGCGACGCGCAGCTCGACCGTGCGGTTGCGCTGTACCCGCGCATCGAATCGTTCCTGCAGCAGGGCTTTCGCGAATGCGCGCCATACGCGCCGAGCCTCGCCGCGCTCGATGCGCTGTTCGAATCCGAAGGAGGCTGAACGCCATGGCCCAAACCTTTCCCCTTCAGCTCCTGCTCGAGCGCGCGCAGGACGAACTCGACGCCGCGACCAAGCAGCTCGGCCGCGCGCAGCACGAGCGCACCGACGCGCAGACGCAGCTCGACGCGCTCCTGCGCTATCGCGACGAATACCGCGTGCGCTTCGCCGAATCCGCGCAATCGGGCATGCCCGCCGGCAACTGCCGCAACTTCCAGGCGTTCCTCGACACGCTCGACGCGGCGATCGACCAGCAGCGGCGCGTCGTCGCCGCCGCGCAGACGCGCATCGAAGCGGCGCGCCCCGAGTGGCAGGCGAAGAAACGCACGCTCGGCTCGTACGAAATCCTGCAGGCGCGCGGCGCGCAGCAGGAAGCGAAACACGCCGCGAAACGCGAGCAGCGCGACGCCGACGAGCACGCGGCGAAGGTGCTGCGCATGCGCGCGGAAGCGGCGAAGGAAGCGGCGAAGTAAGCGCCGCGCCGCACATCGAACCCGAACACGAGATCCGACATGCCTCCTCTTCCCCTGATCGGTTTGCTGCTCGGCGCGGCGAGCACGATGGTCAAGTCGTCGTCCGGTTCTTCGGCGAACGCGTCCGGCGCGTCGAACGCGCCGTCTGCGTCGCCCGGCGATGCGCCGTTCGCGCAAACGCTCAAGCAAAGCGTGCAGACGCAGCGTCAGGCGAACGCGAATTCGAGCGCATGCGCGCAGAGCGCCGGCAACGCGGCGAACGCCGCGACGAATGCTTCGGCGAGCAACGCGGCGAGCGCGTCGGCCTCCGGCGCGAGCGCGCAGGCGGCGGCGAGCACGGGCAACGCGAAAGGATCGGGAAAACCTGACGATCAGGACGACGACGACACCGCGACGCAATCGGCATCGGCCAACGCCGCCGCGCTCGCCGCGGCCGCGTCGCTGCAGGCGCAACTGCAGGCGCGCCCCGATGCGCAGGCGGTGCAGACGGCCGCCGACGCGGCGGCCGCGCAAGCGGGCGCCGTCGCCCATCCGTCGACCTCGCCCGCGACGAACGCCGCCCCGCAGGGCGACGCCGATTCGTCCGTGCCCGCTAGCGCGCAGCAATCGATCGGCGACGCGCTGAACGCGGCGCTGGGCAAGCTCACGGGCGCCGGCCAGGCGAGCGCGACGGCGGCGCAAGGCGCGCAATCGGCGGGCACGGGCAACGCGTCCGCGCCGCTTGCCGCGAACGGCGCCACATTCGACAAGATGCTCGCCGGCGCGAAGGCCCCCGCCGCGCAAGCGGCGTTCGCCGACGTGTCGGGCGCGAACCCGGCGACGGCAATCGCGATCGCGGCGACGAACGCCGCGCAGCCGGACGCGTCGGGCGCGCTCGCCGCGCTGCAGGACGCGGCCGATTCCGCGCGCGCGACGCTCGCGGCTTCGAGCGCGCCGGCCGCGCTGCAACAGGCCGCGCCGGCGGCGCTCGCCACGAACGCGAGCGCCGGCGCGGCCGCCGCCGCGGCGCTCGCGCCGCCCGTCGGCACGCCCGACTGGACGGACGCGTTGAGCCAGAAGGTCGTGTTCCTGTCGAACGCGCATCAGCAGAGCGCGGAGCTCACGTTGAATCCGCCCGATCTCGGGCCGCTGCAAGTCGTGCTGCGCGTGGCCGACAGCCACGCGCACGCGCTCTTCGTGTCGCAGCACGCGCAAGTGCGCGACGCGATCGAGGCCGCGCTGCCGAAGCTGCGCGAAGCGATGGAAGCGGGCGGACTCGGGCTCGGCAGCGCGAGCGTCAGCGACGGCGGCTTCGCGTCCGCGCAGCAGCAGACCCCGCAACGACAATCGTCGGACGGAGCCGCGACGCGACGCGCGCCCGGCGCGTCGACGGCCGACGCCGCGCTCGGCGAACTCGCAGCGACGCCGTCCAGCGGCGCGACGCAACGCAGCGTCGGGCTGGTCGACACGTTCGCCTGACGGCCGCGCCGGCGGCCTTTCGCGCGGCGGCGCGCATCAGCCGCCGTGCGCCGCCGCGATCCGCTCGCGAGCGGGTGCGGCCTGCCCCTTGCGCGCGGCCACGATGAAATCCGCCGCGCGCTCGCCGATCATCACGGTCGGCGCGTTCGTGTTGCCGCCGATGAGGGTCGGCATCACCGACGCGTCGACGACCCGCAATCCCTCCACCCCGTTCACGCGCAATTGCGGATCGACGACCGCGCGCGCGTCGGTGCCCATCCGGCAAGTACCGACCGGGTGATAGATCGTGTCCGCGTGCGCGACGATCGCCGCGCGCAGCTTGGCGTCGGTGTCGTTCGGATCGGTGTACAGCTCGCGCCCGCCCTGCGACGCGAGCGGCGCGGCCGACAGGATCGTGCGCATCGCCTTCGCGCCGCGCACGAGCAGATCGAGATCGCGCTCGTCGCTGAAGAAGCGCGGATCGATGAGCGGCGCGACGCGCGCATCGCTGCTCGCGAGCGCGACGTTGCCGCGGCTCTTCGGCCGCAGCGCGCACACGTGCAGCGAATAGCCGAAGCCCCAGTGCATGTTGCGGTTGTGGTCGTCGACGAGCGCCGTGCAGAAGTGCAGTTGCAGATCGGGGCGATCGAGCCCGGGCTCGCTCTTGATGAAGCCGCCCGCCTCGGCGACGTTGCTCGTCATCATCCCTTCGCGCCTCGCCAGATAGCTGAACAGCGCGGGCGTCATCTTCGCGAACCCGCGCAGGCAGATGCCGACGAGCTCCGGCGAATTCACGCGCTTGTTGACGATGAAATCGATGTGGTCGATCAGGTTTTCGCCGACGTCGGGCGCGTCGTGCACGAGCGCAACGCCGTGGCGGCGCAACTGCGCGGCGGGGCCGACGCCCGAGCACATCAGCAATTGCGGCGTATTGAACGCACCGGCAGACAGAATCACTTCCGCTCGCGCGCCGAGTAGCTCGCCGCGCCCGCCGCGCGAAATCTCGACGCCCGTCGCGCGCTTGCCGTCGAACGCGACGCGCAGCACCGTCGCGTCGACGATCACGTGCAGGTTCGGCCGCGTGCGGCCGTACACGTATGCACGCGCGACGCTGCAGCGCGAGCCGTCGCGATGCGTGACCTGATAAAAGCCGACGCCTTCCTGATTCTCGCCGTTGAAGTCGTCGTTCAGCGGATAGCCGGCCTCGTGCGCGGCGGCGATGAATCGTTCGGAGAACGGATTACGGAAGCGCAGATCGGACACCGTGAGCGGACCGTCCGCGCCATGCCATTCGTTCGCGCCGCGCGCGTTGCCCTCCGCTCGGCGAAAATACGGCAGCACGTCGCGCCACCCCCAGCCGGTGCAGCCGAGCTGCTCCCATTCGTCGTAGTCGAGCGGATGGCCGCGCGTGTAGATCATCGCGTTGATCGCGCTCGAGCCGCCGAGCCCGCGGCCGCGAGGCTGATAGCCGCGGCGTCCGCCGAGGCCCGGTTGCGGCACCGTTTCGTAGCCGTAGTTCGTGCCGAGCTTGAACGGCACGAGCGCGGCGATTCCCACCGGCATGTTGACGAGCAGATTGCGTTCGGTGTGGCCGCCCGCTTCGATCAGCGCGATCGTCGCATCCGGGCACGCATCGGCCAGACGCCCCGCGAGGCTCGAGCCGCCCGATCCGGCACCGACGATGATGTAGTCGTACTGCATGTCACGTCTCCCTGTTTTTTCGTCCACGCAACGGCGGCTGGAATCGCACTCGAGACAGCCGGATTCTGGCTTGTAATGTTCGCGCATTTTAGGAACGCAAAACGAGCCGGGACATCCCGACTCAAGAGCGATTCCTCTAAACGTCGGCGTGAACTAAATTTAAGATGACCGGATTCGCCTCGCGCGGAGGACGCGGCCGACAGAGAAGCCGGGCCCCGCGAAATGGGAGACAAAGGCATGCAGCAGGACCTTTTGACGGCGACGCACCGGGTGACGAACCAGGCGCCGCCGCTTCACGATTACAACGCGTTTGAAACAGATGCCGCGCTCGTCGAGGCCGTTGAACGGTACGGCGCGAGCTGGCATCGAACGGCGCTCGCGCGCGACGGCGCCGCGCTGACGACGCCCGATACGCTCGCGCTCGCCGATCTCGCGAACCGGCACGCGCCTGAACTGTCGACGCACAGCCCGCGCGGCGAGCGGATCGACGCACTCGAATTTCATCCGAGCTGGCACCGGCTGCTCGCGCTGCTGCGCGGCGAAGGACTGCATGCGCTGCCGTTCTCCGAGCCGCGGCCGGGCGCGATGGCCGCGCGCTGCGCCGGCTATTTCCTGCATGCGCAGCTCGAATCCGGCTCGCTCTGCCCGCTCACGATGACGTTCGCGAGCATTCCGGTGCTGCAACGCGAACCGGCCCTTTTTGCGACGCTGCGCGACAAGCTCTACTCGCGCGAGCACGACGCGCGCGACGTGCCGCTGCCGCACAAGCGCTCGATGATGGTCGGCATGGGCATGACGGAAAAGCAGGGCGGCTCCGACGTGCGCAGCAACGAGACGCAAGCGTATCCGCTCGACGCGGGCGGGCGCGGCCGGGCGTATCGGCTCGTCGGCCACAAATGGTTCTTTTCCGCGCCGCAATGCGACGCGCATCTCGTGCTCGCGCGCACGTCCGAACACGCGGGCATCTCGTGCTTCTACGTGCCGCGCTTTTCGCCCGACGGCGGCAAGAACGCGGTGCAGGTGCAACGCCTGAAGGACAAGCTCGGCAACCGCTCGAACGCGAGCAGCGAAGTCGAGTTCCTGAACGCGTACGGCGTGATGATCGGCGACGAAGGGCGCGGCGTGCCGACGATCATCGAGATGGCGAACTACACGCGGCTCGATTGCGTGATCGGCAGCGCGGCGCTGATGCGCGCGGCGCTCGTGCAGGCGATCCATCACGCGCGGCATCGCAGCGCGTTCGGCCGCGCGCTCGCCGATCAGCCGCTGATGCGCAACGTGCTCGCCGATCTCGCGCTCGAATCCGAAGCGGCGACCGCACTCTTCATGCGGCTCGCGCACGCGTTCGAAGAAGACGCGGCCGCGCGCTCGCCGCTCGCGCGCGGCTGGCGCCGCATCGTCACGCCGGCCGCGAAATTCTGGGTCTGCAAGCGCACGCTCGAGTTCACGGGCGAAGCGATGGAAGTATGGGGCGGCAACGGCTACGTCGAGACCGCGCCGATGGCGCGCTTCTACCGCGAAGCGCCCGTCAATTCGATCTGGGAAGGCTCGGGCAACGTGATGTGCCTCGACGTGTTGCGCGCGATCGAGCGCGAGCCCGACGCGGCCGCCGCGCTCTTCGACGAATGGCGGGACGCGGCGAAGCGCAGCGCGCCGCTTGCCGACGCGCTCGCGGAACTGACGCGCGCGCTGTCCCTCGAACCCGAGCAACGCGAAGCGTGCGCGCGCCGGATCGCGCAACGCATCGCACTCGTCGCGCAGGCCTCGCTGCTGCTGCGCGACGGGCCGTCCGCCGTCGCCGAGGCGTTCGCCGCCACGCGCTTGGGCCACGCCAGCAGCGAAACCGGACGCGTATTCGGCACGCTGCCGGCCACCATCGATCACGCCGCGCTCATCGAGCGGGCGTTCCCGGCCTGAAGCCGGCCGCACCCGTATCGCACAGGAGACGCCATGAAGAACGATCTGCCCGGTTTAGCCACGCTCGACGCGCTGCTGCGCGACCAGCGCGCCGCGTATCTGCGCGCGCCGTATCCGTCGTGGGCGACGCGCGCCGACCACCTGCGCGCGTTGCGCAAGATGCTGCTCGAGAACCGCGACGCGCTCGCGGCCGCGATCAGCGCCGATTTCGGCCACCGCGCGAAGGAAGAAGTGCTGATGTCCGAGATCTGGCTCGCGAAAGAGGAAATCGACGAGGCGCTCAAGCACGGCAAGCGCTGGATCAAGCCGAAGAGCCGGACGATGAACAAGTGGTTGCGCCCGGCGCGCGCGAAGGTGATGCCGCAGCCGCTCGGCGTCGTCGGCATCGTCGTGCCGTGGAACTACCCGGTGCTGCTCGCGGCCGGGCCGCTCATCTGCGCGCTCGCCGCCGGCAATCGCGCGCTCATCAAGATGTCCGAACTGACGCCGCGCACGTCGCAATTGTTCGAAGAGCTGATCGCGAAGACTTTCGCGCGCGATCACGTGGCGGTCGTCAACGGCGATGCGGAAATCGGCGCCGCGTTCAGCGGGCTGCCGTTCGATCACCTGCTCTTCACCGGCTCGACGAACGTCGGCCGCCACGTGATGCGCGCGGCCGCCGAGAACCTCACGCCCGTCACGCTCGAGCTCGGCGGCAAGTCGCCCGTGATCGTCGGGCCGCGCGCGCGCTTCGATATGGCGGTGGACGCGATCGTCACCGGCAAGACGCTGAATGCGGGCCAGACCTGCATCGCGCCCGACTACGTGCTCGTGCCGCGCGGCAAGGAGGCGGCATTCGTCGCGCGGGCGCGCGAGCGGATGGCGAAGCTCTATCCGAATCTGTCGACGAATCCGGATTACACGTCGATCATCTCCGAGCGCCACTTCGCACGGCTGCAGCGGCTCGCGAGCGAAGCGCAGGAAGCGGGCGCGCAACTGCATCCGCTCACCGACGCGGCGCCCGATCCCGCGCTGCGCCGGTTGCCGCCCGTGCTCGTCACGCAGGCGCCTGACGCGTCGCAACTGATGCAGGAAGAGATCTTCGGGCCGCTGCTGCCAATCGTCCCGTACGACACGCTCGACGACGCGATCGCATACGTGAACGCGCGGCCGCGGCCGCTCGCGCTGTACCTGTTCGACGAAGACAACGCGAGCGTCGAGCGCGTGATGCGCGACACGATCTCGGGCGGCGTGACGGTCAACGACACGCTGATGCACATCGCGTGCGGCACGCTGCCGTTCGGCGGCGTCGGCGCGAGCGGGATGGGTGCGTACCACGGCTACGACGGCTTCGTCACGTTCTCGAAGATGAAGCCCGTGCTCACGCAGCCGCGCCTGAACACGCGCGCGATGATCGCGCCGCCATATGGCAAGCGCTTCGCGGCGATCCTCAAGCTGATGCTGAGGTTCTGATGCGCGCTCGCTGATGCAAGGCGAACGAAGGGCCGCTGAGCGCGGCCCTTTTTCTTTTTGCGATGCGCGCAGGCTGGCGCACCTGCTCAGCCGCCCGCGATCAGCGCGATCGAGCCCGCCGTCTCCGGCAGCGCGCACGCGTGCGCGCGATTCGCTTCGGTATCCCAACGACGGAGCGCGCGGCCCGCGGTGCCGGTCAAGCAAAGCGCTGCTCCGCCGTCCCGCCGCATGGAGCTTTCGCCGACGCCGCAGCGCATGTCGCCGATTCGTTCGATGATTTCCGGCGCGTGCATGCGCGTCAGTCTCCGAACGGCCCAGCCGTCACGAACGCGCCGCCCTGATAGCGGCGCACCGGATCGTCGTCGGCAAGCGGCGGCTGCGTGCGCTCGATCCGCTCGCGCCACGGCTCGCTCGATTGCGTCGGCCGGTAGCCGAGATGCGCGGCGCGCGCGTTGTCCCACCACGCGTCGCGATTCGCCGACACCCCGTAGACGATCGTGCAGCCCACGCGCGGCACGAACATCGCGCGGGCCACGAGCTGCTCCAGATCGTCGTAGCCGAGCCACGTGACGAGCATCCGGCGATCCGTCGGCTCCGGGAACGACGAGCCGATCCGGATGCACACGCTCTCGATTCCGTAGCGATCGTGATGGAACCGCGCGAGCTGCTCGCCGAACGCCTTGCTCAAGCCGTAGTAGCCGTCGGGGCGCGCGGGCGCGGCCGCGTCGATGCGCTCGCCCTGCTCGTAGAAGCCCGTTACGTGATTCGAGCTCGCGAACACGACGCGGCGCACGCCGTGCCGGCGCGCCGCCTCGTACACGTGGTACGTGCCCGCGATGTTCGCGGGCAGCACCGCATCGAACGGATGCTCGACCGACACGCCGCCGAAATGCACGATCACGTCGACGCCGCGCACGAGCGCGTCGACGGCCGCCGCGTCCGACAGATCGCAGCGCGCGCTTTCCTCGCCCGGCCGCGCGTCGCCGAGCGGCGCGATGTCGGACACGCGCACGGCGTCCGCGTAGCGACGCAGCCGCTCGCGCAGCACGCGGCCGAGACCGCCGGCCGCGCCCGTCAGCAGGATGCGGCCGCAGTGCGTGAGAACGCCGTCGAGCGGATCGCCGTCCGCCGTCGGCGCGCCGGTGTTCGAACGCAGGAGGTCGGTCATGATCAGGTCACCGGCGCGGGGTTGAACAGGACGAGCGCGTTGTGCAGCCCGAGCTTGTCGGCGCACACCTTGCGGCGGCCGCTCGCGACGTCGAGGATCAGATGGAACAGCTCCCAGCCGACGTCGGCGATGCTCGCCTCGCCGGTCGCGATGCGGCCCGCATCGAGATCGATCAGATCGTGCCACCGCTCGCTCAATGCCTTGCGCGTCGACACCTTGACGACAGGCGCCATCGCGAGGCCGTACGGCGTGCCGCGCCCCGTCGTGAACACCTGCAGGTTGATGCCCGACGCGAGCTGCAGCGTGCCGCAGACGAAGTCGCTCGCGGGCGTCGCCGCGAAGACGAGCCCCTTGCGCCGCACCTTCTCGCCGGGACCGAGCACGTCGACGATCGGGCTCGTGCCCGATTTCACGATCGAACCGAGCGCCTTTTCGACGACGTTCGACAGCCCGCCCGTCTTGTTGCCGGGCGACGGGTTCGCGCTGCGGTCGGTTTCGCCGCGCAACAGGTAATCGTCATACCACGCCATCTCGCGCAGCAGCGCGCGGCCGACGTCCTCGTCGATCGCGCGCGGCGTCAGCAGATGAATCGCGTCGCGCACCTCGGTCACTTCGGAGAACATCACGGTGCCGCCCGCGCGCACGATCAGATCGGCCGCGAAGCCGACGGCCGGGTTCGCGGTGACGCCCGAGAACGCGTCGCTGCCGCCGCACTGCACGCCGACGACGAGATCGGACGCCGGGCACGGCTCGCGGCGGCGGCGGTTCAAATGCGCGAGACGCGTCTCGGCCATCGCCATGATCGCGTCGACCATCCCGCCGAAGCCGTCGAACGCTTCGTCCTGCAGACGAAGCACGGGCGAATCGGCGCTGCCCGCGACCTCGATCGGAATGCGGCCGCCCGGCGCGAGCGATTCCGGCACGAGGCGCTCGGGCACGAGCTTCTCGCAGCCGAGGCCGATCACCATCACCTCGCCGCCGAAGTTCGGATTGAGCGCGAGATTCTGCAGCGTGCGGATCGGCACGATCGCGGCCGGCGCGTTGATCGCGACGCCGCAGCCGTACGTGTGGTTCAGCGCGACGACGTCGTCGACGTGCGGATAGCGCGGCAGCAGCTCGCGCCTGATCCGCGCGACCACATGGTCGGTGACGCCCGCGACGCACTGCACGCTCGTCATGATGCCGAGCACGTTCTTCGTGCCGACCGTGCCGTCCGCGTTGCGATAGCCGTCGAACGCGTAGCCCTCGAGCTTCGGCAGCTTCGGATCGGCGCGCGTCGCGAGCGGCAGCTCGGCGAGCGCGGGCGCCGACGGCAGCTTCACCGCATGCTCGTTGACCCAACTGCCGCGCGGCAGCGGCTTCGCCGCGTAGCCGATCACTTCGCCGTAGCGAATCACCGCGTCGCCTTCGGCGAGATCGGCGAGCGCGACCTTGTGGCCCTGCGGCACGCCTTCGGCCAGCACGGTGCCGTCGCCGAGCGTCACGCCGGCGGGCAGGCCGCGTGCGTTGACGACGATCGCGACGTTGTCGCTGTCGTGCACGCGGATCGTCAGCGCGCTGTCCGATCGCGTGCGCGCGTCGTCGGTCGAGGTGGATTCCTGCATCGAATGCTCCGTGATGGGCGGGCGTCGCTCAACGCACGAGACAGGGCCGCTTGTTGTCGAACGTCCAGTTCGGCACCAGGTACTGCATCGCGAGCGAATCGTCGCGGCTGCCGAGGCCGTGCTTCAGATACAGTGCGTGCGCGGCTTCGAGCGCGTCCTCGTCGATCTCGACGCCGAGCCCGCCGCGCGGCGGCACGGCGACGTGGCCGTCCTCGATGCGCAGCGGCTCGCGCGTGAGGCGCTGGCCGTCCTGCCAGATCCAGTGCGTGTCGATCGCGGTGATGGCGCCGGGCGCGGCCGCCGCGACGTGCGTGAACATCGCGAGCGAAATGTCGAAGTGATTGTTCGAATGCGAGCCCCACGTGAGCCCCCATTCGTCGCACAGCTGCGCGACGCGCACCGAGCCGCGCATCGTCCAGAAATGCGGGTCGGCGAGCGGAATGTCCACCGAGCCGAGCCGGATCGCGTGGCCGAGCTGACGCCAGTCGGTCGCGATCATGTTGGTCGCCGTGCGCAGCCCCGTCGCGCGGCGGAACTCGGCCATGATCTCGCGGCCCGAATAGCCGGCCTCCGCGCCGCACGGATCTTCCGCGTACGCAAGCACGCCGTCCTTGCCGCGACAGAGGCGAATCGCCTCCTGCAGCGGCCACGCGCCGTTCGGGTCGAGCGTCACGCGCGCGTGCGGAAAGCGCTTTGCGAGCGCGCTCACCGCGGCGATCTCTTCGTCGCCCGACAGCACGCCGCCCTTCAGTTTGAAGTCCTGAAATCCGTAGCGCGCGTGCGCGGCCTCGGCAAGACGCACGATCGCATCGGGCGTGAGCGCCGCTTCGTTGCGCAAGCGAAACCACGCATCGTCGGATTCGGCTTCGCTGCGGTAATCGAGATCGGTGCGGTTTCGATCGCCGACATAGAACAGGTAGCCGAGCATCGGCACGCGGTTGCGCTGCTGGCCTTCGCCGAGCAGCGCGGCCACCGGCACGCCGAGATGCTGGCCGAGCAGATCGAGCAGCGCGGCTTCGAGCGCCGTCACCGCGTGAATCGCGATGCGCAGGTCGAACGTCTGCAGGCCGCGGCCGCCCGCGTCGCGATCGGCGAAGCGGGCGCGCACCGCATTCAGCACGTCCTGCCAGCGGCCGAGCGGCTGGCCGACGACGAGCGCGCGCGCATCCTCCAGCGTGCGGCGAATGCCTTCTCCGCCGGGCACCTCGCCGACGCCGGTGTGGCCCGCGCTGTCGCGGATCAGCACGACGTTGCGAGTGAAGAACGGAGCGTGCGCGCCGCTCAGGTTCAACAGCATGCTGTCGCGTCCGGCGACGGGCACGACGCGCATGTCGGACACGACGGGCGCCGCCGTGCGGCTCGATTCGGTTTGATTCACGAGTGTCTCCATCGAAGCGTTCAGGCGCCGCGCGCGGCCGCGCGCGCAGCGGCGCCGAAGCTCGGCCGTTTCGGATCGTACGTCCAGCCCGGCACCAGGTATTGCATCGCCCGTGCGTCGTCGCGTGCGCCGGGCCCGAGGGTTTCGTACAGCGCGTGCGCCTCGAACACGCGCGCCATGTCGAGTTCGATGCCGAGCCCCGGCCGGTCCGGCACGGCCGCGTGTCCGCGCTCGATCGAAAGCGGCTCGCGCGTCAGGCGTTCGTCGGCTTCCTGCCAGATCCAGGGCGTGTCGATCGCGGTGATGGCGCCGGGCACGGCCGCCGCGACGTGCGTGAACATCGCGAGTGAAATGTCGAAGTGATTGTTCGAATGCGAGCCCCACGTGAGCCCCCATTCGTCGCACAGTTGCGCGACGCGCACCGAGCCCTGCATCGTCCAGAAATGCGGGTCGGCGAGCGGAATGTCCACCGCCTGCAGCAATGCCGCGTGGCCGAGCTGGCGCCAGTCGGTCGCGACCATGTTGGTCGCCGTCGGCACGCCGGTCGCGCGCTTGAACTCGGCCATGATCTCGCGGCCCGAATAGCCGGCCTCCGCGCCGCACGGATCTTCCGCGTACGCGAGCAGATCGCGCCGCCCCTTGCAAAGCGCGATCGCCTCGTCGAGCGACCACGCGCCGTTCGGATCGAGCGTCACGCGCGCGTGCGGAAAACGCGCCTTGATCGCCGCCACCGCTTCCATCTCGTCCTCGCCGTCCATCACGCCGCCCTTCAGCTTGAAGTCGGCGAAGCCGTAGCGATCGGCCGCGGCTTCGGCCAAGCGCGCGATCTGCGCGGGCGTCGTCGCGGCTTCGCGGCGCACGCGCAGCCACGCGTCGCCGCCGTCGGCGCCCGCCGGATACGGCAGATCGGTGTGGCGGCGCTCGCCGACGTAAAACAGGTACGCGAGCATCGGCACCGCGTCGCGCTGCCGGCCCGCGCCGAGCAGGTCGGCGACGGGCGCACCGACGAACTGCCCGAGCAGGTCGAGCAGCGCCGCTTCGACCGCGGTCACGACGTTGTCCATCCGCAGATTGATCTCGTGCGGCTGCCGCAGCACCGCTGCCTCCGACGCCGACGTCACCTGGTGCACGGTCGCCTGATGCGCGGCGGGGCCGTCGCCCGCGAGCGCGCGGCGAATGTCGGCGAGCACGCCGTTCATGCGGCCGATCGGCTGCCCGACGACGAGCGGCGCCGCGCGCTCCAGCGCGCGGCGAATGCCTTCGCCGCCCGGCACTTCGCCCGCGCCGACATGCCCGGCGCCATCGTTCAGGATCACGATGTTTCGCGTGAAGAACGGCGCGTGCGCGCCGCACAGGTTGAGCAGCATGCTGTCGCGCCCCGCGACGGGAATCACCTGCATCCGCGTGACGCGCGGCGTGTGCGCGCGCGCGACGGCTTCGATCATATTGGACGTCATGTCCGATGGCTCCGCTTACGATGCCGGCTTCAGCTCGACGCGCTTGATCTCGCCCACCACGAACAGATAGCAGACGCAAGCGACAAGCGCATGAAGCCCCACGTAGACCAGCGCGCCGTTGAACGAGCCGGTCCGGTTGACGATGTAGCCGATCGCGATCGGCGTCGTGATGCTCGACAGATTGCCGAACGTGTTCATCAGCGCGCCGGACAGGCCCGCGATCTGCTTGGGCGCGGTATCCGAATTGACCGCCCAGCCGAGCGCGCCCATGCCCTTGCCGAAGAACGACAGCGCCATGACCGCGACGACGATCCCCTGCGCGTCGACGTAATTGCACACCACCATGCTGACCGACAGCAGCATCCCGAGCACGATCGGCACCTTGCGCGCGACCGACAGCGACGCGCCGCGCCGCAACAGCGCATCGGAGATGATCCCGCCGAGAATGCCGCCGAGGAAGCCGCACACGGCCGGCACCGACGCGACGAAGCCCGCCTTCAGGATCGACATCCCGCGCGCCTGCACGAGGTACACCGGGAACCATGTGATGAAGAAGTACGTGAGCGCGTTGATGCAATACTGCGCGACGTAGACGCCCATCATCATCCGGTTCCTCAGCAGTTGCCCGATGTAGCCGAGATCTGGGCCTTCCGTCTTCGCGACGCCCGCGCGATCCATGTTGACGAGGCCGCCGCCGTTCTCGATGTATTCGATCTCCGCGCGCGTCATGCGCGGATGATCCTTCGGATCACGTACGAAGAGCCGCCACGCGAACGCCGCCGCGACGCCGATCGCGCCCATCACGATGAATACGTAGTGCCAGCTGAACGTGTGGACGAGCCACGCCATCAGCGGCGCGAAGATCACGGTGGCCGCGTACTGCGCGGAATTGAAGATCGCCGATGCGGTGCCGCGCTCGCTGGCCGGGAACCACGCGGCGACGATTTGGCTGTTGGCCGGAAACGAGGGCGCTTCGGCGGCGCCGACGAGACAGCGCAGCGCGAACACAACCGCGATCGCGGCCATGCCGGAGAAGAAGCCGATTGCGCCTTGCGCGAACGTGAAGATCGACCACATCAGGATGCTCGCCGCATAAACGCGCCGGGAACCGAAACGATCGAGCAGCCACCCGCCCGGAATCTGCGCGATCACGTACGCCCAGCCGAATGCGGAGAAGATGTAGCCGAGCGACACCGCGTCGATGCCGAGATCCTTTTGCATCGCCGAGCCGGCGATCGAGATCGTCGCGCGGTCCGCGTAGTTGATCGTCGTCACGACGAACAGCATCGCGAGGATCATGAAGCGCACGCGGCTCATGCGCTCGACGCGCGGCGTGCTGTGCGCACCCACGGCGGGGGCTTTGATGTCCATTGTCTCCTCCTTCCGCCGGCGTCCATTATGCGCCGGTCGTTTCAGCGCCGGGCCCGTGCGGCCCGGCTTCGCGCGACTATCGCGTTCAGACCCAGTTTCCGTCGACGAGGCGGCGCAGCCGCAGCGGATTGTCGTCCCGCAGTGCGGGCGGCAGCAGCTCCGCGGGCAGATCCTGATAACAGACGGGCCGCAGGAAGCGCTCGATCGCCGCGGTGCCGACCGACGTCGCGCGCGCATCCGTCGTCGCGGGCCACGGGCCGCCGTGCACCATCGCGTGACAGACTTCGACGCCCGTCGGCCAGCCGTTCGCGACGATGCGGCCCGCCTTGCGTTCGAGCACCGGCAACAGCGCGCGCGCGAGCGGCGCATCGCCCGTATCGAGATGCAGCGTCGCGCTCAACTGGCCGTCGAGCGTCTCGGCGACCGCGCTCAGCTCGGCCGCGTCGCGGCAGCGCACGAGGAGCGCCGTCGCGCCGAAGATCTCGTCGTGCAGCGCGGGCTGCTCGATGAAGTGCCGCGCGTGCGTCTCGAACAAGCCCGCGCGGCCGCGATTCGGCAAGTCGCTCGCGTCGCCGCGCGCGGCGCAACGCACGCCGGCCGCGCCCGCCAGACGCTCGACGCCGCGCACGTACGCCGCGTGGATGCCGGGCGTGAGCATCGGCTGCGCGGCGCTCGTGTCGAGCGCATCGGCGGCCGCGTTCACGAACGCGCCGACGTCGGGGCCGTCGATCGCGAGCAGCAAACCCGGATTCGTGCAGAACTGCCCGGCGCCGAGCGTGAGCGACGCGACGAATTGCCGGCCGAGCGCGCCGCCGCGCTTCGCGAGCGCGTCGGGCAGCAGGAACACCGGGTTGATCGCGCTCAGCTCGCCGTACATCGGAATCGGCTGCGCACGCGATTGCGCGATGCGCAGCAACGCCTGGCCGCCCGCGCGCGAGCCCGTGAAGCCGACCGCCTGAATGCGCGGATCGGCAACGAGCGCCCCCGCGACGTCGTTGTCCGCGTGCACGAGCGAGAACACGCCGGCCGGCAGCCCGCACCGCGCGAGCGCCGCGGCGATCGCGCGGCCGACGAGCTCGGACGTGCCCGGATGCGCGGGGTGCGCCTTCACGACGACGGGGCAGCCGGCCGCGAGCGCGGAAGCGGTATCGCCGCCCGCGACCGAGAACGCGAGCGGGAAATTGCTCGCGCCGAACACCGCGACCGGGCCGAGCGCGATGCGCCGCATCCGCAGATCGGCGCGCGGCAGCGGCTTGCGCTCGGGCAGCGCCGAATCGATGCGCGCGCCGAGCGCATCGCCGGCGCGCACGACCGACGCGAACAGCCTCAGCTGATTGCAGGTGCGCGCGCGCTCGCCTTCGAGGCGCGCGCGCGGCAGCGCGGTTTCGGCGGTCGCGCGTTCGATCAGCGGGTCGCCGATCGCCTCGATCTCGGTGGCGATCGCGTCGAGAAACGCGGCGCGCGCATCGGGCGCGGTGTCGCGATACGCGTCGAACGCGGCGGCGGCCCGCTCGCACGCGCGCGCGACGTTCGCGTGCGTCGCGAGCGCGAACGCCGGCTCGAGCGTCGCGCCCGTCGCGGGGTCGATCGCCCGCACCGTGCGCTCGCCGGGTGCGACGCATTCGCCGCCCAGCATCAGCTCGCCGCTCAGAGACATGCTTCCACCTCGGCAACCTCGGCGATCCGCGCGACGAGCGCCGACAGCTCGGCCAGCTCCTCGCCCGTCAAATCTATGAGCGGCGCGCGCACGGGGCCCGCGCCGCGGCCGATCACCTTCATTCCGGCCTTCACGATCGACACCGCATAGCCGCGCTTGCGGTTGCGCAGCGCGATGTACGGCAGAACGAACTGATCGAGCATCGCATACACCTTCGCATGATCCTGCGCGCGCACGGCCGCGTAGAAATCGAGCGCGAAGCGCGGCACGAAATTGAAGATCGCCGACGAGTACGTGGTCACGCCGAGCGTCAGATACGGCAGCGCGAACGTCTCCGCGGTCGGCAGGCCACCGATGTACGTGAATCGATCGCCGAGGCGCGTGTAGATGCGCGTCATCAGCTCGATGTCGCCTACGCCGTCCTTGAAGCCGACGAGGTTCGGGCAGCGCTCGGCGAGGCGTGCGAGCGCGTTTTCGTCGAGCACCTGGTTCGCGCGGTTGTAGACGATCACACCGAGGCGCGTCGCGTTGCAGACCTGCTCGACGTGCGCGGCAACGCCGTCGGCCGACGCCTCCGTCAGATACGGCGGGAACAGCAGGATGCCGTCGGCGCCCGCCGCTTCGGCCGCCTTGCAATAGTCGATCGCCATCGCGGTGCCGTAGCCCGCCGGCGCGATCACGGGCAGACGGCCGCCCGTTTCGGCGAGCGCCGCGCGCACGACGCTATCGACTTCGGCGGGCGTGAGCGAGAAGAACTCGCCCGTGCCGCCCGCGGCGAAGAGGCCAGCGGCGTCGTGGCTGAACAGCCAGCCGAGGTTCGCGCGATAGGCGGCCTCGTCGAACGACAGATCGGGCTTGAAGTGCGTGACCGGGAAAGACAGCAGGCCGGAGCCGATCTGGCGGGCGAATTCGGTGGGCGTGTAGCGTGACATGAGCGTTCGTGCCGGTGCGGCGTGACAAGTGGTGAGCGGATTCTTGCACTGCGAACGATTCAAGTCCAAGATAAGGAATGACTCAATCAATCCATATTTTGAATCGATGTTCGAACTCAGCCAGCTTCGCTGCTTCGTCGCGGTCGCCGAGGAACTGCACTTCGGGCGCGCGGCCGAGCGCCTGCACATGACGCAGCCGCCGTTGTCCCGGCAGGTGCGCCTGCTCGAGCACCAGATCGGCACCGAGCTGCTCGAGCGCACGAGCCGATCGGTGAAGCTGACGGCGGCCGGACGCGGCTTCCTGCCCGATGCGGCCCGCATTCTGCGGCTCGCCGACGAAGCGGCGGCAACCGCGCGCCGCGTCGCGACGGGCGCGGCGGGCACGCTCGCGATCGGCTTCACCGCGTCGGTCGGCTACGGTCTCTTGCCGTCGCTCGTGAGCGCGGTGCGCGCGGCGTCGCCGGACGTGCGGCTGACGCTCAGGGAGATGGTGAGCGGCGCGCAGCTCGAAGCGCTCGATGCGCGGCTGATCGACGTCGGGCTGTTGCGCCCGCCCGTCGAGCACGGCGAGCTCGCGTCGATACCGTGCGTGCGCGAGGCGCTCGTGCTCGCACTGCCGGAAGCGGTGGCCGATGCGTGGCCGAAGCGCCCGGCGCTGCGCGACTGCGAAGGCAAGCCGCTCCTGATGTATTCGCCGTACGAGGCGCGCTATTTTCACCAGTTGGTGAGCGGGTTGCTCGAGCGCGCCGAGGTGCTGCCCGACATCGTCGAATACGTGAGCCAGATTCATTCGATGCTGGCGCTGGTGCGCGCGGGCATCGGCGCCGCGCTGATTCCGGCGGCCGCGTCGATGCTGCACTTCGAAGGGGTCGTCTACCGGCCGGTGCGCACGACGCCCGCGAAACCCGTCGAACTGACGCTCGCGTATCGCAAGGACAACGACAATCCCGCGTTCGGCGCGCTGAAGGACGTGTTGCGCAAGTCGCTCGCCGAAAGGCGCTGACGGATTACGCGCCTGCGCAGCCGGGCGTCCTGCGATGGAGCGAAGAGCCGGTGGCGCGCGTGCGAAATACGTCGTTTCGCACGCAACGCGATTAACAAATCCTTAGGGAAACTGACGTTGTCGCAAGCCGAAGAAACGCGAGGCAACGGCGCAAACCGCCGCTCGCGGCGCACGCCTTCGCCGCGACGTCGATCGGACGCTCGCCGCGCGCGATCGACGCGACGAGCGCGGCATCACACGGGCCACAGCGGCCCTTCCTGCATCGCGCCGATCTGCTCGCGCAACTCGAGCACGCGCGCTTCCCAATAGCGATGCGTGTTGAACCACGGAAACGCGGCCGGAAACGCGGGATCGTCCCAGCGACGCGCGAGCCATGCCGCGTAATGAATGAGCCGCAACGTGCGCAGCGCCTCGATCAGATGCAGCTCGCGCGGATCGAATTCGCAAAAGTCCTCGTAGCCCGCGAGCAGTTCGGCGAGCGCGTGCGACGCGCCCGGCCGGTCGCCCGGCAACAGCAGCCACAAATCCTGCACGGCGGGCGCCATCCGGCTGTCGTCGAAGTCGACGAAGTGCGGGCCCGCGTCGGTCCACAGCACGTTGCTCGGATGGCAGTCGCCGTGCGCACGCAGCATCCGCACGTCGCCCGCTCGCTCGTACGCGTGCGCGACGCCCTCCAGTGCGAGCGTGACCGCCGCTTCGTAAGCAGGCCGAACGTCTTCCGGCACGAAGTCGTGCGACAGCAGGAAATCGCGCGGCTCGTAGCCGAACGTGTGAATGTCGAGCGTCGGCCGCGCGACATACGGCTTCGTCGCGCCGACCGCGTGAATGCGCCCGATGAAGCGGCCGAGCCATTCGAGCGTGTCGCGGCGATCGAGCTCCGGCGCGCGGCCGCCGCGCCGCTCGAAGATCGCGAAGCGAAAGCCCTCGAATTCGTGCAGCGTGCGGCCGTCGAACGCGAGCGCCGGCACGGCCGGGATCTCGCGCGCCGCGAGTTCGGCGACGAACGCGTGCTCTTCGAGGATCGCGTCGCTCGACCAGCGATGCGGACGATAGAACTTCGCGACGATCGGCGGGCCGTCCTCGATGCCCGCCTGATAGACGCGGTTTTCGTAGCTGTTGAGCGCGAGCAGGCGCCCGTCGGTGCGCGAGCCGGCGGGGATCAGCACGCTGTCGAGCGCGTCGAGCACGCGCTCGGGCGTGAGGCCTGCAAAAGGCAAGCCGGCGCTTGCGCCGGCTGCGTTGGAATCGGAAGTGGCGTCGTTCATGCCCCGCATTGTGCCGCGCGCGAGGCCGAAAGACGAGCGGTCAGTGCAGCGCCGCGCCCGCGGGGAGCACGGATTCGCCGGTGTCGATCAGATCCTCGAGAAAGAACGGCTCGGTATTGAGCTCCTTGGATTCGCCCGGCACGCCCGCGTACCAGGTCACCATCGCCATGTCCCCCAAGATGCGCTGGACGATGCCGCGCGCGCCCTTCGGCACGGCAATGTGGGTGGTGCAGACAATCGAACCGACATGCATGATGTTTCCCCGCTTTCAAAGCCGGCCGCGTGCTGCCCGGCCGGAAATACCCGAATTGCGCATCCGCGCGACGACGGCGGCGCGTATCCCATTGTTCACCGCTCATGGGATCGCGAAGGCGCGAGCTGGCGGCAAGAGCGCCGCCAATTCGCGGGATGCGTCGATCCCGTCGCCGCGACGCGCCGCTTTTGCGGCAGCGTCGCTCCATCATACCCTGACGCACATGGCCGACATCCGATGATTCATTCGGAAGTGCGGCCAAAAGCCAACGCGTCGTCTGACGAAACGACGCCGGGTGCGCAACCGGCGTATCGTTGAGGTTTGCTTCAGACGGAGACTCAGCGTGACTGTATCATCCGGCGCGCCGCGGCCCGCCGCCGGCGCGTGTCAGGCCGACGCGCGCGCCGCCGCGAACGCGCCGTGCGCATCGCCCGCGCCGTATCTCGAACGCGGCTCGCGCAACTACTGGCGTGCGAGCGTCGCGCTGCTGTTCGCCGGCTACGCGACGTTCTCGCTCCTCTACTACGTGCAGCCGCTCCTGCCCGAGTTCTCCAAGACGTTCGGCGTGAGCCCCGCGCAAAGCAGTCTCGCGCTGTCGTTCGCCACGGCCGCGCTCGCGGCCGCGGTGTTCGTCGCGGGCTTCGTGTCCGAAGCGCTCAGCCGCCACAAGCTGATGACGGCGTCGCTCACCGCATCGTCGCTTCTCACGCTCGCCGCCGCGTTCGCGCCGCACTGGCATCAGTTGCTGATCCTGCGCGCGCTGACGGGGCTCGCGCTCGGCGGCGTGCCCGCCGTCGCGATGGCGTATCTCGCGGAAGAAGTGCATCCGGACGGCCTCGGGCTCGCGATGGGGCTCTACGTCGGCGGCACGGCGATCGGCGGGATGGCGGGCCGCGTGATCACGGGCATCCTCACCGGCCTGTTCTCGTGGCGCATCGCGGTCGGCGCGATCGGCGTGCTCGGCCTCGCGTCGATGCTCGCGTTCCGAGCGCTGTTGCCGCCGTCGCGACACTTCACGCCGCACCGCGGCCTGAACCTCGCGCATCACCGCGCATCGCTCGCGCATCATCTCGGCAAGGGGCGTGAGCTGCCCGTGCTGTTCGCGATGGCGTTCGTGCTGATGGGCAGCTTCGTCACGCTCTACAACTACATCGGCTACCGGCTGCTCGCGCCGCCGTATTCGATGGGGCAAGCGACGATCAGCGCGATCTTCGTCGTCTATCTGGTGGGTGTCGTCGCATCGCCGTCGTCGGGGCGGCTCGCCGATACGCTCGGCCGCGGCCGCGTGCTGATCGCGAGCCTCGCCGTGATGCTCGCGGGCGTCGCGCTGACGCTGCTGCATCCTGTCGCCGCGATCGCCGCGGGCATCGCGTGCGTGACGTTCGGCTTCTTCGCGGGCCACGCGGTCGCGAGCGGCTGGGTCGGCCGGCTCGCGCAGCACGGCAAGGGCCAGGCCGCGGCGCTCTACCTGCTCGCGTACTACCTCGGCTCGAGCGTCGTCGGTTCGCTCGGCGGACGCTTCTGGAGCGCGCTCGGTTGGCCGGGCGTCGCGTCGCTCGTCGGCGTGCTGCTCGCGCTCGGCATTCTTGCTGCGGCGTGGCTGCGTGCGCGCGAACGCGCCGGGGCCGCCTGAGCGCACGACATCGCCGACGCGATGCCAAACCACGCGTCGGCACGTTACCTTTGACGCTATCGCAATTTTCGCTCGCAGGCTTTGCGATGAAGCCCTCGTTGCCCGCCCGCGCCGTATCGAAGCCGTCTATCGCACGGCTGCCGCGCGCGTGCGCGCATCGTCCGCCTGCCGCTCCGCCGCTCGTCGGCGTGCCGCCGCCTCCGGCTGCGTTGCTCGGCTAAACGCCGCGCAACCTCTTTCGCTCGCCGTTCGCCGCTGATCGAACCGTTCCGTGCATTGGCGCGCGGCGTGTTCGCGTGCGCACGCAACCGGAGCGTACCGATTCGATCGACAAGTGGGCTTCAGATGGCCTCAATCAGACCCGCGCTTGCGGCACATGGAGCGACGTCGCTGTTCGTGCTGCCTTGGAGCAGCGGAGCGATCTTCGACGGACTCGGCCTGCGGCATGCGTGCGCGTTCGCTTTCCTGATCGCGGGCTTCGCGCTCGTGTTGCTCGTGTTGCTCCTGCTGCTCCTGCTGCTCCTGCTGCTCCTGCTGCTCCTGCTGCTCCTGCTGCTCCTGCTGTCGCTCGCGCGACGCCGCTGGCTGTCGCCGCCCGGCGCGCGGCTCGCGACCGTCGCAACAAGGCTGCTGCTCACGAGCGACTATTCGATCCTGTCTACTCGCACGCGAACGCGGGCTCGCGCCCGGCATACTCGCGACGATACTCGGCGTGCAGCCGATCCTCACGCTCGTCGCGCTCCAACGCCGAGCATCGGGCGTGCGTCTCGCGGGGCTCGCGCTCACTCCGATCGGCCTGAGCCTCGTCGTCCACCGCGGCATCGCTGGCGGCGACACGCCAGCATCCGGCACTGCATGCCGAGCTCTGCGCGTTGCTCGCGATCCCGACGGGCGCGCTGCGGCAAAAACGCGCGCGCGGCGCCGATCGACGCGCCGCCGCAGCGGAACGCAGCCGGCCGTGGGCTTTGTGCGCTGATCGCGCCGTTCGAGCCGCTCTCGTCCGAAGCGAGCTCGTCGCTCTCGCGGCCGCTCGCGTGGTTCGGCGTCCTGATCTCGGTGTTCACGCAATTGCTGTTCTGGCGGCTGATGCAACACGGCGATCTCGTCAACGTGACGAGTCTCTTCTACCTCGTACCGGTCGTGACCGCGCCGATGAATACGGCGTGGCGCGGCAATCGCCGCGCGCCCTTCGAGATGGTCGGCGCGGTCGCGATTCTCGCCGGGCTTGCGCTCGTGTTCCGGCGCCCCGCGCACGCGTGACGACGGCATGAAGACAAGCACCCGCACTGCAGCATGCGGGCGCCTTTCTCATGGCATCGCAACATAAGAAAGCATTCAGAAAGCAATTACGAAAGCATATCGTCGGATTGTTTGCGACAAACGGAGCAATCTGCGCTTTTTCGTCGCGCTGCGAAGCTTCGGATAACCAAAAAACGCCGGCCGTTTCCTATACTCGAAACAACCGGCCGCCCAGCAGGCGGCCGGATCGGATAAGAAAGGAGACACGCATGTCGACTTATTTCACGATTGGCGACTTCATCCTGCTGATCCCGATGGCGCTCGCCGGCGCGCTGTTCCTCGGCGCGGTCCCGTGCGCGACCGAATTCCGTCACAACGTGCTGCGCGTGCTCGGCGCGATGCTCGGCGTGGCCGTGGCCGTGCTGCTCGTCGAAGGGCTCCCTGCGCTGATCTAGCTGTCGCGCTCGCACCGCTTTCGGCGCGCCGAAAGCGGGCGGCAGGCGCATCGTCAGGATGACTACCGATCAGATCGCCTGATCGGTGGACGGCTTTTCCCACAAGTTGATCCCGCCTTCCGTCGCATGGCGGTCGATCTCGGCGATCTCATCGTCACTGAACGCGAGCTTGCCGAGCGCCGCGACGTTCTCGCGCACCTGCTCCGCGCGGCTCGCGCCGATCAGCGCGGAACTCACGCGCGAATCGCGCAGCACCCAAGCGAGCGCCATCTGCGCGAGACTCTGGCCGCGCCGCTGCGCGATCTCGTTCAGCTTGCGCACGTGCCCGAGGTTCTCCGCGCTCAGGTGATCCGCCTTCAGCGATCCGCCGCCCGGCTTGTTGACCCGCGCATCGGCCGGCACGCCGTTCAGATACTTCGACGTCAGGAGCCCTTGCGCGAGCGGCGTGAACGCGATGCAGCCGGAGCCCGTCTCGTCGAGCGCGTCGAGCAGCTCGCGCTCGACCCACCGATTGAGCATGTTGTACGCGGGCTGGTGAATCAGGAGCGGCACCTTGTATTCGGCGAGCAGTTTCGCGATCTCGCGCGTCTTCGCCGCCGAATACGACGAGATCCCGACGTAGAGCGCCTTGCCCTGCTGCACGGCCGCGGCCAGCGCGCTTGCGGTTTCCTCGAGCGGCGTGTGCGCGTCGAAGCGGTGCGAGTAGAAAATGTCGACGTAGTCGAGCCCCATGCGCTGCAGGCTCTGATCGAGACTCGCGAGCACGTACTTGCGCGAGCCGCCGCCGCTGCCGTACGGGCCGGGCCACATGTCCCAGCCGGCCTTCGTCGAGATCAGCAGCTCGTCGCGATACGGCTTGAAATCCTCGCGCAACAAACGCCCGAAGTTGATTTCCGCGCTGCCGTAAGGCGGCCCGTAGTTGTTCGCGAGATCGAAATGCGTGATGCCGAGATCGAATGCGGTGCGCAGGATCTCGCGCTGCGTCGAGATCGGCGTCGTGTCGCCGAAGTTGTGCCACAAGCCGAGCGAAAGCGCCGGCAGTTTGAGCCCGGATTTTCCGCATACGCGATACTGCATGTCCGCATAGCGTTCGGAAGCTGCTTCGTAGGCCATCTGAATTCCCATCGAGACGTTGAACGAGGCCGGTGCGACCCGGCCGGACGAACCTCAGCGGGCCATGTTAGCCAACGATCGCGAATCGTGCAGCAACACGCGCCGCGATGGACGCAGCGGCGGCGCTCCCCTACACTGCGGCGTCTTCACCATCCGTTTCAGCGAGGATTTTCATGACCCGAGCGATTTCCGTTGCGCTCATCGTCGGCGGCGTCGTGCTGCTGTATTTCGGCGGCCAGTCGTTCCATTCGATCAACGACGGCGTCGCGCGCTTCTTCACCGGCTCGCCTTCGACGAAAACGATCATGCTGATCGCAGGCGGCGTCGTCGCAACGCTCATCGGGCTGATCGGCGTGTCGATGCCGAGCGGCAGGCGCTGACGCGCCCGCGCATTTCGTCTCGCCCCCCAAAAACAAAGCGGGCGGCGCGCATGCGTGCCGCCCGCTTCTTTCGATCATCGTCGGCTTGCGCGCGCCGCGAAGTCGCGCACGTTTCATCGCGCATCGAACGAAGCGCGACACGCGACGCATCGCGAATCGCGAATCGCGCCGCATCCCGCCGGCGCGCGCGACGAACTAGAAGCGCACTTCCGGCGTCGACGCCGAGCGCGAGCCCGGCATCGGCCGGTTGCTGTCGCCGTGGTACGTGAACACGAGCGAGAACTTCACCTGATCGGTGCGGTTCTGCCCCGCTGAATGCAGCGTGTTGCAATGAAAGAACACCACGTCGCCCGCGGCGAGCTCCGGGCACACCGCCTGCTCGATCAGTCGCCGGTTCCCCGGCACGTCGCTGCGGAAGAACTTCGCTTCGTCGAAGCGCTCCGGCCCGAATTCCTCGCCATGCGAGCCCGGCACGAGCCACAGCGCGCCGTTCTCGTTCGTCTCCGGCCCGAGCGCGAGCCACACGGACACGAGGTCCGGACGCTCGAACGACCAGTAACGGACATCGCGATGCCAACCGGTCAAGCTGCCGTACGCCGGATGCTTCGTCATCACGCAATTGTGATGCGCGCGCGAGAGCACCGGCGTTTCGCCGAAGTACGCGCGCATCCACGCGGCGATCTCGGGCGCCGTCGCGCGCTCGGCGAACGCTTCGTCGCGCGCGTACGCGTCGAGCAGGCGCCGCACCGTGTGGCCGCCCGGCGCGTGTCGCGATTCGGGCGCGCCCGGATAGCGCAAGTCCGCTTCGAATTCGAGCGGCTGCGCCGCCTCGTGCAGCTGACGCTCGGCGATCGCCTTCAACTGCGCGCACCGCTCGGGCGCGACGAGCCCCGGTGCGACAACGAAGCCGCGCGCGCGCAGCGTCTGGACCTGCGTGTGAATCAACTCCGGGTGCAAGGAAGACATGGGAAGTTCGACATGATTGTTATCAACGATCGATTGTAAAGCCGGCCTGTGCGACATGCTCGGCAACGATGCCGCGAAGTGAAAAACAGCGCGCAATCGCTGCGGCGAATTTGATGTAACGCAAAGGAACTGTCGGGCGCGCGCACGTCACTAACTACGGCTGCCCGGATGCGATGTGCCCGACGCACAAGGGTTAGCGCGACTTTCTGGCGTCACGAATCGCCTGTAGTCTCGACGCACCTGCTAGTTTTCGCGGGCAGCGGCGCACCGATGCCTTCGGTACGATGGGTTCGACCCTTGCCGCACAACGGCCGTTTTGACATTCGCGCCCTGAAATGGACGCAATCTACGAGCGAATTACTTTCGTCATGCCTTTCCGACTGACTTCCCGTCTTCACCGCACCCCGAAGAGCACGCCGTCGGCGCCGCCGCGAATCGTGCGCGCGTTGCGCCACCACAGCGCGCGGGCGAGCGTGCTCGCCGAGCGCGCACGCCAGCACCAGCCGCGGCTCGATGGTCTGCGCGCATGGCTGCATGCATTCCTGTCGCTGATGAGCGCCCATGCTGCGGCGCGGCGCATCGCGCTGCGCTCGCTGCTGCAAAAGCCGTCGCTGCGGCTGCGCGCGCCGTCGCTGCATCGCGCAAGCGCCGCGCCGCGCCGGATCAACCGGCCGCGCCGCCTCGCGGCGAGCACCGGCTGGTTCGTGTTCGCCGCGCGCTGAGCGCGACACGCGCGCGGCAATTCGCCGCGCCCGCGCGCGCATCGTGCATGCCCGGCGAACGCGAACGGCACCGGCGCGCAACGCGCGCGAAGCCGATGCAGAACCGAAATAAAAAACCCCGGCCAAGGCCGGGGTTTTCGTTTGCCGCCGGGAACGTGCGTTGCGTCAGGCGACCTGCACGGCCGGCTCGACGCCAGCCGCTTCGGCGAGCGCGAGCGCCTTGTCGGCGGCTTCCCACGAGAACTCCGGCTCTTCGCGGCCGAAGTGGCCGTAGGCGGCGGTCTTCTCGTAGATCGGACGCAGCAGGTCGAGCATCTGGATGATGCCCTTCGGACGCAGATCGAAATGCTCGCGCACGAGCTTCGTGATCGTCTCGTCAGACACGCGGCCCGTGCCGAACGTGTTGACCATCACCGAGGTCGGCTCTGCCACGCCGATCGCGTACGACACCTGGATCAGCGCGCGCGACGCGAGGCCCGCGGCGACGATGTTCTTCGCGACGTAGCGGCCCGCGTAAGCGGCCGAGCGGTCGACCTTCGACGGGTCCTTGCCCGAGAACGCGCCGCCGCCGTGCGGCGCTGCGCCGCCGTACGTGTCGACGATGATCTTGCGGCCCGTCAGCCCGCAATCGCCTTGCGGCCCGCCGATCACGAAGCGGCCGGTCGGGTTCACGAGGAACTTGATGTCGCCCTTGATCAGGTCGGCGGGCAGCGTCGGCTTGATGATCTCCTCGATCACCGCTTCGCGCAGCGCGGGCAGTTCGATGTCCGGCGCGTGCTGCGTCGACAGCACGACGGTATCGATCGAGTGCGGCTTGCCGTCGACATAGCGAACCGTCACCTGCGACTTCGCGTCCGGACGCAGCCACGGCAGGCGGCCGTCGCGGCGCAGGTTTGCCTGGCGCTCGACGAGGCGGTGCGACAGGTGGATCGGCAGCGGCATCAGCTCGGGCGTTTCGTCGCACGCGTAGCCGAACATCAGGCCCTGGTCGCCGGCGCCTTGATCGAGGTTGTCGTCATGCGCGCGGTCGACGCCCTGCGCGATGTCGGGCGATTGCTTGTCGTACGCGACGAGCACCGCGCAGCCGCGGTAGTCGATGCCGTAATCGGTGTTGTCGTAGCCGATGCGCTTGATCGTGTCGCGTGCGATCTGGATGTAGTCGATGTTCGCGGTCGTGGTGATTTCACCGGCCAGCACGACGAGGCCGGTGTTGCACAGCGTCTCGGCTGCGACACGGGAGTACTTGTCCTGCGCGAGGATGGCGTCGAGGATCGCGTCGGAGATTTGGTCCGCGACCTTGTCCGGATGGCCTTCGGATACGGATTCGGACGTAAAGAGATAATCGTTTGCCACGTTCTCAGGCTCCTGTTGTGGTTACGGTTGAAGTTCACGTAGCCAGCTTCCAGAGGCCCGAAGCGGCGACGCTTTAGCGGATTTCCTGCACCGTGAGCGCTCATAGCGCCCGCCGGCTTCGCCCCGCAAGTTGTCAGTTAACTCGGCGAAGCCCGTATTATAGCGGCTTTCTCGAATTGTTACAGAGCGTCGATCGTGCTGCTCCTTCCGCTGTCCTTCAACCCTGCTTTCATCGCGCCGGCCGTCCGGATCGACGGAGGATTCGCATGCTAGGCCGTCTCGGCACACAGCTCGCCGTCGCGTTTCTCAAATTCCTCGCGATCCTGCCCTACGGCTTGACCGCGCGCCTGGGCGACGGCCTTGGCTGGCTGCTCTATCGAATCCCCAGCCGGCGAAAGCGCATCGTACACATCAATTTGAAACTTTGCTTCCCGAATTGGAGCGACGCTCGCCGCGAGGAGGTGGCCGGCCTGCACTTCCGGCACGCGATCCGCAGCTACGTCGAACGCAGCTATCAATGGTTCGCGTCGGAAGAGACCTACCGCAAGCTGTTCACAGTCGACAGCGAGATCGATCTCAGCGACCCCGACATGCCGCCGACGCTGTTGCTCGGCTTCCACTTCGTCGGCATCGAAGCCGGCTCGATGGCGATCAATCTCGCGCTCGGCCGCATGTGCGGCTCACTCTACACGCCGATGAAGAACCCGCAGATCGAGGCTGCGGCCAAGGCCGGCCGCAGCCGCTTCGGCGCGGAGCTGGCGAGCCGCGCCGACAGCGCGCGCGTCGTGCTGCGCTGGCTGCGCGACCGCAAGCCGGTGATGCTCGGCGCCGACATGGACTACGGCCTGCGCAACTCGACGTTCGTGCCGTTCTTCGGCGTGCCCGCGTGCACGCTGACCGCGGTCGGCCGGCTCGCGAAGACGGGCCATGCGCAGGTGGTGCCGTTCATCGGCGAAGTGCTGCCCAATTACCAGGGTTATCGGCTGAAAGTCTTCAAACCTTGGGAAAATTATCCGACGGGCGACGACGATCTCGACGCGCGCCGGATGAACGCGTTCCTCGAGGAGCAGATTCCGCTCATGCCCGAGCAGTACTACTGGGTGCACAAGCGCTTCAAGACGCGCCCGCCCGGCGAGCCGGGCTTCTATTGACTCCGCCGCCGCGGCGTACCCCCGGCATACAATAGCGCCCATGAAACTCTCGTTCACCAAGATGCACGGCGCGGGCAACGACTTCGTCGTGCTCGACGGCTACACCCGCGCGCTGCCCCCGCTCTCCGACGCGCAGGTGCGCGCGCTCGCCGACCGCCACTTCGGGATCGGCGCCGATCAACTGCTGCTCGTCGAAAAGCCCACCGTCGAAGGCGCCGACTTCAAGTATCGGATCTTCAATTGCGACGGCGGCGAGGTCGAGCACTGCGGCAACGGCGCGCGCTGCTTCGTCAAGTTCGTCCGCGACCACGGACTCACCGACAAGGCGAGCGTGCGCGTCGAAGTGAAGCACGGCGTGATCACGTTGACGATGCAGGCCAACGGCGAGGTCGTCGTCGACATGGGCGCGCCCGTGTTCGAACCGGCCCGCGTGCCGTTCGACGCAAGCGGCCTCGACGGCCGCCGCGAAGGCGCCGACACGCTCTGGCCGCTGCCCGTGAACGGTGCGACGCGCTGGATCTCGGTCGTGTCGATGGGCAATCCGCACGCGGTGCAGATCGTCGACGACGCCGAGGCGTTCCCGGTCGGCGTCGACGGCCCCGCGATCGAGCGCCATCCGCGCTTTGCGCAACGCGTGAACGCGGGCTTCATGCAGATCGTGTCGCGCCGCGAAGTGAAGCTGCGCGTCTACGAGCGCGGCGCGGGCGAGACGCTCGCGTGCGGCACGGGCGCGTGCGCGGCGGTCGCGGCGGGCATCCGGCGCGGGCAACTCGATTCGCCCGTCACGGTCCATACGCATGGCGGCACGCTGACGATTTCGTGGGACGGCGTGCGCGACGAAAGCGCGCCGCTGTTGATGGCCGGCCCCGCGACGACCGTCTTCGAAGGCGTGATCGACCTGCCCGTCCGATCTCCTGTTGTCTGACCTTTCATTTGCCGAAGCCCAACGAAGCGCCATGAACGATCGCGAAGTCGCCGACTACCTGCTCGCCAATCCCGAATTCTTCGCCAAGCACGCGGAGCTGCTCGCGACGATCAAGCTCGCGAATCCGCACGGCAAGGCCGCGGTGTCGCTACAGGAGCGGCAGATGGAGATGCTGCGCGACAAGAACAAGCATCTCGAACGCCGGCTCGCCGAGCTGCTGCGCTATGGCCACGAGAACGACGGGCTTGCCGCGAAGTTCAACCGCTGGACCGCGCGCGTGATCGCCGAGCGCGATCCGTACGCGCTGCCGCGCGCGATCGCGAGCGGCCTGGCCGACGTGTTCGACGTCCCGCAGACGGCGCTCAGGCTCTGGGACGTCGCCGACACCTATGCGCAAGCCGATTTCGCGCGCAACGCCGGCGAGGAAGTGCGCCTGTTCACGAACAGTCTGGCGACCCCATATTGCGGCGCGAACACCGGCTTCGAGGCCGCGCAGTGGCTCGCGCCCGTCGCCCCCGCGCCGGCCGCGGGCGACGGCGAAGCGCCCGCCGCGAGCGGCGCCGCCGAATCGGTCGCGCTGATCGCGCTGCGCACGCCCGCCGCGGGCGAGGGCGCGAGCGCGTTCGGCCTCCTCGTGCTGGGCTCGCCCGATCCGCGCCGCTTCCACGACGGCATGGGCACCGATTTCCTCACGCAGATCGGCGCGCTCGCCGGCGCGGCGCTCACGCGCCTCCTGCCGCACTGACGGCCGCGCAGCGCGCATCGCCACTCGCCCGCCCGACACGCGCCATGATCGCCGACCCGACCGCCGATTACCTGTCGAACCTGCGGCACGTCAGGAAGCTGTCGGACCACACGCTGCGCGCGTACGCACACGAGCTCGACGAGCTGAAGAAACTCGCGAACGGCCGCCCGCTCGAAAGCCTGACGGCCGTCGACATGCGCGGCGCGGTCGTGCGCGCGCATGCGGGCGGCCTGTCCGCGCGCTCGATCTCGCACCGGCTGTCCGCGTGGCGCGCGTTCTACCGCTGGTTCGCGCAGCACGTCGAGATGAACGCGAATCCGGTCGCGGCGGTCCGCGCGCCGAAGCGCGCGAAGACGCTGCCGAAGGCGCTGTCCGTCGACGATGCGGCCGCGCTGATGGACGCGCCGACGGCCGGCACCGCCGAGAGCCTGCGCGACCACGCGATCCTCGAGCTGTTCTATTCGTCCGGGCTGCGGCTCGCCGAGCTGATCGGTCTGGACATCGAATACGCGAAGGACGGCGACTATCGCTCCGAAGGCTGGCTCGACCTCGCCGAAGCGGAAGTCACCGTGCACGGCAAGGGCGGCAAGGAGCGCAAGGTGCCCGTCGGCCGCAAGGCGATCGACGCGCTGAACGCATGGCTCGCGGTGCGCGGCGAGTTCGTGAAACACGATCCGCGCCCGCTTTTCCTGTCGGTGCGCGGCAACCGGATGTCGCCCGGCGTCGTGCGCGAGCGCGTGAAGCGCGCGGCGCTCGCGGCGGGCATTCCGGCGAACGTCCATCCGCACGTGCTGCGCCACTCGTTCGCGACGCACGTGCTGCAATCGAGCGGCGACCTGCGCGCGGTGCAGGAGCTGCTCGGCCACGCGAGCATCTCGGCGACGCAGGTCTATACGTCGCTCGACTTCCAGCATCTGGCGAAGATTTACGACAGCGCGCATCCGCGCGCGAAGAAGCGCGACTGACGCGCGCCGCCGCGCTCACCGAATCACCCTTCGCCGCGTCCGACGCGGCTTTTTCGATCCCGACATGCATACCGTTACGCTCAAGCCGTCGAAAGACAAATCCCTGCTGCGCCGCCATCCGTGGATCTACGCGAATGCGATCGACCGCGTCGACGGCAAGCCCGCGCCCGGCGCGACCGTCGTCGTGCGCTCGCACGACGGCCGCTTCCTCGCGCGCGCCGCGTACAGCCCGCATTCGCAGATCCGGCTGCGCGTGTGGAGCTTCGACGAGAACGAGCCGATCGACCATGCGTTCTTCAAGCGGCGCGTGCAGCGCGCGGTTGCGCATCGCAACACGATGATCGCCGGCACGGGCGCGGTGCGGCTCGTGTTCGGCGAGGCGGACGGGCTGCCGGGGCTCGTCGTCGATTACTACGTCGCCGCGCAGGTTCCCGCGCAACGCGCTGCCGCCCACGCAGCGGAGCCGCCGGCCTCCGGCGAGGGCGCGGGCCGCGGCCAGCTCGTCTGCCAGTTCATGGCGGCGGGCGTCGAGCACTGGAAGGGCGCGATCGTCGCGGCGCTCGTCGCCGCGACCGGCTGCCCGAACGTCTACGAGCGCTCGGACGTGTCGATCCGCGAAAAGGAAGGCCTCGAGCAGACGACGGGCGTGCTCGCGGGCGATCCGCCGCCCGACACGCTGATCGCGAACGAGAACGGCGTGCTGTACCACGTCGACGTCCGCAACGGCCACAAGACGGGCTTCTATGTCGATCAGCGCGACAACCGCGCGCTCGTCGCGCAGTACGCGCGCGAGCGCGACGTGCTGAACTGCTTCTGCTACACGGGCGGCTTCTCGCTCGCGGCGCTCAAGGGCGGCGCGAAGCGGGTCGTGTCGATCGACTCGTCGGGCGACGCGCTCGCGCTCGCGCAGCGCAACGTCGCCGCGAACGGCTTCGACGCCGCGCGCGCCGAGTGGCTCGACGCCGACGCATTCAAGACGCTGCGCCGCCTCGTCGACGAAGGCGAGCGCTTCGACCTCGTCGTGCTCGACCCGCCGAAGTTCGCGCCGACGCGCGACAGCGTCGAGCGCGCCGCGCGCGCGTACAAGGACATCAACCTGAGCGGCTTCAAGCTGCTGCGCCCGGGCGGCCTGCTGTTCACCTATTCGTGCTCGGGCGCGATCGACATGGAGCTGTTTCAGAAGATCGTCGCGGACGCGGCGGCCGACGCGAAGGTCGACGCGCGCATCCTGAAGCGGCTCGGCGCGGGCGTCGACCATCCGCTTCTGACCGCGTTCCCCGAAGGGGAATATCTGAAGGGCCTGCTGTTGCAAATCGCGTGATCGCCCCGATCTGAACGGGCGGCGCAGTGCGCGCCCGCGCCGCGCCGGCCATCCGGCCGGCAGCGGGGGCTTGACAGATATGTTTCAATAAGTGATCGAGCGCCCGGGAAGTTGCCGGGCGCGCTGTTTTCCCACTGTTTTGACCCCGTTTCACGAACCACAGGCGACCGACGACATGGCCATTCCCGTCACCATCCTCACCGGCTTCCTCGGCAGCGGCAAGACGACGCTGCTCAAGCGCATCCTGAACGAACAGCACGGCATGAAAATCGCCGTGATCGAAAACGAGTTCGGCGAGGAGAACATCGACAACGAGATCCTCGTCCAGGATTCGAACGAGCAGATCATCCAGATGAGCAACGGCTGCATCTGCTGCACGATCCGCGGCGACCTCGCGCGCGCGCTCGCCGACCTCGCCGCGAAGAAGCGCGACGGCAAGTTCGACTTCGACCGCGTGGTGATCGAGACGACGGGCCTCGCGAACCCGGGCCCCGTCGCGCAGACGTTCTTCATCGACAGCGAGATCGCCGACGAATTCCTGCTCGACGCGGTCATCACGCTCGTCGACGCGAAGCACGCCGACATGCAGCTCGACGAGCACGAAGTCGTGCAGCGCCAGGTCGGTTTCGCCGATCGCCTCTTCATCACGAAGGCGGACCTCGTCGACGACGAGACGGCCTCGGAGCTTAAGCACCGCCTGCTGCACATGAACCCGAGGGCGGCGATCAAGGTCGTGAACTTCGGCGACGCGGACATCAAGGAGATCTTCGACCTGCGCGGCTTCAACCTGAACGCGAAGCTCGAGATCGATCCGGACTTCCTGGCGGAAGACGAGCACGAGCACGCGCATCACCACGATCACGACCACGATCACGCGCATTGCGACCACGATCACGGCCATTGCGAGCACGATCACGAGCACGGCCATCAGGATCATCACCATGCGCACCACGACGACAAGATCAAGTCGTTCGTGTACCGCAACGATCGCCCGTTCGATCCGAACAAGCTCGAGGACTTCCTCGGCGGGATCTTGCAGATCTATGGCGAGCGGATGCTGCGCTACAAGGGCGTGCTGTACATGAAGGGCGTTGACCGCAAGGTCGTGTTCCAGGGCGTGCACCAGATGATGGGCAGCGATCTCGCCGCGAAGTGGCTGCCGGCCGAGAAGAAGACCAACAAGATGGTGTTCATCGGCGTCGACCTGCCGCGCGACCTCATCACCGACGGCCTCGACGCCTGCCTCGCGTAACGCGCCCACGCGCGGCCGGCGCGCGGCTCGGTCCGGGCGCGCCGGCGCGATTGCGCGCGGGGCGACGGCGACGCGGCCCCGCGCGCTCACCGCTCACCGCTCACCGTCGCCCCACCCGACACTCGCCGTCCGATCGCACGCCGCTGCCGAGCCCGCGCGCGTCGCGTCCCGCACCCGCGGCGAAGACCGCCGCGCCGCCCGCTCGCCGGCGTGCAGTCGTCATCGCTTTTTCCTGATTTGCGGGTTATATTTTCAGGATACCGCTTGACCGGCAGGGGATCGACCCGATACGGCGAGGACTTGCGATTCAGTTACAATACCTGCCCGCTGGAGAGAGAAGGGCGGCGGCAGGCCCGATCCTTGCATGAGCGTGGGCGGCTCGGTGGAGCGCCGGGGATGGCCGCCCGCCGGTCGCGCGCAATCCGGTCCTCCCAAGGGGAGTCCTGAACGAAATGGGCCCGGTATCCGGAGGCTTTCGGCCCCGCCGCAGCGAATGGCAAACAATTGCAAGGGCTGTTGCGGGTAATCCCAAAGTGCGGGCAATATCTACAGATTCGCCGCACATTGAAGAAGCAAGCAGATGACGAAGAAACTCTTGACCGAAGCCGAAATCCTGAAGATGAGCGACAAGGATTACATGAATGAGGATCAGCTCGCCTTCTTCAAAAATCGGCTCGAACAATTGCAGGCGGAAATTCTCCGCAATGCGGGCCAGACGACCGAGAATCTGCGCGAAACGGTGATCGTGCCGGACCCCGCCGATCGCGCGACGATCGAGGAAGAGCACGCGCTCGAACTGCGCACGCGCGACCGCGAACGCAAGCTTCTCAAGAAGGTCCAGCAGTCGCTCGCCCGCATCGAATCGGGCGAATACGGCTGGTGCGAAGAGACGGGCGAGCCGATCGGCATTCCGCGTCTGCTCGCGCGTCCGACGGCCACGCTGTCGCTCGAGGCGCAAGAGCGCCGCGAGCTGCGTCAGAAGCTGTTCGGCGACTGACCTTCCCGGCGCGGCCCGCCTTCCGCGCCTCACACGCTTTGCACAAAGCGCGCGGCCTGCCGCGCGCTTTTGTTTTTCCGCTGCCGCCCGCTTCCCCCTCGCGACGGCGCTCGACGCACGCCGCTCTTGATATCGCGGCGCCCGCCCTAAAATGAAGTCCATGCGCGTCGAGCCGGCAGGCCACGCCACGGCTTGCGCGCGCCGCATCACGCGGCGGCGCCCGCGCGCCCCGCATCCCCCGTCTTTCTCGAGGATTACAGATGGAGCAATTTCACGGCACCACGATCGTCTCCGTGCGGCGCGGCGACAAGGTCGCGCTCGGCGGCGACGGCCAGGTCACGCTCGGCAATATCGTGATGAAGGGCGGTGCGCGCAAGGTGCGCCGCATCTACAACAACCAGGTGCTCATCGGCTTCGCGGGCGGCACGGCCGACGCCTTCTCGCTCCTCGACCGCTTCGAGGCAAAGCTCGAAAAGCACCAGGGCAACCTGACGCGCGCCGCCGTCGAGCTCGCGAAGGACTGGCGCACCGACCGCATGTTGCGCCGCCTCGAAGCGATGCTGATCGCGGCCGATGCGAGCACGACGCTCGTCATCACCGGCAACGGCGACGTGCTCGACCCGGAAGGCGGGATCTGCGCGATCGGCTCGGGCGGCGCCTACGCGCAGGCCGCCGCGCGCGCGCTCGCGGAGAACACCGATCTGTCCCCGCGCGAGATCGTCGAAAAATCGCTCGAGATCGCGGGCGACATGTGCATCTACACGAACCACAATCGCGTCATCGAGACTATCGAGTAAGGACGAAGCAATGAGCACCATGACCCCTGCCGAGATCGTCTCGGAACTCGACAAGCACATCATCGGCCAGGACAACGCGAAGAAGGCCGTCGCGGTCGCGCTGCGCAACCGCTGGCGCCGCCAGCAGGTCGCCGAGCCGCTGCGCCAGGAAATCACGCCGAAGAACATTCTGATGATCGGGCCGACGGGCGTCGGCAAGACCGAGATCGCGCGCCGCCTCGCGAAGCTCGCCGACGCGCCGTTCATCAAGATCGAAGCGACGAAGTTCACCGAAGTCGGCTATGTCGGCCGCGACGTCGACAGCATCGTGCGCGATCTGATCGAGATCTCGGTCAAGCAGACGCGCGAAGCGGAGATGCGCAAGGTGCGCAGCAAGGCGACCGACCAGGCCGAGGACCGCATCCTCGACACCCTGCTGCCGCAGCCGCGAGCGGTCGGCTTCGGCGCGAACGCCGAGCACGCGAACGACGACAACAACGCAACCCGCCAGACGTTCCGCAAGCGCCTGCGCGAAGGCCAGCTCGACGACAAGGAAATCGAGCTCGACATCGAGCAGCCGAGCGTCGGCATGGACATCATGGCGCCGCCGGGCATGGAAGAGATGACCGAGCAGATCCGCTCGATGTTCTCGAACCTGGGCGGCGGCAAGAAGCAGCGCCGCAAGGTGAAGATCAAGGAAGCGCTGAAGCTGCTCACCGACGAGGAAGCGGCGAAGATGCTCAACGACGAGGAAGTGAAGACGAAGGCCGTGCAGAACGTCGAGCAGAACGGCATCGTGTTCCTCGACGAGATCGACAAGATCACGTCGAGAAACCACGAAGGCGGCGGCGGCGAGGTGTCGCGGCAGGGCGTGCAGCGCGATCTGCTGCCGCTCGTCGAGGGCACGACGATCAACACGAAGTACGGGATGGTGAAGACCGATCACATCCTGTTCATCGCGAGCGGCGCGTTCCATCTCGCGAAGCCGAGCGACTTGATCCCCGAGCTGCAAGGGCGCTTCCCGATCCGCGTCGAGCTCGAATCGCTGTCGGTGAAGGATTTCGAAGCGATTCTCGTCGCGACCGACGCAAGCCTCGTCAAGCAGTATCAGGCGCTCCTCGCGACCGAGGACGTCAAGCTCGAGTTCGCCGACGACGGCATCCGCCGGCTCGCCGAGATCGCATACGCGGTCAACGAGAAGACCGAGAACATCGGCGCGCGGCGCCTGTACACGGTGATCGAGAAGCTGCTCGAGGAAGTGTCGTTCGCGGCGGGCAACCACGCCGGCCAGAGCGTGACGATCGATGCGGCGTACGTCGACCGTGCGCTCGGCGAGGTGTCGAAGGACGAGGATCTGTCGCGCTACGTGCTGTAACGCGAAGCGGCTTTGCCGACCGAAAAAAACGGGCGGTCCCTTGCGGGGCTGCCCGTTTTTCGTTTCGGCGCGCGGCGCGGCATCGATCTCGGCCGCTTGCGGCTCGGCATCTATCGCCCGCCGCCGGCTGCGAATCTTTCGCGTCGATCGCTCGAAGCCGGCCTCGCCGACCACGGACCGACCACGGACCGACCGCCGGCCGATTGCATGCCGACCGCCGACCGACTACCAGCCGACTGCCAAGCCGATTGCCCGGCGCGCCTCGCCGCCACCGCAACGCGCGGTGCAAGCGCCGTGCGACGCCCGGCGTCCGCGGCGCGCGCCCCGCTCTTACTGCCGCACCGGCTTCTTCGCGAGCTTGCGCTGCAGCGTGCGGCGGTGCATGTTGAGTGCGCGCGCGGTCGCCGAGATGTTGTTGTTGTTCTCCGCGAGCACGCGCTGGATATGCTCCCATTCGAGCCGGTCGACCGACAGCACGACCGGATTCTCGAGCGCCTCTTCGGCCTGCACTTCGCTCGCGTTCGTCTGCAGTGCGGCGAGGATCGATTCGACGTTCGCCGGCTTCGCGAGATAGTTGTCCGCGCCGTCCTTCACCGCCTGCACCGCGGTCGCGATGCTCGCGTAGCCCGTCAGCACGAGGATTCGCGCGTCGGGCTGCAGATCGCACAGCGGCGCGATGAGGCTCAGGCCCGAATCGTCGCCGAGGTGCAGATCGACCGTGATGAACTGGAATTTCTCGGCGCCCGCGAGCTTGAGCGCCTCGTCCTTGTTGTGCGCCTGCCGCACCGTGTAGCCGCGGCGCTCGAGCCCGCGCGCCAGCGTGCCGGCAAACACTTCGTTGTCGTCGATCACGAGGAAATTCTTGTCGCTCATTTGCATCACTCCGTCTTGTCTATCCGTTACCGTTCGCCATCTCGGCCGCCACCTGGCGCGCGACCGGCAGCCGCAGGATCGCCCGCGTGCCTCGCGGCTGCGCGTCGGCGAGCTCGATCGAGCCGCTGAGGCGCGCCGCCGCGCTGAACGCCAGATACAGGCCAACCCCGTGGCCGCCCTGCGTGCTGTCGACGGGCGCCGCGCCGAGCGCGTCGCGCAACGCGGCCGGGATGCCCGGCCCGTTGTCGCAGACTTCGAACTCGATTTCGTCGCGTGCGCCGTCATGCGCGATCGTTGCCGCCAGCGTAACGCGATCGCGGCTCGCGCGCGCGGCATTGTCGAGCAGGATGGTCAGGATCTGGCCGACCGCGACCGTATCGTCGAGCGCGACGCCCGCGGGCTGCGGCCCCAACTGCTCGAACAGCACGTGCGGATGGCGCAGCCGCCAGTGCTCGACGAACGTGTCGAGCCATTCGCCGACCGGCTCGCTGCTCGGCCGCTCCGACGCGCGGCTCCTGAGGCGCGCGAGCGCCGACGTGCATTGCGACATCTGCTCCTCGAGCACCTTCAGGTCCGCATCGTAGCGCGCGAGCCCCGCATCCGTGCGGGCGGCCTCGCGCAGCTCCTCGGTCAGCATCGCGATCGTCGACAGCGGCGTGCCCATCTCGTGCGCGACCGTGGCCGCCTGCACGCCGAGCGCGACCGCGCGCTCGTCGCGCAGCAGCGCCTGCTGCGCCTCGCCGAGCGCCGCGTCGCGCTGGCGCAGCGCGCTCGACATCCGCGCGACGAACCACGCGATGAGCCCGACGCTCACCATGAAGTTCACCCACATGCCCGCCCGGAAATAATCGAACAGATTCGCGGGATTATCCAGGTTGAGCGGCACCGAATCGAAGCCGAGCGCGAGATAGCACGCGACCGCGAACGCCGCGAGCCAGATCATCAGGTGCCACGGCAGCACCGCGGCCGCGATCGCGAGTGACGGCAAATACAGCGACACGAACGGGTTCGTCGTCCCGCCGGACAGGAACAGGAGCGCCGACAACGCGCCCAGGTCGACCCATAGCTGGCCGAGCAGCTCGAAATTGGTCTCGGGCCGCGCACGCAGCACGCGCACCCACGTCAGCGCGTTGAAGACGATTTCGAGCGCGATTACCATCAGCATCGCCGGCAACGGCAAATGGACGCCGAAATAGGTCTGTACAACGGCGATCGTAACGAGTTGGCCGATGATCGCGAGATTGCGCAGCCAGAACAGATGGCTCAGGTTGACGCGTCCGGTGGTGGTGATTCGTTGCATCCGCGCAGTTTACCTTCTCAGTCTTCGCGCTCGGGCCGGCCGGCCCCCGCGCTCCCCGCGCCCGCGGCGACGCGCCGGGCGATCTCGTCGGCGAGACATTCCGGGCACAGGCAGCGCGCGCCCGTCGCGGGCTGCGCGCCGGGCGGCAGGCTCGGCATCGCCGCGCACCAGCAGGTGAACGGACGCGTGCGGGCGCCGCAGTCGAACGCGCTGCCGCAGCGCGGGCAACGCTTGCTGATCAGGCCGGACGTAGCGGCGGGCTCGGTCATCTCGAATAGGCCGGGTCAAGCCGGAAAGGGCAGAAAGGGACAAAAAGCGAGCGCCGGCGGCCGGCACAGCCGGTCCGCCGCCGCGAGGCGGCTGCCCGGCCACCGCCTCGCGGCGGGCAGCCGAGCACCACGTGCCAAGCATAAGCGCCGCGCGCGGAATTTGCATGCGGATCGCGCAGGAAAACGTCACTTTTCCGGCGACGGCGCATGCTTGCGGCACCCGCGCCGCCCATTGTCCGAACGGCCAAAAACCCCATGCTGCGGTGCGCCACTCCTGTACAATTCCGCCTGTTTCAACCGTTTCGCACCAGAGCCGCCGCCATGTCCGAGCCGATCGACCTCTCGCAGATCTCCCCCGTCCTGAAAGCCGAAATTCTCGCCGAAGCGCTGCCGTACATTCGCCGCTACCACGGCAAGACCGTGGTGATCAAATACGGCGGCAACGCGATGACGGAAGAGCGGCTCAAGCAAGGCTTCGCGCGCGACGTGATCCTGCTCAAGCTCGTCGGCATCAATCCGGTGATCGTGCACGGCGGCGGCCCGCAGATCGACCAGGCGCTCAAGAAGATCGGCAAGCAGGGCACGTTCATTCAGGGGATGCGCGTCACCGACGAAGAGACGATGGAAGTCGTCGAATGGGTGCTGGGCGGCGAGGTGCAGCAGGACATCGTCACGCTGATCAACCACTTCGGCGGCCATGCGGTCGGCCTGACGGGCAAGGACGGCGGCCTCATCCACGCGCGCAAGCTGATGATGCCGGACCGCGACAACCCGGGCGAGTACGTCGATATCGGCCAGGTCGGCGAGGTCGAGGCGATCAACCCGGCCGTCGTGAGGGCGCTGCAGGACGACGCGTTCATCCCGGTGATCTCGCCGATCGGCTTCGGCGAGGACGGCCTGTCGTACAACATCAACGCCGACCTCGTCGCCGGCAAGCTCGCGACCGTGCTGAACGCCGAGAAGCTCGTGATGATGACGAACATCCCCGGCGTGATGGACAAGGAAGGCAACCTGCTGACCGACCTGTCCGCGCGCGAGATCGACGCCCTCTTCGAAGACGGCACGATTTCGGGCGGCATGCTGCCGAAGATCTCGTCCGCGCTCGACGCGGCGAAGAGCGGCGTGAAGTCGGTTCACATCGTCGACGGCCGCATCGAGCACTCGGTGCTGCTCGAGATCCTGACCGAGCAGCCGTTCGGCACGATGATCCGCTCGCATTGAGCGCGCGCCGTCAGCCACCCCGCGCGGCCTTGCCGCCAGCCGGCGAGCAGACGCCCGGACGCCGTCGCGCGCGGCGCGCCCGTCCGCACGCGGGCAGCCCCGTCTGGCTCTTCGATCTCGACAACACGCTGCATCACGCGTCGCACGCGATCTTCCCGGTGATCAACCAGGCGATGACGCAATACATCGCCGACACGCTGAAAGTCGAGCGCGCGCACGCCGATCACCTGCGCACCTACTACTCGCGCCGCTACGGCGCGGCGCTCCTCGGCCTCGCGCGCCATCATTCGATCGATCCGCACGATTTCCTGAAGGTCGTCCACACGTTCGCCGACCTGCCGTCGATGGTGCGCGCCGAGCGCGGGCTCGCGCGGCTCGTCGCGGCGCTGCCCGGCCGCAAGATCGTGCTGACGAACGCGCCCGAGGCGTACGCGCGCGCGGTGCTGCGCGAGCTGAGGATCGAGCGCCTGTTCGAGCGCGTGATCGCGATCGAGCACATGCGCGACCGCCGCGCGTGGCGCGCGAAGCCCGACGCGACGATGCTGCGCCGGGCGATGCGCGCCGCGCACGTGCGCCTGTCCGACGCGATCCTCGTCGAGGATACGCGCGGCCACCTGAAGCGCTACAAGCGGCTCGGCATCCGAACGGTCTGGATCACGGGGCACCTGCCCGGTCATCTGCCAAGCTACGGGCGGCCGCACTATGTCGATCGTCGCATTGGTTCGCTAAAATCGCTGCGATTGGGCACTCGATCGGGGCGACGAAAATGCAGCCGACTCACCCGCAGGACCCGGCAGTAACCGCAGCGGCGGAAGACGAACGCAACCCCGCCTCCCGCACCCGCGTGCGCCTGAAGCCGGGCGAGCGTCGCGTGCACATTCTGCAGACGCTCGCGTCGATGCTCGAATCGCCGAAGAGCGAGAAGATCACGACCGCGGCGCTCGCCGCGCGTCTCGACGTGTCGGAGGCCGCGCTCTACCGGCATTTCGCGAGCAAGGCGCAGATGTTCGAAGGCCTCATCGAATTCATCGAGGAGACGTTCTTCGGGCTCGTCAACCAGATCGCCGCGAACGAGCCGAACGGCGTGCTGCAGGCGCGCTCGATCGCGCTGATGCTGCTCAATTTTTCGGCGAAGAATCCCGGCATGACCCGCGTGCTGACGGGCGAGGCGCTCGTCGGCGAGCACGAGCGCCTCGCCGAGCGCGTCAATCAGATGCTCGAGCGGATCGAGGCGTCGATCAAGCAGAGCCTGCGCGTCGCGCTTCTCGAAGCGAGCGCGCGCGCCGACGCCGCCGCTGCCGCCGCGCCGCCGCCCTCCGTGCCGCTGCCGGACGACTACGATCCGGCGCTGCGCGCGAGCCTCGTCGTCAGCTATGTGCTCGGCCGCTGGCACCGCTATGCGAAGAGCGGCTTCACGAAAGCGCCGGGCGAACACGCCGACGCGCAGTTGCGGCTGATCCTGCAGTAGCGCTGCAGCGGCGCAGGCGCGAAGCCGCCGCGAACATGGAGAACATGGAGAACATGGAGGACGCGGCGAGCACGAGGGAAACGGCGGGCATTACCGCGCTTCCGCGCCCGAAGCCAAACGCCTGGCGCTCGGCACGCCCTCGCCGCGACGCCGAAGTTTTTCCGTTATACTTGCGCGATTGTTGTTGTCGTCGCTTCGCGGCGATGCTCGGAAAGCGCGCCGATTTGCTGACTCGATTGCGGGCGCGCGAACCGGCCGGGGCTCCGTCCCGGCGGTTCAGTACAAATGCGGCTAAAGAGGTCGTCAGCCGGCTCCCCGCTTCCCGCGCACGCCCGACAACCATTTAGCCGCCCAGTCATAAGGCGGAACGAATGGAATCGATCGGCATCGTCGCTCCACAAACCATGCATTTCGCCGAACCGCTGCGCCTGCAAAGCGGCAGCGTGCTCGGCAACTATCAGCTCGTCGTCGAGACCTACGGCGAGCTCAACGCCGCGCGCTCGAACGCGGTGCTCGTCTGCCACGCGCTCAACGCGTCGCACCACGTCGCGGGCGTCTACGCGGACGATCCGCGCAACACCGGCTGGTGGGACAACATGGTCGGCCCCGGCAAACCGCTCGACACGACCCGCTTCTTCGTGATCGGCGTCAACAATCTCGGCTCGTGTTTCGGCTCGACCGGGCCGATGAGCATCGATCCCGCAACGGGCACGCCGTACGGCGCGCGCTTTCCGGTCGTGACGGTCGAGGACTGGGTGCATGCGCAGGCGCGCGTCGCCGACGCGTTCGGCATCGAGCGCTTCGCCGCGGTGATGGGCGGCAGCCTCGGCGGAATGCAGGCGCTCGCGTGGAGCCTCCTGTATCCGGAGCGGGTCGCGCATTGCATCGACATCGCGTCGACGCCGAAGCTGTCCGCGCAGAACATCGCGTTCAACGAGGTCGCGCGCTCGGCGATCCTGTCGGACCCCGATTTCCACGGCGGCGACTACTACGCGCATGGCGTGAAGCCGCGGCGGGGCCTGCGCGTCGCGCGGATGATCGGCCACATCACGTATCTGTCCGACGACGACATGGCCGAGAAATTCGGCCGGGCGCTGCGCCGCTCGGACGGCGCGCTCGACGCGTACAACTTCAACTTCGACGTCGAGTTCGAAGTCGAGTCGTACCTGCGCTACCAGGGCGACAAGTTCGCCGACTACTTCGACGCGAACACGTACCTGCTCATCACGCGCGCGCTCGACTACTTCGATCCGGCGAAGGCGTTCGACGGCAACCTGACGGCGGCGCTCGCGCATACCAAGGCGAAGTATCTCGTCGCGGGCTTCACGACCGACTGGCGCTTCGCGCCCGCGCGCTCGCGCGAGATCGTGAAGGCGCTGCTCGACAACCGGCGCGCGGTGTCGTACGCGGAGATCGATGCGCCGCACGGGCACGACGCGTTCCTGCTCGACGACGCGCGCTATCACAACCTGGTGCGCGCCTATTACGAACGAATTGCCGAGGAGGTGGGCGCATGAACCAACAGGCGCTGAACACGCTGTCCGCACGCGCGGACTTTCGCGCGATCGCGCGCTGGGTCGAGCCGCGCTCGACAGTGCTCGATCTCGGCTGCGGCGACGGGTCGCTGCTGTCGCTCCTCTCCGAGGAGCTCGAAGTATCGGGCTACGGCGTCGAGATCAACGATGCCGGCGTGCTCGCGAGCGTGAAGAACGGCATCAACGTGATCCAGCAGAATCTCGAGGACGGCCTGCGCCTCTTCGAGGATCACAGCTTCGATTTCGCGATCCTGTCGCAGACGCTGCAGACGATCCACCAGACGGCCGCGATCTTGCGCGAGACCGCGCGCGTCGGCCGCGAATGCATCGTGTCGTTCCCGAACTTCGGCTATTGGGCGCACCGGCTGTCGGTGCTGCGCGGCCGCATGCCGGTATCGAAATCGCTGCCTTACCAGTGGCACAACACACCGAACGTGCGGGTGCTGACGATCAAGGATTTCGAGGCGCTCGCGCCCGAAGTCGGCGTCGAGATTCTCGACCGCGCGGTGCTGCACGAAGGGCAGCCGATTCGATGGGGAGTGAACTGGCGTGGTAGTCTTGCGGTCTACCGCGTCAAGCGGAGACAACCCTAGTATTTAGTTCGATGACCAAACCACCGCACGACGCGCCCGCCCTCAACGCCCACGAGGACCACCCGGGCTGGCGCGCGTTTCTGAACACGCACATGCTGATCTGCGTCTTTCTCGGCTTCACGTCGGGACTGCCGCTCTTCACCCTCGTCTACCTGGTGCAAGCCTGGCTGCGCTCGGAAGGCGTGAACCTGAAGGAGATCGGCCTCTTCGCGCTCATTCAGTTCCCCTACACGTGGAAGTTCCTGTGGGCGCCGCTGATGGACCGCTTCATCCCGCGCCTGCCCGGCTGGCGGCCGGGGCGGCGGCGCGGCTGGATGCTCGTCACGCAGTTGCTCGTCGCCGTTGCGATCGCGGCGCTCGGCTTCGTGTCGCCGCGCGAATCGATCTGGACGGTCGCCGCGCTGACGACGCTCGTCGCGTTCTTCGGCGCGAGCGCCGATATCGTGATCGACGCATACCGCCGCGAATTGCTGCGCGATACCGAGCAGGGCCTGGGCAACGCGGTGCACGTGAACGCGTACAAGGTCGCGGCGCTGATTCCCGGCTCGCTGTCGCTGATCCTGTCCGATCACCTGCCGTGGGACGCCGTGTTCGCGCTCACGGCCGCGTTCATGCTGCCCGGCATCTTGATGACGCTCGTCGTGCGCGAACCCGACGTGCACGGCGCGCCGCCGAAGAGCCTGTCGGACGCGGTGGTCCTGCCGTTTCGCGAATTCATCGGCCGCGACGGCTGGCGCGGCGCGCTGCTCGTGCTCGGCTTCATCTTCCTCTACAAGCTCGGCGACACGATGGCGACGACGCTGTCGACGTCGTTCTTCCTCGACCTCGGCTTCAACAAGACGCAGATCGGCGTGATCGCGAAAACGACCGCGTTCTGGGCGAGCCTCGCGGGCGGCATCATCGGCGGCGTGTGGCTCGTGAAGATCGGCATCGCGCGCGGGCTGTGGATCTTCGGGGTCCTGCAGATCGTGTCGACGCTCGGCTTCGCGTGGCTCGCGAAGGCGGGCCCGGACGCCGTGCTGATGGCGGCCATCTACGGCTTCGAGACATTTTCCACGGGCCTCACGCTCGCCGCGTTCACCGCGTACATCGCGAGCACGACGGACCCGCGCTACACGGCGACGCAATTCGCGCTGTTCACGAGCCTCGCGTCGGTGCCGCGCACGCTCGCGTCGGCGTCGAGCGGCTTCATCGTGTCGCAGATCGGCTGGTTCGACTATTTCCTCGTCTGCGCGGCGCTCGGCATCCCCGGCATGCTGCTGCTGTTCAAGATCGCGCCGTGGAACGGCAGCATGCCCCGCAACGAGGCCGCCCGTGCAGGCTAAGCTGCGCGCCGCCCGCGCCGCGCTCACGTTCGCGGGCGGCGTCGCGCTCGGCGTAGCCGGCCCGGCGCTCGGGCTCGAGCTGTGCATGGCCGAGCCGGTCATCGTCGCCGACAACGGCGCGCCGTCCGCGCCGCCGCCGAGCGCGCCGCTCGTCGCCACGCCCGCGGCTCCGGCCGCGGCGCCCGCAGCCGGCAGCCCGCAGCCGTACGGGCTCGGCGATCAGCAGGTGCGCTACGGCAATGCGATCGTGTTCCGCAGCCTGATTCCATCGCCGCTGCTCGAGCAGCTGACCGACAACGAATACCGGCAGACCGTGCAAGACGCCGCGCAGCGCGACCGCCTGCTGCCGCCGAACAGCGCGCGCGTGAAGCGGCTGCGCGCGATCGTCACGCGGCTCGCACCGTATGCGGTCAAGTGGAGCGAGCGCGTGAAGGGCTGGGGCTGGGAAATCGAGGTGTTGCGCTCGCGCTCGATTCGCGCGTTCTGCCTGCCGGGCGGCAAGGTGCTCGTCGACAGCGGGCTGCTCGACCGGCTGCGCCTCACCGACGACGAACTCGGCGTACTGTTCGCGCACGAGATCGCGCACGCGCTGCGCGAGCACGCACGCTCGAGCCTCGGCGAGCAGCAGGCCGCGTCGCTCGGCACCGGCGCGACGCCGCTGCCGCCGCTCTTCGGACTGTCGGACCCGCTGCCCGCGCCGCTCGGCGTCGTCGAGCGCTTCGCATCGGTCCGCTACGATCCGACCGACGAAACCGAAGCCGACGTGATCGGCGGCGACATCGCCGCGCGCGCGGGCTTCGATCCGCGCGCGGCGATCACGCTGTGGGACAAGCTCGCGGTCGCGACGCGCGCCGACAAGGAAAGCGGCTTCATCTACGCGCATCCGTACGATACGCGACGCCGCAACGATCTGCGCAAGCGCCTTGCGGACCTGATGCCGCTCTACAAGAAAGCGCTCGACAAACATGCCGACGCGAGCGCCGCGGGCGCGGACGGCGCGAAGCAGCGCGGCACCGCGGCGGGAAATCGCTAGGCGATGAATCGCCGAACGGTGAACGGTGAATCGCCAGACGGCAAAGGTTGAACGGCGAAAGTTGAACGGCCGCGGCTGATCGGCGAAGGCCGGGCAACGCGCCTCACGAACGCTCCCGCACCGCGTCGCGCCCGCGGTCGGCTCCGCGGTTTGCGCCCGCAGCCCGGGCCGGCAGACCGCCTTGGTCGAGCCGCTTGCGCGAGTCCCCCAGCGCGTTCGCGCCGCCCGTCACGCCCCTCCGTCATTCCCCCGCCTCGAGCGCGATCGGCTGCCGGCCGCCCGCCTGCACCCAGCGCACTTCGTCGCTCGGGCTGCGTCCGAACAGCCGCTTGAACTCGCGGCTGAACTGCGACGCGCTCGCATAGCCCACCCGCGCCGCCGCCGCGCCCGCGCTCAATCCGTCCTGCACCATCATCAGCCGCGCATGATGAAGCCGCGTCGCCTTCACGTACTGCATCGGCGAGCTCGCCGTCACGCTCTTGAACTGCGCATGAAACACGGCGACGCTCATCCCCGCTTCGCTCGCGAGCGTCTCCACGTCGAGCTCGCCGCTCAGGTCCGCGTGAATCCGCCGCAGCGCCTTCGCGACGCGGCCGAAGTGATGTTGCTGCGCGAGCGCCGCGCGAATCGCGTCGCCTTGCGCGCCCGTCAACACGCGGTAGCCGATCTCGCGCATGATCGCCGGGCCGAGCACGCGCGTGTCGGCGGGCGACGCGAGCGTCTCGAGCAGGCGCAGCACCGCGTCCGCGAGCGGCGCGTCGAGCGGCGTCGAGTAAACGCCGCGCGGCTCGCTGATCGACGCGCCGTGCGTCTCGTCGAGCAGGATCGCGAGCTCGGCGATCACCGCGAGATCGATGCGAATCGACAGCGCGAGGAACGGCTCCTCCGGCGTCGCGAACGTCTCGCATTCGAACGGCAGCGGCACCGACAGCACCAGATACTGCTGCGCGTCGTAGACGAAGGTCTGCTCGCCGACATAGCCGCGCTTGCGCCCCTGGCAGACGACGACGATGCTCGGCTCGTACAGCACCGGCATTCGCGGCACCGGCCGGTTCGAGCGAATGAAGCGCACGCCGTCGATCGCGGCGTGCGTATAGCCTTCGTTCGGCGCGAGCCGGTCGAACAGCGCGAGGATGCGACGCCGCAGATGCGCGCCGCCGTCGTGGAAAAGGGGTTCGAAGCTCATCGGACTTCCTTCGGACTGCAAGAGAATCAGGCTTGCAATCTAGCACCGGACAAGCCTTTTTTCCGCACTTTGCCCGGCATTCGAGAGAAATAGGCAAACCTTCGAGATCTTCAGGTATTCCGCGCGCGTACCCCCGTGCTTACGATGTGCCCCGTGCCGCTGCGCCGCCGCATTCCGCGGCCGCGCGCGGCGCGTGTCTTTTCGAGTCAGGAGCCTTCATGAGCACGACTTACGCTTACGCGGCAACGAGCGCCACGACGCCGCTCGCGCCGTTCGAATTCCAGCGCCGCGCGCTGCGCGATCTCGACGTGCAGATCGAGATCCTCTACTGCGGCGTCTGCCATTCCGATCTCCACCAGGCCCGCAACGAATGGAAGAACACGACGTACCCGGTGGTGCCGGGCCATGAGATCGTCGGCCGCGTGACGGCCGTCGGCCCGCAGGTCACGCGCTTCAAGGCAGGCGAGCTCGTCGGCGTCGGCTGCCTCGTCGATTCGTGCCGCACGTGCCCGAGCTGCGCGGAAGGGCTCGAGCAGTATTGCGAGAACGGTTTCGTCGGCACGTACAACGGCCGCGACCGCGCGACGGGCGACATCACGTACGGCGGCTACTCGACGCAGGTCGTCGTCGACGAGGCGTTCGTGCTGCGCGTGCCCGACACGCTCGATCCGGCGGGCGCGGCGCCGCTCCTCTGCGCGGGGATCACCACGTATTCGCCGCTGCGCCAGTGGGGCGCGGGGCCCGGCAAGAAGGTCGGCATCGTCGGCCTGGGCGGCCTTGGCCACATGGGCGTGAAGCTCGCGCGCGCGATGGGCGCGCACGTCGTGCTGTTCACGACATCGCCGCCGAAGATCGAGGACGGCAAGCGGCTCGGCGCGCACGAAGTCGTCATTTCGAAGAACGAAGCGCAGATGAATGCGCATCTGAACAGCTTCGACTTCATTTTGAACACGGTCGCCGCGCAGCACGATCTGAATCCGTTCCTCCACCTGCTGAAGCGCGACGGCACGATGACGCTCGTCGGCGCGCCGGAGCACGATCATCCGTCGCCGCGGGTCTTCAACCTGATCTACAAGCGCCGCCGCCTCGCGGGCTCGCTGATCGGCGGCATCGCCGAGACGCAGGAGATGCTCGATTTCTGCGCGCGGCATGGAATCACGTCGGACATCGAAGTGATTCCGATGTCGCAGATCAACGCAGCGTACGAGCGGATGCTGAAGAGCGACGTGAAGTACCGCTTCGTGATCGACATCGGGTCGATCAAGCCGAAGCGCGCGGCGTGACGAGCGGCTGCTCGCCCGACCGGCGCGCCGGCGCGTAGCGGAATCGATCCGGCGCGTCGCGCGCCGTTCGAGACGCCGGGCGCGGTGCGTCGTGCGTCGTGCGTCGTGCGTCGTGCGTCGTGCGTCGTGCAGCATCGCCCCCATCTCACCGCAACGCAAGCCGCAAAAAAACGGGCCGCACGCGCGGCCCGTTTTTCTTTCCGTCGTCGCCACCCGCTCGCGACGATCGCCCGGCCCGCTCTCGCAGAAGCGAGCCGGCGCGACCGCCCGCCGCGTCACTTGTAGTCGTAATCGACCGTGAGCGGCGCGTGATCGCTGAACTTGACGTCGCGGAAGATCGACGTGCTTTTCGCCGTGCCGGCAATGCCCGGCGTCGCGATCTGGTAATCGATCCGCCACCCGACGTTCTTCGCGTACGCCTGGCCGCGATTGCTCCACCACGTGTACTGCTCAGGCCGCGAATCGAGCGTGCGGAACACGTCGACATAGCCGACTTCGTCGAACAGCTGCGTGAGCCACGCGCGCTCCTCCGGCAGGCAGCCGGAGTTCTTCTGATTGCTCTTCCAGTTCTTGATGTCGATTTCCTTGTGGACGATGTTCACGTCGCCGCACAGGATCACTTCGCGCTTCGCCTTCAGCTCGGCGAGGTGCGGCATGAACTCGTCCATGAAGCGATACTTCGCCTGCTGGCGCTCGTCGCCGCTCGAACCGGACGGCACGTACACCGACACCACCGACAGCTTGCCGAAGCGCGCCTCGACATAGCGGCCCTCCGAATCGAACTCGCTGCTGCCGTAGCCGATGATCACGTCGTCGGGCTCGCGGCGCGAGTAAAGGCCCGCGCCGCTATAGCCCTTCTTCTCCGCGTGGTGGAAGTAGCTCCTGAAGCCGTGCGGCCCGACGAACTCGGCGGGCAGATCGTCCGCCGACACCTTGATTTCCTGCACGCAGACGCAATCCGCGTTCTGCTCGCCAAGCCAGTCGAAGAAGCCCTTTTTCGCGGCCGAGCGGATGCCGTTCAGATTCGCGGTGATGACACGCAGCATGGTGAATTCCGTCCAGTGATTTCGTTGCGGTTTATTGGATTCTGATGCCGGCGAGCTCGGGCTTCGCGGGCGGATATTCGAGCTTCATCGCGGTCAGCTCGCGCTGCAGCAGCTCGGCGATCATCACGTTGCGATGCGTCTTCGAATCGGCCGGAATCACGTACCACGGCGCATGCTCGGCCGACGTCGCGACGAGCGCGTCGCGGTACGCGGCCTGATACGCGTCCCAGTGCTTGCGCGCTTCGAGATCCGAAATATCGAACTTCCAGTGCTTGTTCGGATCGTCGATGCGCGCCTGCAGCCGAGCGCGCTGCTCGTCCTTCGAGATGTGCAGGAAGCATTTGACGACCCGCGTGCCGGATTCGGCGAGCATCTCCTCGAACTGCCGGATCTGCTTGTAGCGCCGCTCGCACTCGGCCTTGTCGATCGCGCCCGTCACGCGGGGCACGAGGACATCCTCGTAATGGCTGCGATTGAAGATCGTCAGCTCGCCCGCGGCGGGCACCTGCGCGTGGACGCGCCACAGGAAATCGTGCGCGAGCTCGACCGACGTCGGCGCCTTGAACGACACGATGCGCAGCCCGAGCGGATCGACTTCGTGGAACACCGCGCGCACGGTGCCGTCCTTGCCGCTCGTGTCCATCCCTTGCAGCACGAGCAGCATCCGCTTGTGCCGCTGCGTATGCAGGCGCTCCTGCAGCGCGTCGAGCTGCAACGCGACGGCGGAGAGCCGCTCGCGGTCGGTTTCCTTCGCCCCGCTCGAAAACGGCTTCGCGGCCGGATCGAACGCGTCGAGCGCGAATGCGGCGGCTTCTTTTTCGCGCGTGTGATACGGCACGCAGTAGTCGTCAAGCGACGGTTGCTTGGCCATCGGCACCTCCTTTCGTGTTGCACGAAGCGCGGCCCGGCGCTTCGCGAAACGCGAGCGGGCCGCCCCGAACGCCGGTTCGGCGGCGGCCCGCTTGCTTCAGTTCGGCTTCAATCCGGCGCCGCCCGCTCAGCCGAGCTTCTTTTTCAGGAGCTCGTTGACCTGCTGCGGGTTCGCCTTGCCCTTCGTCGCCTTCATCGCCTGGCCGACGAGCGCGTTGAACGCCTTTTCCTTGCCCGCGCGGAATTCCTCGACCGATTTCGCGTTCGCGGCGAGCACCTCGTCGATGATCGCCTCGAGCGCGCCCGTGTCGGAAATCTGCTTCAGGCCCTTCGCGTCGATGATGCGGTCGGCCGCGCCTTCGTCGGCCGCCTTCTCGTCCCAGATCGTCACGAAGATTTCCTTCGCGATCTTGTTCGAGATCGTGCCGTCGGCGATCCGCTGCAGCACGAGCGCGAGCTGCGCGGCCGACACCGGGCACGCATCGATTTCGATGCCGTCGCGGTTCAACTGCGACGACACGTCGCCCATCAGCCAGTTCGCGGCGATCTTCGCGTTCGCCGCGCCGGCCTTCGCGACCACCGCCTCGAAGTACGCGGCCATCGCCTTGCTCGACGTCAGCACGCCCGCGTCATAGGCGGACACGCCGTACTGCTCGACGAAGCGCTGCTGCATCGCGGCCGGCAGCTCGGGCATCTCGCCCCTCACGCGCTCGACCCAGTCCGCGCCGATCACGAGCGGCATCAGGTCCGGATCGGGGAAGTAGCGGTAGTCGTGCGCGTCTTCCTTGCTGCGCATCGAGCGCGTCTCGCGCTTGTCCGGGTCGTACAGGCGCGTTTCCTGCACGACTTCGCCGCCGTCCTCGATCAGCTCGATCTGGCGGCGCACCTCGAAGTTGATCGCTTCCTCGAGGAAGCGGAACGAGTTCAGGTTCTTGATCTCGGCGCGCGTGCCGAACTTCTCCTGGCCGACCGGGCGCACCGACACGTTCGCGTCGCAGCGAAACGACCCTTCCTGCATGTTGCCGTCGCAAATGCCGAGCCACACGACGAGGCCGTGCAGCGCCTTCGCATACGCGACCGCTTCAGCCGCGCTCCTCATTTCCGGCTCGGTGACGATTTCGAGCAGCGGCGTGCCCGCGCGGTTCAGGTCGATGCCCGTCATCCCCGCGAAGTCCTCGTGCAGCGACTTGCCCGCATCTTCTTCCAGATGCGCGCGGGTCAGGTTGACCGTCTTCGAATACGCGTCCTTGCCGGCCTTTTCGTTGGCGGGCACCTGGATCGTGATCTGGCCGCCCTGCACGACCGGGATCTCGTACTGGCTGATCTGATAGCCCTTCGGCAGATCCGGGTAGAAGTAATTCTTCCGCGCGAAGATGCTGCGCGGCGCGACCGTCGCGCCGATCGCGAGGCCGAAGCGGATCGCCCGCTCGACCGCGCCGCGGTTCAGCACGGGCAGCACGCCCGGCAGCGCGAGGTCGACCGGGCAAGCCTGCGTGTTCGGTTCCGCGCCGAACTGCGTCGACGCGCCCGAGAAAATCTTCGAGACGGTCGACAGCTGCGCGTGCGTCTCGACGCCGATAACGACTTCCCACTGGGTCATGCTCACACTCCTGCCGGTTTCTGTTTATGCCAGTCGGTCGCGCGCTGGAACGCGTCGGCCACCTGCAGCATCCGGGCCTCGTCGAAATAGTTGCCGATGATCTGCAGACCGACCGGACGCTTCGCGTTCGCGCCGAAGCCGCACGGCACGCTCATGCCGGGCAGGCCCGCGAGGCTCACCGACAGCGTGTAGATGTCCGCGAGATACATCTGGACGGGGTCGTCGCCCTTCGCGCCGATGTCCCATGCGACGGTCGGCGACGCCGGGCCCATGATCACGTCGCAGGACTTGAACGCTTCCTGGAAATCCTGAGCGATGATGCGCCGGATCTTCTGCGCCTGCAGGTAATACGCATCGTAGTAGCCGTGCGACAGCACGTACGCGCCGACCAGAATCCGGCGCTTCACCTCAGGGCCGAAGCCTTGCGCGCGCGACTTCTTGTACATGTCGAGCAGGTCGCGGTATTCCGCCGCGCGGTGGCCGTAGCGCACGCCGTCGAAGCGCGACAGGTTCGACGACGCCTCGGCGGGCGCGATCACGTAATAGACGGGAATCGACAGCTCCGTCTTCGGCAGCGACACCGGCACGAGCGTCGCGCCGAGCGCTTCGTAAGCCTTGAGCGCCGCGTCGATCGCCGCGCGCACGTCGTCGGCGAGACCCGCGCCGAAATACTCGTTCGGCAGGCCGATGCGCAGGCCGGCGAGCGGCTTGCCCGCATCGCCGCCGGCCGACCAGGTCTTGCCGAGGTGGCGCGCGAAATCCTCGCCATCGCGCTCGAGGCTCGTCGAGTCGCGCTCGTCGAAGCCCGCCATCGCGTTCAGCATGAGCGCGCAGTCGGCGGCCGTCTGCGCCATCGGGCCGCCCTGATCGAGCGACGACGCGAACGCGATCATTCCGTAGCGCGACACGCGCCCGTACGTCGGCTTGATGCCCGTCACGCCGGCGAACGACGCCGGCTGGCGGATCGAGCCGCCCGTGTCGGTGCCCGTCGCGGCGGGCGCGAGGCGCGCGGCGACGGCGGCCGAGCTGCCGCCCGAGCTGCCGCCCGGCACCGCGCTCGTGTCCCACGGGTTCTTCACCGGGCCGAACGCCGAGTTCTCGTTCGACGAGCCCATCGCGAACTCGTCCATGTTGGTCTTGCCGAGCGTGACCATGCCCGCCTTCGCGAGGCGCTCGACGACGGTCGCGTCGAACGGGCTCGTGTAGTTCGCGAGCATCTTCGAGCCGGCGGTCGAGCGCCAGCCGCGCGTGACGAACACGTCCTTGTGCGCGATCGGCAGCCCCGTCAGCGGGCCGGCCGCGCCCTGCGCGAGCGCGGCGTCGGCGGCCTTCGCCTGCGCGAGCGTGAGATCCGCGTCGACGTGGACGAACGCGTTCAGATCGCGCGCGGCGTCGATCCGTTTCAAATAGTGCTGCGCCAGCTCGACGGCCGAGCATTCCTTGGCGTCGAGCGCGGCGCGCAGTTCGGTCAGGCTTTTTGCGTGCATTGCGTGGGTTTCCTGGATTCTTCGGCGCGCGGCGAGAAGCGCGCGCCCGGGCGAACAAGCTGGCGAATCGGGCGGCCGGGCCGAAGGCGCGATTGCGGTTGCGGTTGCGGCGACGGATGCGGCCCGAATTCGAGCGTTTACTCGATCACCTTCGGCACGAGGTACAGGCCGTCCTGGACGGCCGGGGCCGGGCGCTGATTGTCGTCGCGATTCACGCGCTCCGTGACGGCGTCGTCGCGCAGCCGCTGCGCGACGGCCTGGATCTGCTCGATCGGGTGCGCGAGCGGCGCGATGCCCGTCGTGTCGACAGCCTGCATCTGCTCGACGAGGCCGAAGAACTCGTTGAGCTGGGCCAGCGTGTGCTCGGCGTCGGCGTCGGCCATTTCGAGCCGCGCGAGGTGCGCGATGCGTTTCACATCGGTCAGGGTCAAAGCCATGCGGTCACCGGAAAACAAGGGCTTGGCGCAGCGTGAAACTTGCGTTGCGTCAGGGGTTGGAAGGCTCGATCGAACCCTCAAAAATCGGGGGCGAAGCGGCGAAAATACAGCCTGTTTCGGTTCAAATACAGCGAAATTATAAGGTATCATTACGCGTTCGACCCAGACCCGGACTGCCCTTGCCGCGCCGCCGCCGCTTTGACGAAGCCGCGCGGGCTTCGCGCCGGTCCCGGAAGATTTCATTCGCAGCTTCGCGGTTTTCAGGCGGCCGCTCCCGCCCGATCCGAGGCTGTTATTTTTCCGCTGCCGCCCTTCGCGCCATGTCCGCATGGGGCCGGCCCCAGAGCGAAACAGGATTCTGAATGTTCGGTTTTTTGCGCAGCTATTTCTCCAACGATCTCGCGATCGATCTCGGCACCGCAAACACCCTGATCTACATGCGCGGCAAGGGCATCGTGCTCGATGAGCCGTCCGTCGTGTCGATCCGCCAGGAAGGCGGCCCGAACGGCAAGAAAACGATTCAAGCAGTCGGCAAGGAAGCGAAGCAGATGCTGGGCAAGGTGCCGGGCAACATCGAGGCGATTCGTCCGATGAAAGACGGCGTGATCGCCGACTTCACCGTCACCGAGCAGATGATCAAGCAGTTCATCAAGACTGCGCACGAGTCGCGCATGTTCTCGCCGTCGCCGCGCATCATCATCTGCGTGCCGTGCGGCTCGACGCAGGTCGAGCGCCGCGCGATCAAGGAAGCGGCCCACGGCGCGGGCGCGTCGCAGGTCTACCTGATCGAGGAGCCGATGGCGGCCGCGATCGGCGCCGGCCTGCCGGTGTCGGAAGCCACCGGCTCGATGGTCGTCGATATCGGCGGCGGCACGACCGAAGTCGGCGTGATCTCGCTCGGCGGCATCGTGTACAAGGGCTCGGTGCGCGTCGGCGGCGACAAGTTCGACGAAGCGATCGTCAACTACATCCGCCGCAACTACGGGATGCTGATCGGCGAGCAGACCGCCGAGGCGATCAAGAAGGAGATCGGCTCCGCGTTCCCGGGCTCCGAAGTCAAGGAAATGGAAGTGAAGGGCCGCAACCTGTCGGAAGGCATTCCGCGCAGCTTCACGATCTCCAGCAACGAAATCCTCGAAGCGCTGACCGATCCGCTGAACCAGATCGTGTCGTCGGTGAAGATCGCGCTCGAACAGACGCCGCCGGAACTCGGCGCCGACATCGCCGAACGCGGGATGATGCTGACGGGCGGCGGCGCGCTGTTGCGCGACCTCGACCGCCTGCTCGCCGAGGAAACCGGCCTGCCCGTGCTCGTCGCCGAGGACCCGCTCACCTGCGTCGTGCGCGGCTCGGGGATGGCGCTCGAACGGATGGACAAGCTCGGCAGCATCTTCTCGTACGAGTGATCGTCTAGGCATCCGTATGTCGCTCGTGCGGCGTGGCAGGCTCGCTCGTTTAGAACGAACCGCCGCGCCGTTCGCGCGTCTGAGCAACATCTAAATCGATCACGCGCCCGGCGCCGACCATGGAATACAGTCCGCCGCCCCTCTTCAAACAAGGTCCGTCCGCACTGGCGCGGCTGATCTTCTTCGTCGTCCTGGCGATCGCGCTCCTCGTCTCGGACGCGCGCTTCAACACGCTCGAAATCGTCCGCGGCGTACTCGGCACCGTGCTTTATCCGCTGCAGCGCGCGGCGCTCGTGCCGCGCGATCTGTTCGTCGGCGCCACCGAGCTCGCGACGACGAGCTCGGCGCTGCGGCACGAGAATCAGCAATTGCGCGACCGCAACCTGAAGCTGTCGCTGCAGGCGAACCAGGCGGGCCAGCTCGCCGCCGACAACGCGCACCTGCGCGCGGTGCTCGAGCTGCGCCAGCAGATCGCCGCGCAGGCGACGCCCGTCGAGATCCAGTACGACACGGGCGATCCGTTCTCGCAGAAGATCATCATCGGCCACGGCTCGCAGGCGGGCATCCAGGACGGCGCGCCCGTCGTCAACGAGGACGGCGTGATCGGCCAGGTCACGCGCGTGTTCCCGCTGCAGTCGGAAGTCACGCTCGTCACCGATCGCGACCTCGCGATTCCCGTCCAGGTGCTGCGCACGGGCCTGCGCAGCGTGATCTACGGCACCCCGAAGGGCGATGCGCTCGATCTGCGCTTCGTGCCGACGAGCGCCGATCTGCTCGCCGGCGACGAGCTCGTGACGAGCGGCCTCGACGGCGTCTATCCGCCCGGGCTGCCGGTCGCGAAGGTGGTGCGCGTCGACAAGCTCGCCGATACGGCCTTCGCGCACGTCGTCTGCGCGCCGATCGCGGCGGTGCGCGGCGCGCGCGAGATGCTCGTGCTGCACTACCGCAACGACATCCCGCCGCGGCCCGCCACCGACGACGCCGCGAGCGACGCGAAGCCGGCGAAGGGCAAGAAGGCGGCGAAGGGCGCGGACAAGAACGCGAAGGCCGCCGATAAAAGCGCGGACAAGGGCAAGGGCACGGACAAGGGCGCGAAGCCTGCGGTGCCGCCGCCCGCGGCCGCCCAGAATCGCCCGGCCGGCGCGGCGCAGCCCGCCGCGCCGCTCAAACCCGCGGCCGCGCCGTCGCAAGGAGCGCCGCGATGAGCCGCCCTCAGTACATCCTGCAGCCCGTCAACCCGTACTTCATCGTCTTCAGCCTCGCGGCCGCGTTCCTGCTGAACCTGATGCCGTGGGGGCGGATTCCGGGCGTGCCCGATTTCGTCGCGCTCGTCGTGCTGTTCTGGAACATCCATCAGCCGCGCAAGGTCGGCATGGGCGTCGCGTTCATGCTCGGCATCCTGATGGACGTCCACGACGCGGGCCTGCTCGGCGAGCACGCGCTCGCGTACACGCTGCTGTCGTACGGCGCGATCACGATCCACCGGCGCGTGCTGTGGCTGCCGCTTGGCGTGCAGATCTTCTACGTCGCGCCGCTGCTCGTGATCGCGCAGCTCGTGCCGTTCGTGATCCGGCTGCTGATGGGCGCCGCGTTCCCCGGCTGGAGCTATCTCGTCGACGGCTTCGTCGAAGCTGCGCTGTGGCCGATCGCGAGCCAGCTGCTGCTGATGCCGCAGCGCCGCCCGGTCGACCCGGACGACACGCGGCCGATCTGACGCGCCGCGCCGCCAGGATTTTCGCGTTGAACGCCCGCCGACCAACCGCCCGCCCGCTCGCCGCCTGCGCACCGCGGCCGCAGCGCGCCGGCCCGGCGGCTCGCGCAGGCCTGGCGGGCGCACCGCGCCGGCCGTGTTCGGCAATGTCCGGCGCGCCGGCGCGGAGGCGAAAGCGCGCCCCTTCATCCGTAATCGCATGACCGAATTCAAGGACACTCAACAGCAGCTCTCGAAGTTCCGCCTGCGCGTCGCGGCGGCGGGCGTGTTCGTGTTCGTCTGCTTCGGCTTGCTCGCCGCGCGATTCTTCTACCTGCAAGTCTGGCAGCACGGCAAGTACGCGCTGCAGGCCGAGGAGAACCGGATCTCGGTCGCGCCGATCGTCCCGAACCGCGGAATCATCACCGACCGCAACGGCGTCGTGCTCGCGAAGAACTACTCCGCGTACACGCTCGAAATCACGCCGTCGAAGCTCACGGACACGCTCGAAAACACGATCAACGCGCTCTCCGAAGTCGTGCAGATCGACGCGCGCGACCGCCGCCGCTTCAAGAAGCTGCAGGAAGACTCGAAGAACTTCGAGAGCCTGCCGATCCGCACGCGCCTGAGCGACGACGAAGTCGCGCGCTTCACCGCGCAGCGCTGGCGCTTCCCGGGCGTCGACGTGCGCGCGCGCCTGTTCCGCCAATATCCGCTCGGCCCGACGGCCGCGCACGTGATCGGCTACATCGGCCGGATCTCGAAGCGCGACCAGGACAAGATCGACGCGATGAGCGACGAGAACGACAGCGATCCGGAAACCTACGATCCGCGCCGCGACGCGAACAACTACAAGGGCACCGACTACATCGGCAAGGTGGGCGTCGAGCAGAGCTACGAGACGGAACTGCACGGAATCACGGGCTTCGAGGAAGTCGAGGTGACGGCGGGCGGGCGGCCCGTGCGCACGCTGTCGCGCACGCAGGCGACGCCCGGCAGCAACCTCGTGCTGTCGATCGACATCGGGCTGCAGCAGGTCGCCGAGCAGGCGTTCGCCGGCAAGCGCGGCGCGCTCGTCGCGATCGAGCCGAAGACGGGCGACGTGCTCGCGTTCGTGTCGTCGCCGAGCTTCGATCCGAATTCGTTCGTCGACGGCATCGACCAGCAGACCTGGGACGAGCTCAACAACTCGCCCGACAAGCCGCTGCTGAACCGCCCGCTGCACGGCACCTATCCGCCCGGCTCGACGTACAAGCCGTTCATGGCGCTCGCGGGCCTCTCGCTCGGCAAGCGCACGCCCGGCTGGGGCTTCCAGGACCCCGGCTACTTCACGTTCGGCGGCCACACGTTCCGTAACGACGTGCGCTCGGGCCAGGGCTGGGTCGACATGAACAGGGCAATCATGGTGTCGAACGACACGTACTTCTACATGCTCGCGCGCGATCTCGGCGTGACCGCGATCGCGAACTTCATGAAGCCGTTCGGCTTCGGCCAGCTGACGGGCATCGATGTCCAGGGCGAGGCGCGCGGAATTCTGCCGTCGCCCGAATGGAAGAAGAAGACGTTCAAGAAGGCCGCGCAGCAGAAGTGGTTCGACGGCGAGACGATCAGCCTCGGGATCGGCCAGGGCTACAACTCGTTCACGATCCTGCAGCTCGCGCACGCGACGGCGACGCTCGCGAACAACGGCGTCATCATGAAGCCGCACCTCGTGAAGGAGATCGAGAACCCGATCTCGCGCGCGCGGCACCTGACCGTGCCGAAGGAAAGCGGCGTGATCCCGCTCAAGCAGAACGATCTCGACGTCGTGAAGCGCGGGATGGAGAACGTGGTCGAGAGCCCGTCCGGCACCGCGTACAAGGTGTTCCGCGGCGCGCCGTATCTCGCTGCGGGCAAGACCGGCACCGCGCAGGTGTTCTCGCTGCAGGGCGGCAACTACCGCGGGCACCTGCTCGCCGAGCATTTGCGCGACCACGCGCTCTTCATCGCATATGCGCCCGTCGACCATCCGCAGATCGCCATCGCGCTGATCGTCGAGAACGGCGGCTGGGGCGCGCAGTCCGCGGGCCCGATCGCGCGGCGGGTGCTCGATTTCCATCTGCTCGACCGCAAGAATCCGGCGACGGAAGCGGCGGCCGTCGCGGCGGCCGCGTCGGCGACCGAGCCCGTCAACGCGCCCGTGATCGGCGACGCGACGAGGCCCGTCGGCGTCGCGGCCGGTTTCAGGGCGCTGCCGCTGCCGGCGCCCGCGGCGGCGAGCGGGGCGGACTCGACGTCGGGCGCGAGCGGGACGGATGTCGGCCAAGGGAGCGCGAGCGGACGCACAACGGGCGCGAGCGCCGCCGGCACGGCGGGCGCGATGGGCGCAGCAAGCGCCGTCGGCGGTGCGTCGAGCGCGGCCGCCACGGCCGGCAGCGCCGCGAGCGCGCCGCCCGCGCCCCGCCGGCTGCCGCCGCGCAAGCCGCGCCGCGCGCCGGCGAGCGACGCCGCGACCACCGCCGCCGCGCCAGCCGACCAACGGAAGTCCCCGAGGGACGACAACCGCGCCGCCACCGCCGCCAAGCCGGCGGCGGGCGGCATCGACGAGTAACGGAGACAGGCATGCAATTCGACAAGCGCGCCTCGCTCGACAAGATCAAGCAGATGTTCGAGGGTTTCGACCGGCCGCTCGCGCTCATCGTGTTCCTGCTGCTGTGCGTCGGCATCGTCACGCTCTACAGCGCGAGCATCGACATGCCCGGCCGCGTCGAGGACCAGCTGCGCAACATCATGCTGACGTTCGTGCTGATGTGGGTGATCGCGAACATCCCGCAGCAGACGCTGATGCGCTTCGCGGTGCCGCTCTATTCGTTGGGCGTCGCGCTTCTCGTCGCGGTCGCGCTATTCGGGATGACGAAGAAGGGGGCGAAGCGCTGGCTGAACGTCGGCGTCGTGATCCAGCCGTCCGAGATCCTCAAGATCGCGACCCCGCTGATGCTCGCGTGGTACTACCAGCGCCGCGAAAGCAGCCTGCGCTGGTACGACTTCGTCGTCGCGTTCGTGATCCTGATGGTGCCCGTCGGGCTGATCGCGAAGCAGCCGGACCTCGGCACCGCCGTCCTCGTATTCGCGGCGGGCCTCTTCGTGATCTATCTGGCGGGGTTGTCGTTCAAGCTGATCGTGCCGGTGCTCGTTGCCGGCGTGATCGCGGTCGGCTCGATCGCCGTGTTCGAGGAGCGCATCTGCCAGCCCGACGTCGTCTGGCCGCTGATGCACGACTACCAGAAGCACCGCGTCTGCACACTGCTCGACCCGACGTCCGACCCGCTCGGCAAGGGCTTCCACACGATCCAGGCGGTAATCGCGATCGGCTCGGGCGGCCCGCTCGGCAAGGGCTATCTGAAGGGCACGCAGGCGCACCTCGAATTCATTCCGGAAAAGCACACCGACTTCATCTTCGCGGTGTTTTCCGAGGAATTCGGGCTCGTCGGCGGGCTCGTGCTGCTCACGCTCTACATGGCGCTGATCGTGCGCGGGCTCTACATCGCCGCGCAGGGCGCGACGCTGTTCGGGCGGCTGCTCGCCGGCTCGCTCACGCTCGCGTTCTTCGTCTACGCGTTCGTCAACATCGGGATGGTGAGCGGCGTGTTGCCCGTCGTCGGCGTGCCGCTGCCGTTCATGAGCTACGGCGGCACCGCGCTCACGACGCTCGGCATCGCCGTCGGGCTCATCATGAGCGTCGGACGGCAGAAACGGCTGATGAAAAGCTGATCGAAGCGGCGCGCGATGCGCCGCTTTTTTATGTGCCGCTTCGGTTCGGGCTGGCGCTGGGCGCGGCGCTCGGCGCGGTGAATGGGGCGGATCGAGGCGTTGTACGGCCGCTGTACGGCGTGCCGTTGCCGTCGGCGTGTCGCGATGTCGAACGGGTAAGCCTCGAAGTCGAGCGGACCTCGGTTCTCGGTTCTCGGTTCGCCGTTCTCGGTTCGCCGTTCTCGGTTCGCCGTTCTCGGTTCGCCGTTCTCGGTTCGCCGTTCT
>NZ_LOYJ01000081.1:0-1236 GCF_001526245.1 Burkholderia sp. MSMB1498
GGAGGAAGCAATTGCTCGATCGAAAGGCACTTCAGGCACTGGGCTGCTGGACAGGTTATCGGCTGGAACGTGTGGAATGGCCACAAGGAGAAGAGCGCACGCTATCGCTGTATCTGAAGCCGGTCAGCAAGGTCATGTACTGCGAGCAATGCGGTGCACGCTGCCAGCAGATCCACGAGACGACGGTTCGTCGAGTGCGCGATTTGCCGCTGTTCGAATACCGGGTGGTGCTGCACGTTCCCCGTCGCCGGGTCTGGTGCGAACACTGCGGCGGCCCGCGACTGGAGAAGCTGGCGTGGCTGGGCCGCTACCAGCGAGTGACGGAGCGGTTCGCCAAAGCCTGCGAGAAGCTGCTGCAGGCCGCCAGCGTGCAGGCGGTAGCGGCCTTTTACGATTTGGGTTGGCACACGGTCAAATCGATCGACAAGATGCGCTTGCGAGCGCGTGTGGCCGAGCCGGACTGGTCGGCGATCCGCTATCTGGCGATGGACGAGTTCGCGCTTCATAAGGGCCATCGCTACGCCACGGTGGTGGTTGATCCGATCGGCCGGCAGGTGCTCTGGGTCGGGCCCGGACGTTCACGCGAAACGGCGCGAGCCTTCTTCGAACAACTCCCTGAAGGCGTGGCCGAGCGCATCGAAGCGGTCGCCATCGACATGACCACGGCCTATGAACTGGAGATCAAGGAACAGTGCCCGCAGGCGGAAATCGTCTTCGACCTGTACCACGTCGTGGCCAAGTACGGGCGCGAAGTGATCGACCGAGTGCGAGTGGATCAGGCCAATCAACTCCGGCATGACAAGCCGGCGCGGAAGGTCCTGAAGTCCAGTCGCTGGCTGCTACTGCGCAACCGTCATAACCTGAAGCCAGAACAGGCCGTGCATCTGAAGGAGCTGCTGGCCGCGAATCAGTCGCTGTTATGCGTCTATGTGCTGCGCGACGAACTCAAACGGCTCTGGTTCTACCGCAAGCCAGCCTGGGCGGAAAAGGCCTGGGGGCAATGGATCGAACAGGCTCAGCAAAGCGGGATCGCCGCCTTGCAAAAGTTCGCCGAGCGCTTGCAGGGTTACTGGCACGGAATCGTGGCCCGCTGCCGCCATCCGCTCAATACCAGCATCGTTGAAGGCATCAACAATACGATCAAGGTCATCAAGCGCAGGGCCTACGGGTACCGTGACGAGGAGTACTTCTTCCTCAAGATCCGCGCCGCGTTCCCCGGAATTCCGCGATGAACCA
>NZ_LOYJ01000082.1:0-1995 GCF_001526245.1 Burkholderia sp. MSMB1498
TACCCGAGTCTGGCTGGTGGCCGGCGTCACCGACATGCGCTGCGGATTCCAAGGGCTGGCGGCGAAGGTGCACACGGCGCTCGAGGACAATGCGCTCAGCGGCAACGTGTTCATCTTCCGGGGCCGGCGCGGCGATCTCGTGAAGCTCATGTGGGCAACCGAGGACGGGCTCTGGCTTCTTGCGAAACGGCTTGAGCGTGGTCGTTTCGTCTGGCCGCAGGCCGATGGCGGCAAGGTTCATCTGACGGCAGCGCAATTGTCCATGTTGCTCGAAGGCATCGATTGGCGGCAACCGCGTCGCACCGCTGCACTGTCGATGTTGTAAACCGAGCAGAAGGCTCGTAAACTGCGCCGCATGTCGAACGGCGCCGAACTTCCTGACGATGTTGAAACGCTGCGAGCATTGCTGCTCGAGGCTCGTGCTCAGCTTGCCGAGCGCGATCTGGAGATCGAGCAACTCAAGGCTCAGCTCGACAAGCTTAGGCGCATGCAATTCGGACGCAAGTCCGAGCAGTTGGACCGCGAGGTTGCACGGCTAGAAACAGCGCTCGAGGACCTGACGGGCGAGCGTGGCGTCGCCGATGTGCGGCGCGCCCGCCAATCAAGCGCAAGCACGCCTGTGAGCGACGCATCGCCGAAAGAAGCGCTGCCGCCGCATCTGCCACGCGAAGAACGTGTACTGGAGGCTGACGCAACGTGTCCGAAGTGCGGCAGCGCAATGCAGCCGCTCGGAGAAGACGTGTCCGAGCAGCTCGCCCGCGTCGCGGCGGTGTTCAAGGTGATTCGTACGATCCGGCGCAAGACGGTTTGCCCGTGCGGCCACCACTTCTCGCAGCCGGCGATGCCCGGCCTGCCGATTACGCGCAGCATCGCCCATCCGAGCCTGCTGGCCGACATCCTCGTCTCGAAGTACGCCGACCACGCCCCGTTGTACCGCCAGTCGCAGATAGCCGCGCGCGACGGCGTGAAGCTCGACCCGGCCAGCATGGGCCGCTGGGTCGGCCAGTGCGAGGCCCTTTGCGATGCGCTGACCGAGGCACTGCGCCGCTACACGGTGGCGCCGTCGAAGCTGCACGCGGATGACACGCCTATCCCGGTACTCGAGCCGGGCAAGAAGAAGACGAAGACGGGGCGCCTGTGGGTGTATGTGCGCGATGACACTCGTTCGGGCTCGACCGAACCGGCCGCAGTGTGGTTTGCTTACTCGCCGGACCGCAAAGGCATTCATCCCCAGACCCACCTGGACGGATTCAAGGGTATCTTGCAAGCCGACGCCTACAGCGGCTTCAACGAACTGTACGAGAGCGGCAAGATTCGCGAGGCGGCATGCTGGGACCACGCGAGACGGTACATATACGACGTGCATGCCCGAACGCCTGCCGAGGCGACCCGGGAGGTGCTCGAGCTGATCGGTGCACTTTACGCGATCGAGGCCGACATCCGCGGCAAACCCGCCGCGCAGCGGCTGCGCGTGCGCCAGGAGAAAAGCATCCCGCTGCTCGCGGCCATCAAGACGTGGATGACGGACAAACTCGCGACGCTGTCGAAGAAATCCGAATTGGCCAAAGCGATCCATTACTCGCTTAATCAGTGGGATGCCCTCGTGCTGTACTGCGAAGAGGGCCGTGCCGAGATCAGCAACGCCCTGGCCGAAAACGCGTTGCGCTGTGTGAGTCTGGGTCGAAAGAACTTCTTGTTCGCCGGCTCCGACAGTGGGGGGAAACGGGCCGCGGCGATGTACAGCCTGATCGGCACGTGCAAGCTGAACGGGATCAACCCGCGCGCTTACCTCGAATACGTGCTGACCCATATCGCTGATCACCCCATTAACCGCATCGACGAATTACTACCCTGGAACGTGGCAAAAAAGCTGCCAGGGAAGTCTTGCCCACCTGCCTCCACGGGCTGATTGCCAGCGGGCCAACACGAGCGCTCGATAACCAATCATGCCTCACGTGCGCGCCGGATTGCGGACGGCCTTCGCGAGGCGCTTAC
>NZ_LOYJ01000083.1:0-1718 GCF_001526245.1 Burkholderia sp. MSMB1498
CACCTCGGCATCGGAACTTCCCGCTTCCCCTCTCGCGCCGCGTTCGGCTTGGCGCGAAAGAGGCGTGATTGTAGGCAGCACTCGGCTTTCACGCAAGCCCTTTTTAAGGGTTTCATCAAAATTCTTGTGTCGCCGCGGCTTACCGTGTCGGCGCAGCACGCTCAACGGCGCCGAGCCGCCGCCGCCAGCCGCTCCAGCGGCACCGCGTCGGCCATCGCCGCGTACCCCGCATCGCTCGGATGAATGTCGTCGCCGCTGTTGTAGCGGCGCTGGAGTGCCGACGGCTTCGCGGGGTCGCGCAACGCGACGTCGAAATCCACGACACCGTCAAATGCGCCCGACGTCCGAATCCACTCGTTGACTTCACGGCGGATCGCTTCGCGCGCCGGCGGCAGCGACGCGGGCGTCAGCGTTGCGCCGAACACCGCGACGCCGCGCGCGTGCGCGGCGGCAATCACCCGGCGGTAGCCTGCGATCAGCGACTGCGCGTCGACCTGCGTGTGCGGCGCATCGCAATCGAGCCCCGACCGCGCCGGCATCGCCGCAAAATTGATGTCGTTGATGCCGATCAGCAGCACTGCGGCCTTCACGCTGGCGCGCGCCAGCGCGTCGCGCTCGAAGCGGCGCTCGAGCGCGACGCCGTAGCAGCGGGAGTCGCTCAGCAGCCGGTTTCCGCTGATGCCGAGATTCACCACGCCGATGTCGTGCTCGCCGGAGCGCTCGAGCCGCGCCGCGAACGCGTCCGGCCAGCGCCGATTGCGGTTCAGGCTCGAGCGCATGCCGTCCGTGATCGAATCGCCGATCGCCACGATCGTCGCGGCGCCCGGCCGCGACGCCTCGACCGCAAGCTCGGCCACCCACGCGGATTGCGTGAAGCGCGTCAGGTAGGCGTCGGGCGCGGCGTCGCTCGCGTGATTACCCGGCGTCGACACGTAATTGACCTGATTCGAGACGCGGTGCCAAACCGCCATCGTCTGGCGACCGCCCATATACAGGCTGAGCGCGTATGGCGCGCCCGCCGTCACGTCGAATGCGGCCGGATCGCTTTCCCGCTCCTCGCCGGGCGGCACTTCGATCGCGCGCCGACCGCCGAACGTCATCGTCGTCGAACTGCCGGCCGCGATCGCCGCGCCGCCCGACGAGCGAGCGATGCTCGCCTCGCCGATCACGAGCGGCGTCTTGCCGTATGCGTTGCTCACACGAATGCGGACCGCTCGCCCCGCGAGCGTCGGATAAACGATCTGGCGGACCGTGCGCCCCGCGACGTCCGGCGCGCGATACAACGGCGGCGGCGCCGCGAGATCCGGGATCGGCTGCAGCGCCGTCGCCCAGGACGCGACCCAGCGCGCCGGCTGCGCGGGCGCGTCGGCTTGCGCGGCGCTTGCCGTCTGCGATGCAGCGAGCGCGAGACAGCACGAAAGAGCGGAAAGCCAGCGGCGAGACGTCATTCGATACTCCTCACGGCAAAGCTTCGGATTTTGCCTGAACTCGGGTTGCGCGCTCCGTTGGTTGCGGGGAAATCGGCTGCGGCGGCGCTTGTCAGTTGCGGCACTGCGTTTCGCGGGCTTCGTTTCCGGTTTCCGGTTTCCGGTTGCCGGTTGCCGGTTGCCGGTTGCCGGTTGCCGGTTGCCGGTTGCCGGTTGCCGGTTGCCGGTTGCCGGTTGCCGGTCGCCGGTCGCCGGTCGCCGGTCGCCGGTCGCCGGTCGCCGGTCGCCGGT
>NZ_LOYJ01000084.1:0-176666 GCF_001526245.1 Burkholderia sp. MSMB1498
CGGCGGAAGCGGCGGAAGCGGCGGAAGCGGCGGAAGCGGCGGAAGCGGCGGAAGCGGCGGAAGCGGCGGAAGCGGCAAAAATGATCGCATAAGCCGGTTCGCCCGGCCTGCACCGAATCGATCGATTTTGTGCCGCTCCGGTAACGCGTGAGCCCCGCCGCCCGTGAACCGCCGGCTGTCCGGCGCAGTCGCTCCGGTCGGCACCCGGATTCGGCGGTCGCGGCCGATAGCCGCAGATCGCCCGACCAAGCCGCTGCCGTCGCCGAGCCGCCGGCCCGACCGCCACGACGCGCGCCCCGCCCTTGCCGGGCCGAATCCGGCCTCGGGGCCGTGCCCGTCGGCCTATCCGCTGGTCCGACCGCCCGCCCCAACCGGCGTGACGGCCCGACGGCCGGACAACCCGAAATCCCGACAGCCCGAAATCCCAACGGTCCGACGGTCCGACGGCCCGACGGTCCGACGGTCCGTTTGACATTGTTTATCGATTCGACCGAGGAACCGACGGCGCCGCCGACAGTCGCCTTGCGTTTTTTGCGTCGATTGACGATCCTACGCACCTTCCGGCGAGCCGGGGGCCACGTGCGCCTGCCGCGCCGCCCCGCCGTCGTCTCGGACCGTGCCGGTCCGTCATCGCGCCGCGAGCCGCGGCGCCGCGCATTCGACGTACGCCAGAACGATTGCACGATCGACCGAACCGCCGCGCGCGAGCCGCCCTTGCGCCGCGCCGCCGGTTTGCGCAGCATTCCGACAGAACCCTGCCCTTCGGGGCGCCCGATATTCCGCTTATGTTCGAATCCCTGACGACCCTGATCAAGAAGTGGCGCGCGTCGCGCAGCGCGAGTCATCAGCTCGACGCGCTCCTCGCGACGGCCGACGCCGACGCTCCTTACGCGGAGCGCGCCGAATGGCTGATCGAGCTCGCGCACTGGCTGCGCCGCGACGGCGCGATGCTGGCCGCCGCGCCCGCGCAGGCCGAATCCGGCGAACGCACGTTCGCCGCGCACGCGCGGCTGCGCTACGTGCTCCACGTGCTCGATCGCAACCCCGAGTGGAAGACGAACGTCGCGCGCGTGCTGCGCGGCGTGCTGCGCGAAAGCGACGGCATCTCGCTGCTGTGCGACGCCGGAATGCCCGTGCATTCGGGCTTCTTCGGCGCGCTCGTCGAGCGGATCGACTCGTCGCTGATCCCGCCCGCGCCGAACCGCCGCGAGCTCGCCGCGCTGTTCACGCTGATGTTTCCGTCGACGCCCGACGCGCAATGGATCGACGCGCTGCCCGACGATCTGCTCGCGCGCCTGGCCGATCTGTTCGCGTTCGACGTGACCGACAAGGAGCGCCACCAGCCCGGCTCGCTCTCGCGCGACCTGCTCGCCGCGCTGCACAACCTCACGTGCCAGATCAGCTCGACGGGCCTGTCGCAGACGGTACGCAGCCGCCTGTCGGACGAGGACGCGCGCACGCCGCTCGAAGCGCAGCCGTTCTACCGGCTCACGCGCGCGATGCTCGCCGTCGAGACCGCGCAAGCCGCGCTCGACGACGGCGGCGCTCCGAGCAAGCTGCTGCACGAAGTCAACTATCTGCGCGTGCTGCTCGACGAGTGCCGCGTGTCGATCGACGACGTGTTCTCGCATCTGTACCGCAACGGCGTGTCGGTCGACATCGTGTTCCAGGTCGAGCGCATGCGCATGCGCATCCTGCGCGCGGAGACGCTGCTGAATGCGTGGATGGCGCGCGACGATCTGCGCGGCCTCGCGCGCCTGACGGCCGAGCTCGTCGACGCGAATCAAAACAGCCAGAGCGTGTCGCACCTCGTGCGCAGCAATTTCGCCCTCTTCGCGCGCAAGCTCGTCGAGACCAACGCCGACACCGGCGAGCACTACATCTCGCGCGGCCGCGCCGAGTATCTGAGGATGCTGCGGGCGGCGGCGGGCGGCGGGCTCGTGACTGTCGTGACCGTCTGCATCAAGTTCGGGATCACGGGCGCGCACCTGCAATCGATGCTCGAAGGGCTGCTCGCCGGCATCAACTACGCGGCGAGCTTCATGCTGATGCACTTCCTGCATTTCACGCTCGCGACGAAGCAGCCCGCGATGACCGCGCCGACGCTCGCGCGCGAGCTCGACGGCACCGGCCACGACGAAGGCGTGAAGCAGTTCGTGTCGTCGGTGATCGCGCTGATCCGCACACAGGCGGCCGCGATCTGCGGCAACGTGCTCGTCGTGCTGCCCATCTGCTTCGCCGTGCAGATGTTCGCGAGCAGCGTGCTGCACGCGAACGTGATTTCGCCGGAGAAGGCGCACGCGACGCTGAAGTCGTTCTCGCTCATCGGCCCGACGCCGATCTACGCGGCGCTGACGGGCGTGCTGCTGTGGGCGTCGAGCCTGCTTGCCGGCTGGGCCGACAACTGGTTCGTGCTGCATCGCGTCGGCGACGCGCTCGCGTACAACCGCCGCCTGCGGATCACGCTCGGCGTCGCGGGCGCGGCGAAGCTCGCGCATTTCTGCCGCTCGAACGTGGCGGGCGTGGTCGCCAACGTCGGGCTCGGGCTGATGCTCGGCCTCGTGCCGGCGATCGTCAGCGCATTCGCGTTCTCGTTCGAGGTGCGACACGTGACGCTCTCCGCAGGCTCGATCGGCGTCGCGCTCGGCGTGCTCGGCAAGGAAACGCTGCGCTCGGCCGAGCTGTGGTGGGCGGTTGCGGGCGTCTTCAGCATGGCGATCCTCAACGTCGCGGTGAGCTTCGCGCTCGCGTTCACGATGGCGGTGCGCTCGCGCAGCCTGCGGCCGACGAAGGTGCGCGCGCTCGTCGCCGCGATCGGCCGCGCCGTGCTCGCGCGGCCGGCGAGCCTCGTCTGGCCGCCGCGCGGCGCCGCGGCAAGCGATTCCCGCGCGCACTGATCGGGCGGCCGAGCGGGCCGGCGCGGCGGCACGGCGGCGGCGCCCCGAGCGGGGAAAGCGCGCCGACGGCGCCGCGCGACGCACCGCGGGCACCGGGGCGGCACGCGGCGACCTCGCGCCGCCCCGGCCGCCGCGCGCGAATCGCGACAACGAACAGGGTGCGTGCGTCGAAGTCGAGGAAGTCGACCCGCCGCACGGGAACACGGCGACGCGCCGATACCCCGATACGCCAACACGTACGATTTCGCCTACCCTGCGCCGATGCGCGGCGCTCTGCGCAACCGCCCGCGGCGAGCCCGCCCACCCCGCGTACAATGGCGTACTTTTGCACGCACCAGCCCGCCTTATGTCCTCGCCGACCCTATTCGACTTCTTCGCTCCCTGCCCGCGCGGGCTCGAAGCCGCGCTCGCCGCCGAGCTCGCGGAAATCGCCGCGCGCCATGCGATCGCCCCGTACGACGCGGGCGAGCAGGTGCCGGGCGGCGTCCATTTCCGCGGCGGCTGGGCGGCCGGCATGGCGGCCAACCTGCATTCGCGGATCGCGAGCCGCGTGCTGCTGAAGATCGCGCACCGTCCGTACCGCAACGAGCAGGACGTCTACGCGCTCGCGCTCGAGCAGCCTTGGGAGCGCTGGTTCGCGTCGACGCAGACGCTGCGCGTCGACATCACCGCGATCAAGTCGCCGCTGAAGAGCCTCGAATTCGCGACGCTGCGCGTGAAGGACGCGATCTGCGACCGCCTGCGCGAGAAGACGGGCGCGCGCCCGAGCGTCGACACCGCGCAGCCGGACGTTCGCGTATTCGCGTTCCTGACGGCCGGCGACTGCACGCTTTACCTCGATACGTCGGGCGAGCCGCTATTCAAGCGCGGCTGGCGCCTCGACAAGGGCGCGGCGCCGCTGCGCGAGAACCTCGCGGCGGGCATCCTGCGCCTGACCGGCTGGACGCCCGGCACGCCGCTGTACGACCCGATGTGCGGCAGCGGCACGTTCGTCGCGGAAGCCGCGCAGATCGCGCTCGGCGTGGCGCCGGGCATCGAGCGCCGCTTCGGCTTCGAGAAGCTCAAGCAGTACGACATCACCGCGTGGCAGGCGCTGAAGGTCGCGGCGATGGACGCGAAGCGCGCGGCGCGCGGCAAGCGCGATGATCTGCTCGTCTTCGGCAGCGACATCTCCGGCGACATGCTCGAGAAGACGCGCGCGAACCTCGAGCGCGCGGGCGTGCCGTCGCTGTGGCTCAAGCAGCTCGACGCGCGCAACATGGCGCCGCCCGTCGAGACGCCCGGCGTGATCGTCACGAACCCGCCGTACGGCGAACGGATCGAGGTGCGCGGCCGCGGCCCGCGCGGCGACGCGCGCGAGACGGGGAGAAACCGCGGCGGCGACGACGCGTTCCGCCGCACGCACACCGACGCGCCCGACGGCGAATTCTTCCGCGCGGTGGGCGACGCGCTCAAGCAGCGCTTCACCGGCTGGCAGGCGTTCATGCTGAGCTCGGACCGCACGCTGCCGGGCCAGCTGCGGCTGCGCGAATCGGCGAAGACGCCGCTCTTCAACGGCGCGCTCGAGTGCCGGCTGTTCCGCTTCGATCTGATCGCGGGCAGCGTCCGGCAGCGCCCGGCGGCCGACGGCGACGGCGACGGCGAGTAACGCGCGGCGCGTTCGGCGGCGGCGCATTGCCCGCGCCGCGCAAGCGGCGATCCGGAGCGGCTGACGCGATCGCCCCGTGGCGCGCCGAATCATTCGGTGCGGATGTTGGACACGGCCGGGCGAGCACAGCCTGTTGGGCGCGGCCGTTGAGCTCGACCATTGAGCTCCGCCGGTCGGGCGCCGCCGGTCGGGCACGGCCGGTCGGGCACGGCGGGATAAGCGCGGCCGGTCAGGCACGAAGCGCGAACGGTCCGCATCAAGCTTGCGCCGTGTGGCGAACGCGCCGATTCCGAGCCGCAGGCGCGATCGCCCGCGCGCGCGCCGGCCCCCATCCGGCGCGGCCGGTTGACTACGGCCGGTTCGACACGACGCGCCGCTGGCCCGCATCGGCGGCCGCGCTCGAATCGCCCCGCCGGCCCCGTGCGTCGTGCGGCGCGCATGTCGATGCGGCGAGCGCGCAGTCGTCATTTCTTTTCAACGTCACCGTGCCAACGGCGCGCCGTCATCGCGAGCGGCCGCCCCGTCTCGAGCAGCGTCTTCAGGCTCGACAGCACGACGGGCCAGCCCATCCTGATTCCGCGGTCCATGTCCGAATCCGGCACGAGATTCTCGTGCTTCACGGTGAGGCGCACCGCGTCGTCCATGAACGGCTCGACGGCGAACGTCACGCGCGTGTCCTCGCTGCCGGTCGGAAATCGCCACGAGATCACGAGCCGGCTCGGCGAATCGTTCTCGATCACGTCGCCGACGAGATCGACCGTGCGCGGATCGTCGTAATCCTGGTGCTCCCAGCGCGAACCGGGCTTCCAGTCCGGCGACGCGTTGCGGTGCCGGCACCAGTACTCCTTCGTCAGCTCCGCGTTGGTGAGCGCATCGAACACGCGCTCGGGCGTCGATGCGATGTATGTCACGTACACATAAGCGGGGTCAGCCATCGTCGTCTCCCTGTCCTCATCGGTGCGGGCCGCGCCGGGCCCGCGTTGCGGATTGGCGAGCGCCTGCGGGCGGCGCCCGAGCTTGCCGATCCGGCGCTCGGCGGTTTCGTCGATCTCGTCGATCTCGTCGATCTCGTCGATCTCGTCGAGCGCGGCGAGCGCGGCGAGCGGCTCGGAATTCGGGTCATCCAATTTCTGGCGGCCGCGCGCCGCACGCTCGCTGCGGTATTCACACCCTCGAAGCACGTCTCGCACGTGCCGCCCCGTCGATTGCCGACGCCTCGCGGCGCGTCGCCGGTGTTATGGCGAACCTATCGGCGAGTTCTTTGTCCAGCCGCTTTCGGCAAGCTCTTCGGCAAGCTCTTCGGCAAGCTCTTCGGCAAGCTCTTCGGCAAGCTCTTAGACGAGCCCCTCGACAAGCCGTTCGCCGAGCCCTCCGCCGGGTTCGGTTCACGTCGGCCGTCGCGCGCGGCGTATGCGGCGAATCGCGCCGGCAACGGTGCGCGTGGGCCGCGCGCGCATCGAATGCGAGGTCGTCGAACGCCGGGCGGCACGGCTTCATTTTGCGACCTGAAAGTAGCGCGTCAAGCACCGTTACGCTGCTGACAATACGTTGTCAGCAGGCTCCGCGCACACTGCGAAGCCGTCGCGCCGCGACGCGGGTTTCCGGGGCGGACTCCCCCGCACATCAACGTACAAGGAGCTTGCAATGACTACCGCAAACAGCGAACGCGTGATCGCCTGGTTCGACATTCCGTCAGTCGATTTCGACCGCGCGATCCGCTTCTACGAGACCGTGCTGCAAACGGCGTTGCAGCGCGAGGTGATCGGCGGCGTGCCGACCGCGGTCTTCGTGCATCCGGAGGCGGCCACGGGCGGCGCGGTCGTCTACGATCCACAGCGACTGAAGCCGGGCGCGGACGGCACCGTCGTCTACCTGAACGCGAACGGTCCGGTGACGGCCGCGCTCGAGCGTGCGAAGCGCGCGGGCGGCATCGTGCAGGGCTCGGTGATCGAGCTGCCGAACAACTACGGCTACATCGGCTATCTCGTCGACACCGAAGGCAATCGCGTCGGCCTGCATTCGCTCAAATGCAGTTGAGCGCGTCGCCGGTGAGCTGCGTGCTTGCGCCGACGGGCAGAACGTCGGCCGCGCGAGCCGGGACGCGCCGCGCCGGCGCGCATGCGGCAGCGTGCGAGCCGGCGTGGAGAACGGCCTTCGGCATGGTGTCGGTGTCGGTGTCGGTGTCGGTGTCGACGCCGAAGACGGTGGCGGGAACGGCGACGAAGGCGGAAGCGGCAATCGCCAACCGCACGGCGGCGCGTGCGGCTGGGGAAACGGCGGCGGCGGTGTCGGTGTTGGCGGTGTTGTCGGTGTTGTCGGTGTTGTCGGTGTTGGCGGTGTTGGCGGTGTTGGCGGTGTTGGCGGTGTTGGCGGTGTTGGCGGTGTTGGCGACGTTGGCGACGTTGGCGACGTTGGCGACGTTGGCGACGTTGGCGACGTTGGCGACGTTGGCGACGTTGGCGGCAGCGGCGGCAGCGGCGTCAGCGTCAGCGTCGACATCAGCATCGACGTCGACATCACCCCCGATGACGACCGTAGCGCCGTCGACATCGAAGCACGTGCAATCGCCCGCCGCAACGATCGCGCACATCGGATCGCCTACGAAAACCGCGCGCGCCCGCCGTCGCGCGCGGCGCTATCATCGCGGCATTGCCCCCCTCGTTCCCACTCTCGAAGGCTCGCGATGACGCGCCGCGCCGACCGTCTGTTCCAGATCGCCGAATTGCTGCGCGGCCGCCGCCTGACGACCGCGCAGCAACTCGCCGACTGGCTGTCGGTATCGCCGCGCACCGTGTATCGCGACGTGCGCGATCTGCAACTGTCGGGCGTGCCGATCGAAGGCGAAGCCGGGATCGGCTACCGCCTGAACCGCGCGGCGAGCCTGCCGCCCCTCACGTTCACCGCGGAAGAGCTCGCCGCGCTCGCGGCGGGCGCGCGGATGCTCGAGACGTGGGGCGGCGCGCGCTTCGCGGGCGGCGCGCGTTCGGCGCTCGCGAAGATCGCGTCGGCGATGCCCGCCGACAAGCGCGCGACGCTCGACCGGCTCGCGGTGTTCGCGCCGTCGTTTCACATCGACCGCGCGTTCTCGGAGAAAGTGGATGCGCTGCACGAAGCGGTCGACGGCCGCCGCGTCGTGAGCTTCGCGTACTGCGACCGGCTCGGCGCGCAGACGACGCGCCGCGTGTGGCCGCTCGGGCTCGTGTACTGGGGCGGGCGCTGGACGATCGGCGCGTGGTGCGAACTGCGCGAGGACTTCCGCACGTTCGACATCGCGCGCATGAACGAGGTCGCGGTGCACGACCCGTTTCCGGATCAGGAGGGCAAGCGGCTCGCCGACTATCTGCGCAAGGCGAACGCGCCCGTGCGCTGAACGCGGCGCAATCGCGCCGCGCGATCTCGAATGCCCGCAAAACGCGTCGCGGCGAGTCGCGAGTCGCGAATTGTGAGTTGCGAGCCACCACTCGCAATTCACGCGGCGCCCCCGCCCGGCACGAAATTGAAAACGAAGAAAACGGAGGAATCAGAGCACAAGCGGCGGCGACCCAAGCGCGCCGGCCGCACGGCGCGATCCGCGTCGCCGCCGCGCCGCCGCGCCGGCGCCCGCACACAAAAGAAAAGCGCCGGATCGACGCGCCCCTTTCGGAGCGCACGCCGACCGGCGCGATGCTGCCGCGCGGCGCGCGCCCGGCCGGGCGCACGCGCGCCGCGTCACTCGACCGACTTCACCATGTCCTCGATCACCTTCTTCGCGTCGCCGAAGACCATCATCGTCTTGTCCATGTAGAAGAGCTCGTTGTCGAGGCCCGCGTAGCCCGCCGCCATCGACCGCTTGTTGACGATCACCGTGCGCGCCTTGTACGCCTCGATGATCGGCATCCCCGCGATCGGCGATTTCGGATCGTTCTTCGCCGCCGGATTCACGACGTCGTTCGCGCCGAGCACGAGCACGACGTCCACCTGCCCGAATTCGCCGTTGATGTCCTCCATCTCGTGGACGATCTCGTACGGCACTTCGGCTTCCGCGAGCAGCACGTTCATGTGGCCCGGCATCCGCCCCGCGACCGGATGAATCGCGTAGCGCACGTCGATGCCCTTCTCGACGAGCTTGTCGGTCAGCTCCTTCAGCGCGTGCTGAGCGCGCGCCACCGCCAGGCCATAGCCCGGCACGATCACGACCGATTCGGCGTTGCCGAGCATGAACGACGCGTCCTCCGCCGAGCCCGACTTCACCGGCCGCTGTTCCTTCTCGCCGCCCGCCGACGCCGCGCCCGCATCGCCGCCGAAGCCGCCCAGGATCACGTTGAAGAACGAGCGGTTCATCGCGTGGCACATGATGTACGACAGGATCGCGCCCGACGAGCCGACGAGCGAGCCCGCGATGATCAGCATCGCGTTGTTCAGCGAGAAGCCGATGCCCGCCGCCGCCCACCCCGAGTACGAGTTCAGCATCGACACGACGACCGGCATGTCCGCGCCGCCGATCGGAATGATGATCAGCACGCCGAGCGCGAACGCGATCGCCGTCATGATTCCGAACGGCAGCCACGATTGCGTGAGGAAGAACAGAGCGCCGAAGCCGAGCATCGCGAGCGCGAGCATCAGGTTCACCAGATGCTGGCCCGGATAGACGACGGGCGCGCCCTGGAACAGCCGGAACTTGTACTTGCCCGACAGCTTGCCGAACGCGATCACCGAGCCGGAGAACGTGATCGCGCCGACGAACGTGCCGATGAACAACTCGATCCGGTTGCCGTACGGGATGAAGTTCGGCGAGCTCGCGTCCTGCGGCACGAGCCCGAACGCCTCCGGCTCCGCGACCACCGCGACCGCGATGCACACGGCCGCGAGACCGATCAGCGAGTGCATCGCCGCGACGAGCTCGGGCATCTTCGTCATCTCGACGCGCGCGGCGATCACCGAGCCCACCGCGCCGCCGATCACGAGCGCGCCGAACACGAGCCCGAGCCCGAGCGGCAGGTTCGCGCCGAGCCACGCGGCCTGCTTCGCGATCAGCGCGACGGTGGTCAGGATCGCGATCGCCATCCCGACCATTCCGAATAGATTGCCTCGTCTAGCGCTCTTCGGATTCGACAGCCCCTTGAGCGCCTGGATGAAGCACACCGACGCGACGAGGTACAGCAACGTGACGACGTTCATGCTCATCGCGCGCCCTCCTTCGCCTTGCCGCCCGCCTGCTTCGGCTCCTTCTTCTTGAACATCTCGAGCATGCGCCTCGTCACGAGGAAGCCGCCGAACACGTTGACCGCCGCGAGCGCGACGGCGAGCGTGCCGAACACCTTGCCGACGCCGCCCAGCGTGAGCGCGGCCGCGAGCATCGCGCCGACGATCACGATCGCCGAGATCGCGTTCGTCACCGCCATCAGCGGCGTATGCAGCGCGGGCGTCACGTTCCACACCACGTGGTAGCCGACGTACACCGCCAGCACGAAGATGATCACGTTGATGACCGTGTGATTGATGATCTCCATGGCCTCCTCCCGTTATTTGCGCACGACTTCGCCGTCGCGGCACAAAAGCGTCGCGGCCACGATGTCGTCCGAAAGATCGATGTTGAGCGCGCCTTCCTTCGTGACGATCAGCTTCAGGAAGTCGAACAGGTTGCGCGCGTAGAGCGACGACGCGTCGGCGGGCACCATCGCGGCCAGGTTCGTGTAGCCCGCGATCGTCACCCCTTGGTGCACGATCACCTGATCGGCGACGGTGAGCGGGCAGTTGCCGCTCTTCCTGCCGTCGAATTCGGGGCCGCGGCCCGCCGCGAGATCGACGAGCACCGAGCCCGGCTTCATCGACTGCACGGTCTCGACGGAGATCAGCGTCGGCGCGGCGCGGCCCGGAATCAGCGCGGTGGTGATCACGATGTCGGCCTGCTTCGCGCGATCGTGCACGAGCGCCGCCTGCCGGCCGAGCCACGACGCCGGCATCGGCCGCGCGTAGCCGCCGACGCCTTGCGCGGCATCGCGCTCTTCTTGCGTTTCGTAAGGAACGTCGAGAAATTTCGCGCCGAGCGATTCGATCTGCTCCTTCACCGCCGGGCGCACGTCGGACGCCTCGATCACGGCGCCCAGGCGCTTCGCGGTCGCGATCGCCTGCAGGCCCGCGACGCCCGCGCCGAGCACGAGCACCCGCGCGGCCTTCACGGTGCCCGCGGCCGTCATCAGCATCGGAAAGAAGCGCGGATACAGCGTCGCGGCGACGAGCACCGCCTTGTAGCCGGCGATGTTCGCCTGCGACGACAGCACGTCGAGGCTCTGCGCGCGCGTCGTGCGCGGCGCGGCTTCGAGCGCGAAGCCCGTCACGCCCGCCGCCGCGAGGCGCGCCGCCTGCTCGGCGTTGAACGGCTCGAGCATGCCGACCAGCACCGAGCCTCGCTTCAGATGCCCGTTCTCGGCGTCGGTCGGCGCCTGGACCTTCAGCACGATGTCCGCGGCGAACGCGGCGGCCGCATCGGCGAGCTCCGCGCCGGCCGCCGCATACGCGTCGTCCGGAAAGCTCGCGGCCGTGCCCGCGCCGCGCTCGACCGTGACGCGGTGGCCAGCCGCCGCGTATTTCTTGACCGTCTCCGGCGTCGCCGCCACGCGCGCCTCGTTCGCCCGCGTTTCGGCAGGCACTCCGATATGCATCGTCGATCCCTCCTCTTCGTTTGTTCTACTGCGACGGCGAGCCGGAAGACTGACATACCGGCTCGAAGGCAACGGCTGTTTCAGGCGCCACTTTAACCGAAAGCGGTGACGATTCATCAATGCGACCCCTTTCCGGCGGCCGCGCCCGTGCGCATCGGCAACGCCCGCAGTTGCGCCGGGGTCGGAACCGCGCTATACGCGCATTCGGCAGCCGCGCGGCGCAACCGGTAAAATGCGCGGCTATGAAACCCGAAATCTGGACCCCGCACGTGACGGTCGCCGCGATCGTCGAACGCGACGGGCGCTTTCTCGTGATCGAAGAACAAACGTCGTCCGGCCTGCGCATCAACCAGCCGGCGGGCCACCTCGAAGCCGGCGAGACGCTCGTCGAAGCGGTGATCCGCGAGACGCTCGAGGAAACCGCGCATCCGTTCGAGCCGGACGCGCTCGTCGGCGTGTATCTCGCGCACTACGCACGCCCGGCGAGCGCCGGCGCGACCTACCTGCGCTTCACGTTCTGCGGCCGCGCGGGCGTCGAGCACGCCGATCGCGCGCTCGACGCCGGCATCGTCCGCACGCTGTGGATGACGCCCGAGGAACTGCGCGCCTGCGAGGATCGCCACCGCTCGCCCGCGGTGATGCGTTGCGTCGACGACTACCTCGCCGGCCGCCGCGTGCCGCTCGATTTCGTGCATACGCATTCGGTCGCGCCATATCGCGCGGCCCCGAATCATCAGGCGGTGGGCAAATGACGAAGCGTCGAGTCGTGGTGGGCATGTCGGGCGGCGTCGATTCGTCGGTGACGGCGTGGCTCTTGAAGGAACAGGGCTACGACGTCGTCGGCCTCTTCATGAAGAACTGGGAGGACGACGACGACGGCGAATACTGCTCGACGCGGCAGGATTGGATCGACGTCGTGTCGGTCGCGGACCTGATCGGCATCGACGTCGAGGCCGTCAATTTCGCGGCCGAATACAAGGACCGGGTATTCGCCGAGTTCCTGCGCGAATACTCGGCGGGCCGCACGCCGAACCCGGACGTGCTGTGCAACGCCGAGATCAAGTTCAAGGCGTTCCTCGATCACGCGATGTCGCTCGGCGCGGAAACGATCGCGACCGGCCACTACGCGCGCGTGCGCGAGCGCGACGGCCGCTTCGAGCTGCTGAAGGCGCTCGATCATACGAAAGACCAGTCGTACTTCCTGCATCGCCTCAATCAGGCGCAACTGTCGAAGACGATGTTCCCGCTCGGCGAGATCCCGAAGACGAAGGTCCGCGAGATCGCCGCGCAGATCGGGCTGCCGAACGCGAAGAAGAAGGATTCGACGGGCATCTGCTTCATCGGCGAGCGCCCGTTCCGCGATTTCCTGAACCGCTATCTGCCGACGAAACCCGGCCCGATGAAGACGCCCGACGGCAAGACGGTCGGCGAGCACATCGGCCTCGCGTTCTACACGTTCGGCCAGAGGAAGGGCATCGGGCTCGGCGGCAGCAAGGACGGCAGCGGCGAGCCGTGGTTCGTCGCGGCGAAGGACATTGCGTCGAACACGCTCTACGTCGTGCAGGGCCACGATCATCCGTGGCTGCGCTCGCGCGAGCTCGTCGCGGGCAACGTCAGCTGGGTCGCGGGCGAGCCGCCCGCCGACGGCGCGCGGTGCGGCGCGAAAACCCGTTATCGGCAGGCCGACGCGGCTTGCATGTTCGGCCGGGCCGCGCCGGATCGAGGCGCGTCAAGCCGGGCCGGGCAAGACCGAGCCGCGCCGGGCGCCGGCGCACCGCCTGCCGGCGCGGCCGATGCCGGCGGCGAGCGCTTCTCGCTCACGTTCGACGAGCCGCAATGGGCCGTCACGCCCGGCCAGTCGGCCGTGCTGTACGACGGCGACGTATGCGTCGGCGGCGGGATCATCGAGTCCGCGGCGACGGAACGCCCCGACGCCGCCCCCGAGGGCCGCGCAAGCGCGCTCGCCGAAGCGCGCTGAACCCCGATCGGTTTAGACTTGCGGCACGCGAGGCACGCCGCGCCGGCCGGGCGCCGTGCGCGCGCGCCGCCGCGCCTGCCGCCGACGCGCGGCGGCATCCGAAAAACGATATGGAGTCCCCATGCTTTCTCGACGCTATCTCGCGATGTGGTGCGCGCTCGCCCTCTTCGCGGCCGTCGCCGTGCTCGCGGCGCGGCACACGATCTCGTGGCTGTGGATCGTGCCCGTCGCCGCGCTCGTCGCGCTCGGCCTGTACGACCTGAAGCAGGACCGCCACGCGATCCTGCGCAACTATCCGCTCTGGGGCCATCTGCGCTTCCTGTTCGAATTCATCCGCCCCGAAATCCGCCAGTACTTCGTCGAGGACGATACCGACGAAAAGCCGTTCTCGCGCGCGCAGCGCAGCCTCGTCTACCAGCGCGCGAAGAACGTCGCCGACAACCGGCCCTACGGCACCGAGCTCGACGTGAAGGCGGTCGCGCACGAATGGATCAGCCATTCGCTCGCGCCGACGAAGCTCGACGGCCACGACTTCCGGGTGCGCGTGGGCGCGACGCGCGAGCAGCCGTACGACATCTCGATCTTCAACATCTCGGCGATGAGCTTCGGCGCGCTGTCGGCGAACGCGATCCGCGCGCTCAATCTCGGCGCGAAGCAAGGCGGCTTCGCGCACGACACGGGCGAAGGCTCGCTGTCGAAATATCACCGCGAGCATGGCGGCGACATCATCTGGGAGATCGGCTCCGGCTACTTCGGCTGCCGCCGCGACGACGGCACGTTCGATCCGGACACATTCGAGAAGCAGGCGCGCGCCCCGCAGGTGAAGATGATCGAGGTGAAGCTGTCGCAAGGCGCGAAGCCCGGCCACGGCGGCGTGCTGCCCGCCGCCAAGATCACGCCCGAGATCGCCGAGACGCGCGGCGTGCCGATGGGCAAGGATTGCGTGTCGCCCGCCGCGCACTCGGCGTTCTCGACGCCGCGCGGGCTGCTCGAATTCGTCGACCGGCTGCGCGAGCTGTCCGGCGGCAAGCCGACGGGCTTCAAGCTGTGCGTCGGCCATCCGTGGGAATTCTTCGGGATCGCGAAGGCGATGCTCGAGACGGGCATCGTGCCGGACTTCATCGTCGTCGACGGCGCGGAAGGCGGCACCGGCGCGGCGCCCCTCGAATTCACCGATCACGTCGGCGTGCCGCTGCAGGAAGGGCTTCTCCTCGTGCACAACACGCTCGTCGGGATCGGGCTGCGCGAGCGGGTGAAGCTCGGCGCGAGCGGCAAGATCATCACCGCGTTCGATATCGCGCGCACGCTCGCGATCGGCGCGGACTGGGTGAACTCGGCGCGCGGCTTCATGTTCGCGGTCGGCTGCATCCAGGCGCAGCACTGCCACACCGACCGCTGCCCGACGGGCGTCGCGACGCAGGACCCGGTGCGCCAGCGCGCGCTCGTCGTGCCGGACAAGGCGGAGCGCGTCCACAACTTCCATCGCAACACGCTGCACGCGCTGCAGGAGCTCGTGCAGGCGGCGGGGCTGTCGCACCCGTCCGAGCTGCGCGCGCATCACATCGTGCAGCGCGTCGCGCCGCACGAAGTGCGGCTGATGTCGCAACTGCTCAAGTATCTGGAGCCGGGCGCGCTGCTGAACGGCGGCCATTGCGGCTTCTCGCTGTACGAGACGTGGTGGCCCGTCGCGCGCAGCGATTCGTTCTCGCCCGGCGAGGCCGTATACGCGCGCGTCGACAAGCGCGCGCCGGCGCGCGCGTAGCCGCATCGCGCGAAGCGTCGCGACGGCGCGCGCGGCGAAGCGGTCGTGCGAATCGTCGCGGTGCGGCGGTGCGGCGGTGCGGCGGTGCGGCGGTGCGGCGGTGCGGCGGTGCGGCGGTGCGGCGGTGCGGCGGTGCGGGCAAATATGATGCGACGATCCACAGCCGATGCAACCGCCTACAGCCGTTGAACGGCGCGATCGCGAGCCGCGTTCCGAAACGCCGCGCCGTCAGCCGGCTCGCGCGACGCAGCTTCGCCCCGCGAACGCTCGATGCATCAAACGAAAACGCCCCATCCGGGGCGTTTTTTCGTCATCGCCGCGTGCGGCGACGCGTCACTGCGGAACCGTGTCGACGAACGTCTGGCGCTGCGCGAGCTTCGCGAAATGCTTGTCGAGATTCGAATGGCGCTCGCGCCAGTTGATCTCCGGCATCCGGAATTCGAGGTAGCCGAGCGCGCAGCCGAGCGCGATGTCGGCGAGCGTGTAGTGATTGCCGACGCACCACGTCTTGCCGGCGAGGCCCTGCGACATCGCGACGAGGCCGTCGTCGATCTTGCGCTGCTGGCGCGCGATCCACGCGTCGCTGCGCTGATGCGGCTCGCGCTGCACGTGCTCGATGCGGATCGCGACCGCCGCGTCGAGCACGCCGTCGCCGAGCGCCTCCCAGCACCGCACCTCGACGCGCTCGCGTCCGGACGGCGGAATCAGCTTGCCGACGGGCGAAAGCGTGTCGACGTATTCGCAGATCACGCGCGAATCGAACACGGCGGCGCCGTCTTCCATCACGAGGCACGGCACCTTGCCGAGCGGGTTCGACGCATGGATGTCGGTGTCCGGCGCCCAGACGTTTTCGAGCTCCAGCTTGTAGTCGATCTTCTTTTCAGCGAGCACGATTCGCGCCTTGCGGACGAACGGGCTGCTGAGCGAACCGATTAATTTCATCATCTGTCTTCTGTCGGGAATACCGCCCGAGAGTATACGTTGTCGCCGATCATAACCGGCCGTTGCGTCTGCGTTGATAATCGGCCGTCCGGCCTGTGGATGGTTTGCAACAATGACGCCCGCCGCGCGGGCCGGCAAGGCGGCGGCCGGCCTTGCTTCGGCCGCGGCCGCGCGGGCCGGGTCGCGGATTCGCGCCGACGTCCCGCGCCGACACGCCGGCCGCGCGCGACGCTCGACGGGCAGCGCGGCTTCGCGTCGCGCGCGGCGCGCTTTGTGTGTGCTTTCGCGTGCGCTGTTGCGCGCGCGGTTTCATGCGCGCACGGGCGCGGCGGGACGAGCCGCCCCGCGGCGTCCGCACGGCCGCCTCGCCCCCGTCGCGCGCGCGACCCGCGCGACGGCGCTACAATCGCGTGATGAATCAGCCGACCGAACCCGCCATCGCCCTCGACGTCCACCGCCAGCGCCGCGACCGCGTGCTGGCCAAGCTGCGCGCGCAAGGCGGCGGCGTCGCCATCGTGCCGACCGCGCCGGAAGTGCCCCGCAATCGCGACAGCGATTATCCGTACCGGCACGACAGCTACTTCCACTACCTGACGGGCTTCTCCGAGCCCGACGCGCTGCTCGTCCTCGACGCGTCGGCGGCGGGCGACGCGCCCCGCGCGATCCTCTTCTGCCGCGCGAAGAATCCCGAGCGCGAGATCTGGGAAGGGTTCCATTTCGGCCCCGAAGCCGCGCGCGACGCGTTCGGCTTCGACGCCGCGTTCCCGTACGACGCGCTCGACGCCGAGATGCCGCGCCTTCTCGCCGATGCGCACGCGCTCCACTACCGCTTCGGCGCGTCGGCCGAATTCGACGGCCGCCTGAACGGCTGGCTCGACGCGGTGCGCGCGCGCGCCCGCGCTGGCGTCGCCGCGCCCGGCGCCGCATTCGATCTCGAGCCGCTCCTCGACGACATGCGCCTCGTGAAAGATCCGCACGAGCAGGCGATCATGCGCCGCGCGGCCGAGATTTCAGCGCTCGCGCACCGCCGCGCGATGGCCGCGTGCCGTCCCGGAGTGCGCGAATACGAACTCGAGGCCGAGCTGCTCTACACGTTTCGCCGCCACGGCGCGCAATCGCCCGCCTACGGCTCGATCGTCGCGACGGGCGCGAACGCGTGCGTGCTCCACTATCCGGCCGGCAACACGATCGTCAAGGACGGCGACCTGATCCTGATCGACGCCGCCTGCGAGCTCGACGGCTACGCATCCGACATCACCCGCACGTTCCCGGCGAACGGCCGCTTCTCGGGCCCGCAGCGTGCGCTCTACGACATCGTGCTCGCCGCGCAGGAAGCGGCGATCGCGGCGACGCGCGCGGGCACGTCGTTCGACGCGCCGCACGACGCCGCGGTGCGCGTGCTCGCGCAGGGCATGCTCGACACCGGGCTCGTGCCGAAGGCGCGCTTCGCGAGCGTCGACGACGTGATCGCCGAGCGTGCGTACACGCGCTTCTACATGCACCGCACGGGCCATTGGCTCGGGATGGACGTGCACGACTGCGGCGACTACCGCGAGCGCGGCGCGCCGCGCGACGACGACGGCGCGCTGCCGTCGCGCGTGCTGCACGCGGGCATGGCGCTCACGATCGAGCCGGGCCTCTACGTGCGCCCGGCCGACGACGTGCCGCAGGCGTTCTGGGACATCGGCATCCGGATCGAGGACGACGCGTTCGTCACGCCGACGGGGTGCGAGCTGATCACGCGCGACGTGCCGGTGGCCGCCGACGAGATCGAGGCGCTGATGCGCGACGCGCAGACGCAAAGCGCCCGCCCGCAGCCATGACCCGCCCGCGCGCTTTCCTATCGAGACCCACGATTCAAGAACGATGACGACCGCCGCCCCCTCGCCCGCTTTCGACTTCGATATCGCGATCGTCGGCGCCGGGCCGGTCGGGCTTGCGCTCGCCGGCTGGCTCGCGCGGCGCAGCGCGACCCGCGCGCTGTCGGTCGCGCTCGTCGACGCGCGCGATCCCGACGCGAGCGCGAACGATCCGCGCGCGATCGCCGTGTCGCAAGGCAGCCGGATGCTGCTCGATACGCTCGGCTGGCCGGGCGACGCGACGCCGATCGAGCACATCCACGTCTCGCAGCGCGGCCATTTCGGCCGCACGCTGATCGATCGCGACGAGCACGATCTCGCCGCGCTCGGCTACGTCGTGCGCTACGGCTCGATCGTGCAGGCGCTCGCGCGCGCAGTGCGCGGCACGCCCGCGCACTGGTTCACGTCGACATCCGCGCATTCGCCGGCGCAGGACGCCGACGGCGTGACCGTCACGCTCGACACGCCGCAAGGCGCGCGCGCGCTGCGCGCGCGCGTGCTCGTGAACGCGGAAGGCGGCCTCTTCGACGACGGCAAGCGCAAGCTGACCGAGAGCGCGAAAAATCGCGACTATGGACAGACGGCGCTCGTCGGCACCGTCACGGTGTCGGCGCCGCGGCCGCGCGTCGCCTGGGAGCGCTTCACCGGCGAAGGCCCGCTCGCGCTGCTGCCGCTCGGCGGCCCGCAACAGGCGGATTACGCGCTCGTCTGGTGCTGCGCGCCCGACGTCGCGCGGCGGCGCAGCGAATTGCCCGACGACGCGTTCCTGCAGGAACTCGGCGCGACGTTCGGCACGCGGATGGGACACTTCACGCGGATCGCCGGACGCGCGGCGTTCCCGCTCGGGCTCGCCGCGGCCGATACGCTCGTCGACGGCCGGGTCGCGATCGTCGGCAACGCCGCGCAGACGCTGCACCCGGTCGCGGGCCAAGGGCTGAACCTCGGGCTGCGCGACGCGCACACGCTCGCCGAGACGTTGTCCGAGCACGGCGCGACGCCGCTCGCGCTCGCGACGTTCAACGCGCGCCGCGCGCTCGACAGACGCTTCACGATCGGCGCGACCGATACGCTCGCCCGCCTGTTCACCATCGAGTCGCGCCCGCTCGCGGTGCTGCGCGGCGCGGCGCTCACCGCGCTCGAATTCGTGCCGCCGCTCAAGACGGCGATCGCGCGGCAGATGATGTTCGGACAGCGGCGCTGACGCGCACGGGCGCGGCCGTCGGCACGCGACCGTCGGTCATCGCCGGCGCGCGGCGTTCGGTCGCCGAAGGCTGAATGTCGGCAGCCGGCGGCCCGGCCGATCGAATCGAAATCGAAAAGCAGGCCGCACGCCGTTGCGGCCATGTTCGCTCGAGTCATCTCGAGCGATGCCCGCGAGCCGCGCGTCGTGCGATCCGGGAAACGGTTTCTTCGCCGAGCGATTCGGTCAAGCCGCGACCGGCGTTTTTCCGACGCAATCGCGCGACGGGGCCGGCATCGAGCCTCTCATGCCGCACGCACGCTTTCCACCTCGACGCCCATCCCGGCCGCCTCTCGCCGCGCCGCCGCCTTGCGCATCGAGACGCACGAGAAACGCGAGCGCGCGAGCGCCGTCACCGAAGCCGACGCCAACCGGCTTCGCGAGCTCGCGGCCCATTTCCCGCCGCATCGCAGCTACACCGCTTCGCAGGCGCGCACGATGCGTCATCCCACCTTCACGCAAGATTCATCGACGATTTAACGATTGCCGACAGTTGCCTAATTCGGCGGCACCGGCGGTTACGGTAAAATGCGCGTTTTCCCTTTTCCCGACGCCCCGCCCGCGCCCCGCGCGGGCGCTCCCATTGCGATGCCCGTCCTAGGCTCTCACGTTCTGCGCAACAACCTGTTCGTCGCCCCGATGGCGGGCGTCACGGACCGGCCGTTCCGCCAGCTGTGCAAGCGGCTCGGCGCGGGCTACGCCGTGTCCGAGATGGTCGCGTCGAACGCGCAGCTCTGGAAGAGCGAGAAGACGATGCGCCGCGCGAACCACGCGGGCGAAGTCGAACCGATCGCGGTGCAGATCGCGGGCGCCGATCCGGCGATGATGGCCGAGGCCGCGCGTCACAACGTCGCGAACGGCGCGCAGATCATCGACATCAACATGGGCTGCCCGGCGAAGAAGGTCTGCAACGTCGCCGCCGGCTCGGCGCTCCTGCAGAACGAGCCGCTCGTGCAGCGGATCGTCGAGGCCGTCGTCGGCGCGGTCGGCGCGGGGCCCGACGCCGTGCCCGTCACGCTGAAGATCCGCACCGGCTGGGACCGCGAGCACAAGAACGCCATCACGATCGCGAAGCTCGCCGAGGCGGCCGGCATCTCGATGCTGACCGTGCACGGCAGAACCCGCGCCGACCTGTACCGCGGCGACGCCGAATACGACACGATCGCGGCCGTGAAGGCCGCCGTACGCATTCCGGTCGTCGCGAACGGCGACATTACGTCGCCGCAAAAAGCGAAGGCGGTGCTCGACGCGACGGGCGCCGACGCGCTGATGATCGGCCGCGCCGCGCAAGGAAGGCCATGGCTCTTCCGCGAAATCGATCATTTCCTGCAAAGCGGCGAGCTCCTGCCGCCGCCGCGCATCGACGAAATCCGCCAGGTGATGAACGAGCACCTCGAGGATCACTACACGTTTTACGGCGAATTCACGGGAGTCCGTACTGCACGCAAGCACATCGGCTGGTACACTCGCGGCCTTTCCGGCGCCAACGGGTTCCGGCACCGGATGAACACGCTCGAAACCACCCGCGAGCAGCTTGCCGCCGTCAACGAATTCTTCGACGCGCAACAGGCGCTGTCCGACCGCCTCGTCTATGTCGACGACGAAGACGGCGGCCGCGGCGAGCCGGGCGATTCTAACCAGTTAGCAGCATGAGCAAGCACAACATCGAACAATGCGTCCGCGACAGCCTGGATGGCTACTTCCGGGATCTCGACGGCTCCAATCCGCACGACGTCTATGAAATGGTGATGTCGTGCGTCGAAAAGCCTATGCTCGAAGTCGTGCTCGAACAGGCGGGCGGCAACCAGTCGCTCGCCGCGGAGTACCTCGGCATCAATCGCAACACGCTGCGCAAGAAGCTGCAGCAGCACGGCCTGCTGTAGGCGGCCGAACCGTCCCCGTTTTCCTGGCTATTGGTGGTTCCATCATGATCAAGCAAGCGCTCATTTCCGTTTCCGACAAGACCGGCATCGTCGACTTCGCGAAAGCGCTGTCCGAGCTCGGCGTCAAGCTGCTGTCGACGGGCGGCACCGCGAAACTGCTCGCCGAAGCGGGCCTGCCCGTCACCGAAGTGGCCGACTACACCGGCTTCCCGGAAATGCTCGATGGGCGCGTGAAGACGCTGCACCCGAAGGTGCACGGCGGCATCCTCGCCCGCCGCGACCTGCCCGAGCACATGCAGGCGCTCGAGCAGCACGGCATTCCGACGATCGACCTGCTCGTCGTGAACCTGTATCCGTTCGTCGCGACGATCGCGAAGGACGACTGCACGCTCGCCGACGCGATCGAGAACATCGACATCGGCGGCCCGACGATGCTGCGCTCCGCGGCGAAGAACCACCGCGACGTGACGGTCGTAGTCGACCCGGCCGACTACGCGGTCGTGCTCGACGAAATGAAGGCGAACGGCAACACGGTCGGCTACCCGACCAACTTCCGCCTCGCGACGAAGGTGTTCGCGCATACCGCGCAATACGACGGCGCGATCACGAACTACCTGACGAGCCTGACCGACGAGCTGAAGCATGCGTCGCGCAACGCGTACCCGGCGACGCTGAACCTCGCGTTCGACAAGGTGCAGGACCTGCGCTACGGCGAGAATCCGCACCAGAGCGCGGCGTTCTACCGCGACGTCGCGACGCCGGCCGGCGCGCTCGCGAACTACCGCCAGCTGCAGGGCAAGGAACTGTCGTACAACAACATCGCCGATTCGGACGCCGCGTGGGAATGCGTGAAGACGTTCAACGCGCCGGCGTGCGTGATCATCAAGCACGCGAACCCGTGCGGCGTCGCGGTCGGCAACGATTCGGCCGACGCGTACGCGAAGGCGTTCCAGACCGATCCGACGTCGGCGTTCGGCGGCATCATCGCGTTCAACCGGGAAGTCGACGAAGCCGCCGCGCAGGCGGTGGCGAAGCAGTTCGTCGAAGTGCTGATCGCGCCGTCATTCTCGGATGCGGCCAAGCAGGTGTTCGCGGCGAAGCAGAACGTGCGTCTCCTCGAGATCGCGCTGGGCGACGGCCATAACGCGTTCGACCTGAAGCGCGTCGGCGGCGGCCTGCTCGTGCAGTCGCTCGATTCGAAGAACGTGCAGCCGCGCGAGCTGCGCGTCGTCACGAAGCGCCATCCGACGCCGAAGGAAATGGACGACCTCCTCTTCGCATGGCGCGTCGCGAAGTACGTGAAATCGAACGCGATCGTGTTCTGCGGCAACGGGATGACGCTCGGCGTCGGCGCGGGCCAGATGAGCCGCGTCGATTCGGCGCGCATCGCGAGCATCAAGGCGCAGAACGCGGGCCTCTCGCTGGCCGGCTCGGCGGTTGCGTCGGATGCGTTCTTCCCGTTCCGCGACGGCCTCGACGTCGTCGTCGCGGCGGGCGCGACCTGCGTGATCCAGCCGGGCGGCTCGGTGCGCGACGACGAGGTGATCGCCGCCGCCGACGAGCACAACATCGCGATGGTGGTGACGGGCGTGCGCCACTTCCGCCACTGATTCGTACGACGCAGCGTTTCCGGCGAAACCCGGCGGTGGATCACCGCCGGGTTTTTTATCGGTCGCGCGGAACCGATGCGTGGCGAGTGACGGGTCGGGACGGCGGCTCTTTGGCATGGCGGTCGTTGGCGGCGGCGGCTCGCTGTGGCCGTACGCGGCGGGCATCGTTGGCGGCGGCGGCTCGCTGCAGTCAGCGTAGGGCGGCAGCGGCTCGCTGCAGTCGTACGCTGCGGCCGTCGTTGGGTGGCAACGGCTCGCTGCGCGGCCGTTCCTTGCGGCGGTTTCCGTTGCAATGGCGCAGTGGTTCGTCGCGGCGCTTCTTCGAAGCGGCAAGCTCGGCGGCCCGGCCATTTGAAGCGATCGCTCGCGCGAAGCCGAATTCCGTCGGAAGCAACGCCGTGTTCGGCGCTCGGTATCTCGGTATCTCGGTATCTCGGTATCTCGGCATCTCGGTATCTCGGCATCTCGGCATCTCGGCATCTCGGCATCTCGGCATCTCGGCATCTCGGCATCTCGGCATCTCGGCATCTCGACATCTCGACATCTCGACATCTCGACATCTCGACATCTCGACAGAGCGACAGCGCGACATCTCGGCATCGATTCAACCGACGGCTTCGCGCCGCTCGCACCCCGTTCCGGCGCTTGCCTCCCGACCGCACGCAACGAGCGTCCGGCGCCGGCCGCCGCGATCGCGCAGCGCTCGCATGATCCACGTTCGCCGCCCCGCTCGCGCGGCGTTGCGCCGTCCGCTTTCGCCGGGCTCCGGCGTCATTCGTGTAGTATCGGTCGCACATAGCTTTTCCGTTTCTCCATGCGAATCCTCGGCATCGACCCCGGCTTGCGCGTCACCGGCTTCGGCGTGATCGACGTCAGCGGCCATCGGCTCGCGTACGTCGCGAGCGGCGTGATCAAGACGCCCACCGCCGACCTGCCCACGCGGCTCGGCACGATCTACGACGGCGTCTCGACGCTGATCCGCGAGCACACGCCCGATCAGGCGTCGATCGAAAAAGTGTTCGTCAACGTCAATCCGCAATCGACGCTGCTCCTCGGCCAGGCGCGCGGCGCCGCCATTTGCGGGCTCGTGTCGGGCGGCCTGCCCGTCGCCGAGTACACCGCGCTGCAGCTCAAGCAGGCGGTGGTCGGCTACGGACGCGCGACGAAGGAGCAGATGCAGGAAATGGTCGCGCGCCTGCTGAGCCTGTCCGGACTGCCCGGCACCGACGCGGCCGACGCGCTCGGGATGGCGATCTGTCACGCGCACGGCGGCAACACGCTCAACACGCTCGGCGGCATCGCGCCCGCGCTCGCGAAGAAGGGGCTGCGCGTTCGGCGCGGGCGGCTCATCGGATAAGGCGGCCGGCTCGACGTGTGCCGCCCGCGCGGGTGGAAACCGTGTTTGCCCGGATCGATCCCGATCAACGAGACGGCTTTCGCGACGGCGCCCCAATGAAGAATCCCTGCCCGGCATCGTCCGCCAAGCCGGGATCGGGCTGACCATCCCATGGCGCCCGGCGACGCCAAGCGGATGCCGCCCGCTCCACCGCCCGCATCGGGCTTCGCGCGCGTTCGCGCCGCTGCCGCTCGCGCCCCGCGGTGCGCTACACTCGCGCTTTCCGTTCCGTCCCGCACTCGCCATGATCGGTCGCATCGCCGGCACCCTGCTCGAAAAGAACCCTCCGCACATCCTCGTCGACTGCAACGGCGTCGGCTATGAAGTCGACGTGCCGATGAGCACGTTCTACAACCTGCCGCACACGGGCGAGAAGGTCGTGCTGCTGACCCAGTTGATCGTCCGCGAGGACGCGCACCTGCTGTACGGCTTCCTCACGCCGCAGGAGCGCTCGACGTTCCGGGAACTGCTCAAGATCACGGGCGTCGGCGCGCGGATGGCGCTCGCCGTGCTGTCCGGGATGAGCGTCGCGGAGCTGTCGCAAGCGGTCACGCTGCAAGACGCCGCGCGCCTGACGCGCGTGCCGGGCATCGGCAAGAAGACAGCCGAGCGCCTGCTCCTCGAGCTCAAGGGCAAGCTCGGCGCAGATCTCGGCCCGCTCGCCGGCGCGGCCTCGCCTTCCGACCACGCGACCGACATCCTCAACGCACTTCTCGCGCTCGGCTATTCGGAAAAGGAAGCGCTCGCCGCGATCAAGAACGTGCCGGCCGGCACCGGCGTGTCCGAAGGCATCAAGCTGTCGCTCAAGGCGCTGTCGAAGGCGTAGCGGCTCGAACGGCGCGTCGTCGAAGACAGCTTCGCATGCCGTGCGCCGCCAGGCGACTCGGCCGTTCGGCCAGGTTGGCCGGAGCACGCCGCGCGGTACAATGGCCCCATGATCGAAACCGACAAACTCGCCGCCGAGCGGATCATTGCCGCCACGCCCGCGTCTTCGCACGAAGAGGCGTTCGAACGCGCGCTGCGCCCGCGCCAGCTCGACGAATACGTCGGCCAGGAAAAGGTGCGCGGCCAGCTCGAAATCTTCATCGAGGCCGCGAAGCGTCGCGCCGAAGCGCTCGACCATGTGCTGCTGTTCGGACCGCCCGGCCTCGGCAAGACGACGCTCGCGCACATCATTGCGCGCGAAATGGGCGTGAATCTGCGCCAGACGTCCGGCCCCGTGCTCGAGCGGGCGGGCGACCTCGCCGCGCTCCTCACGAACCTCGAAGCGAACGACGTTCTCTTCATCGACGAGATCCATCGCCTGTCGCCCGTCGTCGAGGAAATCCTGTATCCGGCGCTCGAGGATTACCAGATCGACATCATGATCGGCGAAGGGCCCGCCGCGCGCAGCGTGAAGCTCGACCTGCAGCCGTTCACGCTCGTCGGCGCGACCACCCGCGCCGGGATGCTGACGAACCCGCTGCGCGACCGTTTCGGCATCGTCGCGCGGCTCGAATTCTATGACGCCGAGCAACTGTCGCGGATCGTGCGGCGCTCGGCGTCACTGCTGAACGCGCAGATCGATCCGAACGGCGCGCTCGAGATCGCGAAGCGCTCGCGCGGCACGCCGCGGATCGCAAACCGGCTGCTGCGCCGCGTGCGCGACTACGCGGAAGTGAAGGCGGACGGCAACATCACCGCGTCCGTCGCGGACGCCGCGCTCGCGATGCTCGACGTCGATCCGGTCGGCTTCGACCTGATGGACCGCAAGTTGCTCGAAGCGATCCTGCACAAGTTCGACGGCGGACCGGTCGGCGTCGACAACCTCGCCGCCGCGATCGGCGAGGAGCGCGACACGATCGAGGACGTGCTCGAGCCGTACCTGATCCAGCAGGGCTTCCTGCAGCGCACGCCGCGCGGCCGCGTCGCGACGCTCCTCACCTACCGGCACTTCGGGCTCGCCGCGCCGGACGCCGCGAGCCCCGTGCGCAACCTCTGGGGCACGCCGGACGCCGAGGGCTGACGCCCCCCGTCCCGACGAGTCGACCGATGTCCGCCCCGCTTCGCGACCGCCCCGCCCGCTCCCCGATCGGACATCCGCTCATCGAGCGCGTGCGCGCCCGCGTCGCGGGCGGCGTCACGCATCTGACGTCCGGCAGCGGCCCGTCGCTCGACTACTCGTCGCCGCCGGGCGACCCGGGCCTCTTCGGCCCCGACGCGGTGTGCTGGAAGGTGCATGCCGATTTCACGTCGATGATGACGGGCGGAATCTCCGCGCTGCTGCTGCAGGCGCTGCACCCGCTCGCGCTCGCGGGCGTGTGGGACCATTCGACGTTCCGCACCGACATCCTCGGCCGCCTGCGCCGCACCGCGACGTTCATCTCCGGCACGACGTACGGCAGCCGCGCCGATGCGCTGAAGCTGATCGAACGCGTGAAGGCGATACACGAGACCGTCGTCGGCACGGGGCTCGATGGCCGCCCGTATCGCGCGAGCGATCCCGCACTGCTCACGTGGGTGCACGTCGCCGAGGTGTCGAGCTTTCTCGCCGCGCACCTGCGCTACGTGAATCCGCTGTTGCCGGGCGCCGATCAGGACCGCTACTACGCGGAAACCGCGCGCATCGCCGAGCTGCTGGGCGCGACGAACGTCCCGAAAACGCGCGCCGACGTCGCCGCGTACTTCGCCGCGACGCGCCCCGAGCTCGAAGCGAGCGAGCGCACGCACGAGGTGGTACGGACCCTGATGAACGTGCCGGTGCCGAGGCCGGCGATGCGCCCCGCCGCCGCGCTCCTTTTCAACGCCGGCGTCGATCTGTTGCCGACGTGGGCGCAACAGATGCTCGGCCTGTCGTCGCTCGCGCCGGTGCGCCGCGCGCTCGTTCGGCCCGGCGTGCGGATCGTCGCGCCGGTGATCCGCTGGGCGCTCGTCAACGGCGTATCGAAGCGCGCACGCCGGCGGGTGTCCGCCCGGCCGGAGCAGCCGGGCCCCAACGGCACGTAGCCCAACCCGTCGCGTTCATTTCAAATACCTGTCACATCCATTCGCGATGCTGACGGGGCCGCACGCGCATCAATCGCGCGTCGCCATCCCCGCCAAACCCACCATCGACACCAGCCAACGATGCCGCGTCCGCTCTTCCGTCTCGTCGCCGCCACCGCCTTTCCGCTCGTCGCCGCGCTCGCCCCACCGATTGCCGCCGTCGATGCGGGCGCCGCCGGCTCCACGCGCGGCCACGCGACGCAGCCTGGGCCGAGCGCGGGCAGCCCGTCGCCGAAGGCGCCCGCCTCCGCGCCGGGCAAATGGAAAGGCGCGCGCACGGGCGACATGCTCGACGTCGCGCTCGGCGAACTGCATCCGACGCAAGGCGCGCTCGGCTACGACCAGATCTATTACAAGCTCGGCCGCTACGAACGGCAGCCCGACAAGAAGTTCGACGACTTCTGCGCGGACGAAGGGCTCGGCGGCCTCGCGTCGAACGGCTACGCGACGCAGTCGACGTTGCGCGACGCCGCGAGCTACGCTTGCGCGACGAGCGCCGACGCGCGCGGGCGCGCCGTGCTCAATCCCGTCGTCATCGGGCCGAACGGCGACATGCTGTACGTGACCGACGGCCACCACGGCCTGTCGACCTATTACGAGACGCCCGACGGCGGCGCGTCGCTGCACGTGCACGTCGTCGTCAAGGACAACCTGAGCGACTACTCGGGCGCGGCGTTCTGGCAGCAGATGCAAAGCCGCGGCTACACGCGCCTGAAGGACGGAAACGGCCGGCCGATCGCGGCGGACCAGCTGCCCGCCGGCCTCGGCCTGAAGCTCGGCATGCAGGACGACCGCTACCGGTCGCTCGTCTATTTCACGCGCGACATCGGCTATGCGAAGCCCGCGCAGGCGACCGACTATCTCGAGTTCTACTGGGCCGACTGGCTGCGCCAGCAGCCGGAAGCGTTCTCACTCGCGGGCTACGACCTCGCGCGCGCGGGCGCGACCGATCCCGACCCGGCGACGGCGGACACGGGCTACCTGAATGCGGTGTGGAATGCGTCGGCGCGGATGGTCGCGTCGATCGATCCGGTGATCGACGGCAAGACGGGCGCGGACCTCGGCCGCGCCGATCAGATCAACGGCGGAAAGAAATACGGCAAGGGGGAATTCGACAAGCTGCGGCAGCCGATCACGGCCGACAAACCCGGCAAGATCGCGTACGCGCTCGATTACAAGTCGCGCCGCGGGCTGCGCTGAAGCGCGGCGGCGGCTAAGGCCATGCGCCGCGACGATCCGGAGCGCCTCGCGGCCGCGCCCACGTTCAGGCTCGCGCGCGCGAAGCTCGCGACCGCTCGCCCGTCACAGCACCTTTCGATAGCCGTCGTCGTCGCTCGCGTCGCTCAGGTGATCGACGTCGGCCCAGCGCACGATACGCGCGCGGCCATCGTCATAATCGACGACGTTCACGCTCGTGTTCAACAGCGCGTGCTTGCGCGGCGCGTCGAGCGGCAGATCGTTCGCGAAACGGTATACGCAGTCGAGCACGCCGCCATGCGCGACGCACGCGATGCGCCCGCCCGGATGCGCGGCGACGATCCGCTCGACCTCGTGCAGCACGCGGTGGTAGAACGCGCGGTGCGATTCGCCGCCTTCCGGCTCGAAGCCGGGATCGCGTGTCTGCCACTGCGCGAACGCGTCGGGAAATCGCGCCTCGATCTCGACGCTGTCGTGCCCCTGGAACACGCCGTACGCGCGCTCGCGCAGCCCTTCGCGCAGCGCGAGCGGCAGGCCGAGCGCATCGGCGGCCGGCTGCGCGGTCTGCCGCGCGCGCGACAGGTCGCTCGAATAGACGGCATCGATGCGCGCGCCGGCGCGTGCGTCGCGCGCGAGCCGGTCGGCCAGCTGCCGCGCCTGCGCGAGCCCCGTGTCGGCAAGCGGAATGTCGATGTGGCCTTGAATCCGCTTGATGCGGTTCCAGGCCGTCTCGCCATGGCGGATGAAGAGAATCTGCGTCGTGGCCATCGGTGCGGTCTCGAATCGAAGCGTCAAGGGCGTGTCACGGGCGCGTCTGCAACCAGAACGTCACGGGACCGTCGTTGACGAGCGACACCTGCATGTCGGCGCCGAACTCGCCCGTCGCGACGATCGGATGGCGCTCGCGCGCCGCGCGCACGAAGTAGTCGAACAGGCGCTCGCCCTCGTCGGGCGGCGCGGCGGGCGTGAAGCTCGGGCGCAGGCCGCTGTTCGTGTCGGCCGCGAGCGTGAACTGCGACACGAGCAGCAGGCCGCCCGCGCGCCCCGCGCCGTCGATGTTCGACACGGGCAGGTTCATCTTGCCCGCCGCATCGCTGAACACGCGGTAGCCGAGCACCTTCGCGAGCAGCCTGTTCGCGACCGCCTCGGTGTCGCCGCGCTCCGCGCAGACGAGCGCGAGAAGACCGGCGCCGATCTCGCCCGTCACGCGGCCGCCGACGCGCACGTCGGCGCGCTTCACGCGCTGGATCAACGCGATCATGCGCGCGCCTGCGTCACGCGCGCGGCGCGAACGATGCACGCGGCGCGCGGCGCGCGGCGCCGAGCGGCGAACCGCGCGCTCATGCGGTGAGCGTCACGCGCGCGAAGCGGCGCTTGCCGACTTGCACGACGAATTCGCCCGCGTCGAGCTTCAGCGCCTTGTCGGACACCGTCGCGCCGTCGATCTTCACGCCGCCCTGCTCGATGTTGCGCAGCGCCTCGCTCGTCGACGGCACGAGCCCCGCCAGCTTCAGCAACTGGCCGATCGCGAGCGGCGCGCCCGCGAGCGTCACCGTGGGAATATCGTCCGGCACGCCGCCCTTCGCGCGGTGGTTGAAGTCCTCGAGCGCGCGCTCGGCGTCCGCGCGCGAATGGAAGCGCTCGACGATCTCCTGCGCGAGCATCACCTTGAAGTCGCGCGGATTGCGGCCGCCCTCGGCCTCGCGGCGGAACTGCGCGATCTCGTCGAGGCCGCGGAACGACAGCAGCTCGAAGTAGCGCCACATCAGAACGTCCGAGATGCTCATCAGCTTGCCGAACATGTCGCTCGGCTTCTCGCTGATGCCGACGTAGTTGCCCTTCGACTTCGACATCTTCTCGACGCCGTCGAGGCCTTCGAGAAGCGGCATCGTCAGGATGCACTGCTGCTCCTGCCCGTACTGCTTCTGCAACTCGCGGCCCACGAGCAGGTTGAACTTCTGGTCGGTGCCGCCGAGCTCGAGATCGGCGTTCAGCGCGACCGAGTCGTAGCCTTGCATCAGCGGATACAGGAATTCGTGGATCGAGATCGGAATGCCGCCCTGGAAGCGCTTCGTGAAGTCCTCGCGCTCGAGCATCCGCGCAACCGTGTAGCGCGACGCGAGCTTGATCATCCCGTCCGCGCCGAGCGGCATCGACCATTCGCTGTTGTAGCGGATCTCGGTCTTCTCGCGGTCGAGCACGAGCGCGGCCTGCTCGAAGTAGGTCTTCGCGTTTGCTTCGATCTGCTCGCGCGTAAGCGGCGGGCGCGTCGCGTTGCGGCCCGACGGATCGCCGATCAGCGACGTGAAGTCGCCGATCAGGAAAATCACCGTATGGCCGAGATCCTGCAGCTGGCGCATCTTGTTCAGCACGACCGTGTGGCCGATGTGGATGTCGGGCGCGGTCGGATCGAGGCCCAGCTTGATGCGCAGCGGCTTGCCCGTCGCCGCGCTTTTCGCGAGCTTCTGCGCGAACTCTTCCTCGATCAGCAGCTCGTCGACGCCGCGCTTCGTGACGGCGAGCGCGTGGCGAACCTCATCGGTGATCGGGAAGGCGGGCTTGGAAGTGGGATCGGTGCTCATCGGTGCAAGAGGAAGAAATGTCGCAAAAAGAGCGATTTTCCCATAAGTTGCGCGCGGACCGCTTAACGGCGCGCTCGCATGCGCGGATAATCGGCGACGATGGCGCGCGGCGAGCCTTCCGCGCGCCCCCCATCTCGATTCCGGAGCGATGAACGTGGCGTCCAACCGCATGCAACCCGGCCATCCCGCGGATGGCGTGTATTTCGGCCTGATGTCGGGGACGAGCATGGACGGCGTCGACGGCGTCGCCGTCCGCTTCGAGGCGGGCAAGCCGCTCGCCGTGCTGTCCGAGGCGTTCGTCGGCTTCGCCGACACGCTGCGCGACGCGCTCTTCGCGCTGCAGCAGCCGGGCGGCGACGAGATCGAGCGCGAGGCGCTCGCCGCGAACGCGCTCGCCGCGCGCTACGCGGTGTGCTGCCACGAGCTGCTGCGCGCGGCGGGCCTCGCGCCCGAGAACGTGCGCGCGCTCGGCGTGCACGGCCAGACGGTGCGCCACCGGCCCGAGCGCGGCTACACGCGGCAGATCAACAATGCCGCGCTGCTCGCGGAGCTCACGCGCATCGACGTGATCGCGGACTTCCGCAGCCGCGACGTCGCCGCGGGCGGCCAGGGCGCGCCGCTCGTGCCGGCGTTCCACGCGACGGTGTTCGGCTCGCCGGACGAGACGCGCGTCGTCTGCAACCTGGGCGGCATCAGCAACATCACGATCCTGCCCGCCGCGCACGACGCGCACGACGCGCGTGACGCGCGCAACGATCCGGTGCGCGGCCTCGACTGCGGCCCGGCGAACGCGCTGATCGACGCATGGGCCGAACGCCACCTGAAACAGCCGTTCGACGACGGCGGTCGTTTCGCGGCGCGCGGCACGGTGCACGAGGCGCTCCTCGCCGCGCTCCTCGACGAGCCGTATTTCCGGCAGGGCGCGCCGAAAAGCACGGGGCGCGATCTCTTCAACGCCGATTGGCTCGACGCGAAGCTCGCCGGCTTTCCGGGCCTCGCGCCCGAAGACGTGCAGGCGACGCTCACGATGCTGACGGCGGCCACCGTCGCCGACGAAATCGCACGGCATGCGAGCGACTGCCGGGCCGTCTACGTATGCGGCGGCGGCGCGCGCAACCCGGTGTTGCTCGACACGATCGCGGCCGCGCTCGCGGCGCGCGGGCTCGACGTGCCGGTCGACACGACGGCCGCGCTCGGCGTGCCGCCGCAGCAGGTCGAATCGCTCGCGTTCGCGTGGCTTGCGTACCGCTTCAACGCGCGCGCGCCGGGCAACGTGTCGGCCGTCACGGGCGCGGCGGGCGAACGCGTGCTGGGCGCGCTGTACCCGCGCTGAGCGGGCCGGCTTCGCCAAAACCGCCCCGCACCGCACCGCTTCCGCCGAGCGACCGCGCGCACGCCGCGGCCGCGGCCGCGGCGCCGGCCCGCGCCGGCTGCCGCGCGCGTCAGCGAACCGAGCTCGCGTCCTGCCCGAACAACACGCTGCGCGAGTTCTGATCGACGGTCGGCGCAACGTTGATCTCCTTCGCCCGCTCGTACGCGCGCACGGTGGCGGGCCGTTCGGCGACCCGCGCGAACCACGCGGCGAGGAACGGGAAATCCGCGAGGCGCTGCCGCTGCCGCTCGTGCGGCACGATCCACGGGTAGCACGCCATGTCGGCGATCGAATATTCGCCCGCGATGTAGTCGCGCCCGTCCGACAGATGCTTGTTCAGCACGCCGTACAGCCGCGACGTTTCCTTCACATAGCGGTCGATCGCATACGGCAGCGGCTCGGGCGCGTACTGCACGAAGTGATGGTTCTGCCCCGCCATCGGGCCGAGCCCGCCCATTTGCCAGAACAGCCACTGCAGCGTTTCGTTGCGCCCGCGCAGGTCGGCCGGAATGAAGCGTCCGATCTTGTCCGCGAGATACAGCAGGATCGCGCCGGACTCGAAGATCGACAGCGGCGCGCCGCCGTCGGCGGGCGCGTGATCGACGAGGGCCGGAATCCGGTTGTTGGGCGCGATGCGCAGGAAATCCGGCTCGAACTGCTCGCCGCGGCCGATGTTGACCGGCACGATCCGGTACGGCAAGCCGGCCTCCTCGACGAACATCGTGATCTTGTGGCCGTTCGGCGTGGTCCAGTAGTAGAGATCGAGCATCGCGTCAGGCCTCCGCGCCGGTTGCGGACGCAAGCCGCGCGTTCTGCGGAAACAGCACGCGGCGCGCGTCGTCGTCGAAATCGGTCTTGAACGCGTGGCGCGCCTTCAGCGCCTCCGCGCGTTGCGCGGCGGGACGCGCGTTGATCTCGTCGAACAGGCGCTTCACGTTCGGCAACTGCTCCCATGCGCCGTCGCCGAGCACGAACGGGATCGCACGCGCCCAGCCCCACACCGCCATGTCGGCGATCGTGTAGCCGTCGCCGACCATGTAGCGGCGGGTGGCGAGGCGTTCGTCGACGATGCGCCAGTGGCGCCACGCCTCGAAGTCGTAGCGGTTCGCCGCATACGCTTTCGGCTCCGGCGCGAAGTGCCTGAAATGCACCGCCTGGCCGCAGTACGGGCCGATCCCCGTCGCGACGAACATCAGCCACGACAGCAGCTCGCCGCGCGCGGCGGGCGTGTCGTCCGGCAGGAACTGGCCGGTCTTCTCCGCGAGATACAGCAGGATCGCGTTGCTGTCGAACACGGTCACATCGCCGTCGACTAGCGCGGGCGTCTTCGCGTTCGGATTGATCGCCTTGAACGCGTCACCGTGCTGCTCGCCCTTGCGCGTATCGACGGGCACGAGTTCATAAGGCACGCCGGCCTCCTCGAGGAACAACGCGACCTTGGCCGGGTTCGGCGACGGGTGATAGAAGAATCGGATCATCGAATGAGTCCTCCTGGTCATGCGGGACAGTGAGCTGAGTTGCCAATGTATCGCATGCACTGAGACAATATGCGCCGACAAGTCCCAATTGCTTGACCAATCGTCCCATGAACGATCGCCTGAAAGGTCTTCTCGCCCGCTTCGAGCTGCACGCCCGCGTGTTCCACTTCGGCACGCTGCCCGGCACGTCGACATTCGATATTTGCGAGGACGGCTTCCACATGCACCTGCTGCGCTCGGGCGCCGTCTGCGTGACAGGCGGCGCGCTCGGCCTGCACGCGGTGCCCGAGCCGAGCGCGCTGTTCATCCGGCGGCCCGGCAGGTACCGGATCGAAGCGCGCGGCGGCATGCCCGCCGAGGTCTTGTCCGCTGCGATCGAATTCGGGCTCGGCGACGAAAATCCGCTGCTGCGCGGCCTGCCCGATCTGCTCGCGATCCCGCTTGCATCGATGTCGTCGCTCGACGCCGTCCAGCATGCGCTGTTCGCCGAGGCAAGCGCGCCCGCGTGCGGTCACGATACGGTGATCAACCGGCTGACCGAAGTGCTCGTCGTGCAATTGCTGCGCTTCGTGATGCGCAACCGGCTGGTGGCGAGCGGCTCGCTCGCCGGGCTGTCCGACGCCCGGCTTGCCAAGGCGCTGAACGCGCTGCATGCGGACCCGGCGTTGCCGTGGACGCTCGAACGGATGGCCGCCGCGGCCGGCATGTCGCGCTCGCGCTTCGCCGCGCATTTCGCGGACACGGTCGGCGTGCCGCCCGGCGAATATCTACTCCAGTGGCGAGTGGGGCTCGCGAAGACGTTGCTGCGGCGCGGCTACGCGGTCAAGGAAATCGCGCCGGAAGTCGGCTACGGCAGCGCGAGCGCGCTCACGCGCGCATTCGCGCAATGCACGGGACACGCGCCGACCGATTGGCTCGCGCATGCGAGCGACGCAGTGCGCACGGCCGACGCAGCAGCGCCGGAAATCGGCGCGCGCGCGGCGTGAGCCGATGTAGCAGGCGCGTGCGCGATGATGCGCTCCCGCTTCGCCGCTCCGGTCGGCGACGGCGGGCCAAAAAAAACGGGGCATTCAGCCCCGTTTTTCGTCGGATGCGGATGCGCTCAGACCGAGAACGACGAGCCGCAACCGCAGGTCGTGGTCGCGTTCGGGTTCTTGATGACGAATTGCGCGCCGTTCAGATCGTCCTTGTAGTCGATCTCGGCGCCGACGAGATACTGATAGCTCATTGCGTCGACGAGCAGCACGACCCCGTTCTTGTTGAGCACGGTGTCGTCCTCGTTGACGTCCTCGTCGAACGTGAAGCCGTACTGGAAGCCGGAGCAGCCGCCGCCTTGCACGAACACGCGCAGCTTGAGCTCGGGGTTGCCCTCTTCGTCGATCAGTTGCTTGACCTTATCGGCCGCCGCGTCGGTGAAGACGAACGGAGCCGGCATCTCGGTAGTTGCCGCGGATTCGGTAACAGCGTTCATGCGAACTCTCCAAAAAACCATTGCCTGCTATTGTAGGACTGATCCGCAGATCGTGCTGGCGCAGGCGAAATCAAGTGGCGCGCCGGCGTTTTTCGCGCATTCGTTGCGCCGACGCAAGCCGGCCGCACATAAAAAAACCGCCAGTGCGAAAACTGGCGGTTTTTCTTGCAGCGATGCCGCCCGAAGGCGGCGTGCGGCACGAGCGATTAACGCTTCGAGAACTGCTTGGCGCGGCGTGCCTTGTGCAGACCGACCTTCTTACGCTCGACTTCACGGGCGTCGCGCGTGACGAAGCCCGCGCTCGACAGCGCCGGCTTCAGCGTCGCGTCGTAGTCGATCAGCGCGCGGGTGATGCCGTGGCGCACTGCGCCTGCCTGACCCGTTTCGCCGCCGCCCGTCACGTTCACCTTGATGTCGAACGTCTGGCCGTGGTTCGTGAGTTCCAGCGGCTGACGCACGATCATCAGCGACGTTTCGCGCGAGAAGTAGTCGGAGATGGGCTTGCCGTTGACGACGATGTCGCCCTTGCCAGCCTTGATGAAGACACGAGCGACTGCGCTCTTGCGGCGGCCCGTACCGTAGTTCCAGTTACCGATCATGTGGGCTCCCCTTAGATCTCGAGCGCTTTCGGCTGTTGAGCCGAATGCGGATGCGTGGCTTCAGCGTAGACCTTCAGCTTCTTGATCATCGCGTAGCCGAGCGGGCCCTTCGGCAGCATGCCCTTGACCGCCTTCTCGAGCGCGCGGCCCGGGAAGCGTTCCTGCATCTTGCCGAACGTCGTTTCATAGATGCCGCCCGGGTAGCCCGAGTGACGGTAGTACTTCTTGTCCAGCGTCTTGTTGCCCGTGACCTTCAACTTGCTCGCGTTGATGACGATGATGAAATCACCGGTGTCGACGTGCGGGGTGAACTCAGGCTTGTGCTTGCCGCGAAGACGGCGTGCCACTTCGCTGGCGACACGGCCGAGAACCTTATCCGTCGCGTCAATCACGTACCATTCGCGCGTCACCTCATGGGCTTTTGCGGAAAACGTCTTCATGATCGATCCAAAATTGATTGCTGATGCCCAAGCGTTCTTTCCTGCTTGTCTGCTCTTGGCAGGCGCTTCGTGGCGCGATGCAGGCTCTCCCTGTTCTTTTTCCGTGGGCAATGAATGCGGAAAAGCCCTGAATTATAAAGGAAATCGATTCAGGAGGTCAAAGAAATCCGACTTCCTCCGGCTTGCGCCGACGACGAAGCACGCTTCGCAGGCGTGAATTCCCCGCCGAAGGGCCAGCGAAGCTTGCATCGGACGAAAAAAAGCCCGAACCGCTGGTTCGGGCTTAATCCACCAAAGGAGGAGGGTGGAGGAGACATGCTGAGGTTGTCGCAGCGCGACAACCAATGCTTCGCATTATACGAACCGGAAGCCGTCAGCACAAGAAAAACCGCATAGAGAAATTCAATCCCATAATACGGAAACGACCCGTCTTCGGGCACTGAAAATTTTCCCTTTTAAATCAACTTCATATGCGAATTCATGTGAACAAATGCCCTTTACGGCTAGAGTAAAACCCCTAATGATCGGAGGGCGTTCGGTGCGGCCCCGAGCGGGCGCGAAGCGCCGTCGGGCGCCGCCTCCGCCCGTCTTGCGGCGCATCAGCCGACCGTTGCCGGCAGGGCTACAATGCCGAATTACAACCGAATCAAGCAACGCTGGAGCTCGCGCATGGAATGCAAAGTTAGCTGGATGGGGCAGGATGGCATGGCGTTCGCCGCCCAAACGGGCAGCGGCCACCTCGTCACGATGGACGGCGCGCCCGAAGGCGGCGGGCACAATCTCGCGCCGCGCCCGATGGAGATGGTGCTCGTCGGCACGGGCGGCTGCACGGCCTATGACGTCGTGCTGATCCTCAAGAAGAGCCGCCAGGAAGTCACGGGCTGCTCGGTGACGCTGCAGGCGGAGCGCGCGAGCGAGGACCCGAAGGTGTTCACGAAGATCCACTTCCACTTCACGGTGACGGGCCGCAACCTGAATCCCGCGACCGTCGAGCGTGCGATCAACCTGTCGCACGACAAGTACTGCTCCGCATCGATCATGATCGCAAAGACGGCCGAACTGTCGCATTCGTTCGAGATCGTCGCCGCGTAACGCGCTTCGCCCGTGGCGCGAGCGCGTGGCCGCGCGGCTCGCGAAAAGGAAAAAGGCCGGCGCCGCATGATGCGGCGCCGGCCTTTCGTCATCGTGCGGCAAAGCGGGCCGATAAGCCGGATTCTGTGCAGGCCGCGCATCCGAAGACGCGCGGCCCGTGGCAGCCATTCCTCTAGGCGCGCCATTGCTGACGCGCTCAAGCTTCCTACCCGCAGACGAGACGGGGGCACCGTCCTGCATCCGAAGATGCGCGCCTGCCTACTTGGAATTGCTCCGGGTGGAGGTTACCGTGCCGGTCTGCGTCGCCGCAGCCGCGGTGCGCTCTTACCGCACCGTTTCACCCTTGCCTGATCCCGGCTTGCGCCGGGCCATCGGCGGTTTGCTTTCTGTTGCCCTGTTCCGCGTGTCGCCACGGATGGCCGTTAGCCATCACCCTGCCCTGTCGGAGTCCGGACTTTCCTCGCCCTTCGCGGCGAACCGCGAAAGCCGCGACTGCCTGGCCTGCTTTGCGAGCGGGATTCTAGCACCGCGGCGCGGCGCTCGCTTGGGGCGGGTTGAGTCGATGCATCGCCGATTCGGTGGTCGATCGCGCGTTGCGTGCGGATTCGCGCTAGGTTGGGACTCGTGCGCCGTTGCTTGGCGCTTGGTGCTTGGCGCTTGATTAGCGCCGGCCGACATCCGGCTCGCGCGCCCGTTCGTGCCCCTCCTGAGCTCCAGGTCCGGCTTTAGTCGGATTCTGATTTCAGCTGCGGCGCTCGCGACGAAGTTCAGGGTTGGGCGCTGTCGCTGAATGCGCGGGCACTTGGCACTTGGCACTTGGCACCTGGCACTTGGCACTTGGCACTTGGCACCTGGCACTTGGCACCTGGCACTTGGCACCTGGCACTTGGCACTTGGCACCTGGCACTTGGCACCTGGCACCTGGCACCTGGCACCTGGCACCTGGCAACTCGCAACTCGCAACTCGCAACTCGCAACTCGCAACTCGCAACTCGCAACTGGCAACTGGCAACTGGCGGCTGGCGGCTGGCGGTTGGCGGTTGGCGGTTGGCGGTTGGCGGTTGGCGGTTGGCGGTTGGCGGTTGGCAAATGATCGGCCCCCTCCGACACCACGACCGTTCAGCGCCTCCTCGCCCCCGCGGCCTCAGCCCGCGCGTGCGCGCCGGCCGCTGCGAAACACTCGCGGATCGTCGTAGAACGACGGCGTCTCGTTCGCCGCCCACCAGCCGGGCACGCCGAGCACCGGCAGAGGCGCGAACCCGCGGCTCGTCGGTTCGGTCGCGGCAAGCGCCGCCGCGACATGCTCGTCGAGCCACGCGCGGCGCTTTTCGTCCGCCCATTCGAAATACGCGGCCGGCACGTCGACGATCCACGCGTGCGCGGTGCAGCCCTTGTACGGCTCGACGAGCTTTTCGAGCAGCGCATGACCGACGATCCGCGCCTCGCAGCGCGCGCCCCACGCGGCGCGCGACGCGCACATCAAGGTCGGCCAGTCGAAACCGCGCAGCGCGGCCGCAAGCGCCGAATCCGAGGTCGCAAAGAGCGCCGCGTTCTCATCGAACAGCGTGAGCGCGTCGCGCACGGCGCCGCGCACGGGGCCGACGCCCGTTGCGTCGATCGCGCCGGCCTGGCGCGCGTTGAGCGCCGCCTTGATGCGCGGATACGCGAACCAGACGAGCGCATTGAAGAAATCATGCAGGTTGTGGCGGGTCGGGACGGCGCCCGTTAAGGCGATGTGGGTCTCGTACGCGGTTCCCGCCGGCAGCGCCGCCTGCTCGATGAAACGAAGCGGCAGGCCGCGGCCCGTCGCGCGTCGTTCGGCTCGGGCATCGTCGTTCAGCATGCTCAGCCACGCGCGCTCGCCCTGCCGCGCCGCCTGCGCCCATCGCCTGCCGCGTGCGGCGAACGGCGCGAGCCACGGCTCGGACCAATCGATTCGGTCGAAGCAGAACCCGTCGTCGGCAGAATGCGGCCCACGTCGATCGTTCGCCGCACAGGACGCACGAGACGCACGCGATTCGCGTGGATTGCCCGCGACCGCAGGGTGATCCCGGTGATCCTGGCGATCCGCGTGATCAGAGTGATCCTGGCGCGCCGGCTCACCTGCGTTGCGCGAATCGGCCGGGCCGCGCGTCGCGTCCGCCCGGTCGGCGAGCCCCGTCGCTCCCGTGCGCCGCGGATCGGCCGAGCCATGCGCGCCTTCTGGCCGCTGCGCGCCGTTCATGCCGTCCTGAGCGTCGTGATCGCCCATGCCGTGCGGCCCGTTCATCGCATCGAAACCGATGCCGTCACGCGCGGCGGCCGCGCCGGCCGCCGCGCTCCGGGCTTCAGACGAGCCGCCAGCCGATCGGCTCCCCACCGCGCAGCGGCACGACGGGGCTCCCGCCCGCGTCGATCTCCAGCGGCAGTTCCCACGTCTCGCGGTGCAGCGTCACCGTGTCGGCGCTGCGCGGCAGGCCGTAGAAATCCGCGCCGAAGAAGCTCGCGAAACCTTCGAGCTTGTCGAGCGCGCCCGCCTGATCGAACGCCTCCGCGTACAGCTCGAGCGCGTGCAGCGCCGTGTAGCAGCCCGCGCAACCGCACGCGGCCTCCTTCGCGCCCTTCGCGTGCGGCGCGCTGTCGGTGCCGAGGAAGAAGCGCGGGTTGCCCGACGTCGCAGCCGCGACGAGCGCGACCCGGTGCGTCTCGCGCTTCAGCACCGGCAGGCAGTAGTAATGCGGGCGGATGCCGCCCACGAACATCGCGTTGCGGTTGTACAGAAGATGGTGCGCGGTGATCGTCGCGCCGATCTGGCCGGGCGCCGCGTCGGCATCGCGCACGTAATCGGCCGCGTCCTTCGTCGTGATGTGCTCGAACACCACCTTGAGCCCCGGCAGCGCGCGGCGCAGCGGCTCCATCACGCGCTCGATGAACGCCTTCTCGCGATCGAACAGGTCGATCGACGGCTCCGTCACCTCGCCGTGCACGAGGAGCGGCATCCCGACTTCCTGCATCGTCTCGAGCGTCTTCGCGCATTTGCCGAGCAGATCCGTCACGCCTGCGTCGGAGTTCGTCGTCGCGCCCGCCGGATACAGCTTCACGCCGTGCACGAAGCCGCTTTCGCGCGCGCGGCGGATTTCGTCCGCAGGCGTGTTGTCGGTCAGGTACAGCGTCATCAGCGGCTCGAACGTCATGCCGGCCGGCAGTGCGGCCAGGATGCGCTCGCGGTACGCCTGCGCCTGCGCGGTCGTCGTGACGGGCGGCTTCAGGTTCGGCATGATGATCGCGCGGCCGAACTGGCGGGCGGTGTGCGGCAGAACGGCCGCGAGCATCGCGCCGTCGCGCACGTGCAGGTGCCAATCGTCGGGGCGTGCGAGGGTCAGCGAGGCGGGGGCAGAAGCATTCATGGTGTCGTGGGAATGGCGCGCGGCGACGGGCGAAGCGCTGCGCGCCGGCCGCGCGCGACGCCGACTGACGGCAAACCGCAACACGGAACCGCTCGGGCGCGGTTTTCGCCTTTTGCCGCTTGGGGCTCGGTGATATGCTTGAAGCCGACATTGTACCGGTTCTGTCCGGTGTACTCCCCGCCAGCCTCAGCCGCACCCGCGATATGTGCCAACTCTTCGGAATGAACTGCGCCGAACCGACGGACGTGACGTTCTCGTTTACCGGCTTCGCAGCCCGCGGCGGGCTCACCGATCACCATGCAGACGGCTGGGGCATCGCGTTCTTCGAGGACAAGGCCTGCCGCCTCTTCATCGACCAGCAATCGTCCGCGACGTCGCCCATCGCCGAGATGGTCAAGCGCTATCCGATCAAGTCGAAGAACACGATCGCGCACATTCGCAAGGCGACGCAGGGGCACATCCTGCTCGAGAACTGCCATCCGTTCATGCGCGAGCTGTGGGGCCGCCACTGGATCTTCGCGCACAACGGCGATCTGCACGACTATTCGCCCGACCTCGAAGGCGGCGTCTTTCAGCCGGTCGGCACGACCGACAGCGAGAAAGCGTTCTGCAAGCTGATGCAGGGCCTGCGCGATGCGTTCCCGGGCGCGCAGCCGCCGCTGCCCGAACTGTTCGAGCAGGTGGGCGAGCTCACGCGCGACATCACGCGGCACGGCGTCTTCAACTTCCTGATGTCGAACGGGCAGGCGCTGTTCGCGCACTGCTCGACGCGGCTGCACTACCTCGTGCGGCGCTGGCCGTTCTCGACCGCGCACCTGATCGACGAGGACATCTCGATCGATTTCGCGAAATACACGACGCCGGAGGATCGCGTCGCGGTGATCGCGACGCAGCCGCTTACCGACGACGAAGTGTGGACCGCGCTCGAACCGGGCGAGCTCGTGATGTTCCAGTGCGGCGACGTCGCGGCGACGATGCGCATTCCGGTGCCGCAAGCCGTGCTCGAGAAGCTCACGAATCCGGAGCTCGATGCGTCCGCGTCGGCGCCGCGCCGGGCGGCCGCGCTCGCGTCGGCCGACGTGGCCGGCGTGGCCGGCGATCTCGGCGACGATCCGGTCGATTTCTGATTTTTCCCGGTTGCGCGCCGCTCGACCGGATGCTTCGATGCAGGCGCGTCGCGCCGCTGAAGCGTCCGAACCGCGGCGCGCGGCGCCGCCCGGCGACACGCACGCCGGCACCGCTTCCACCGAACTCCGCTCAAGACCGATCCCGGCCTTCGGCCCGACGCGAGCGGCCGACAAAAAAGGCCGACCGACGTTCGCCGGACGGCCTTCTGCGCATCGAAAGCGACGCCGCGCGCTCGCGCGGCGCAGCCCTCGCGATCAATGCAGGATCTTCGCGAGAAAATCCTTCGCGCGATCCGATTTCGGATTCGCGAAGAAATCCTCCTTGCGGTCGTCCTCGACGATCAAGCCCTTGTCCATGAAGATCACGCGATGGGCGACCTTCTTCGCGAAGCCCATCTCGTGCGTGACGACCATCATCGTCATCCCTTCCTTCGCGAGCTCGACCATCACGTCGAGCACCTCGTTGATCATCTCGGGATCGAGCGCGGAGGTCGGCTCGTCGAACAGCATCGCGATCGGGTCCATCGACAGCGCGCGCGCGATCGCGACGCGCTGCTGCTGGCCGCCCGACAGTTGCCCCGGATACTTGTGCGCGTGCGCCTTGAGGCCCACGCGATCGAGCAGCTTGAGCCCCTTCTCGGCCGCTTCGTCCTTGCCGCGGCCGAGCACCTTGATCTGCGCGAGCGTCAGGTTCTCGGTGATCGACAGGTGCGGAAACAGCTCGAAGTGCTGAAACACCATCCCGACCTTCGAGCGCAGCTTCGACAAGTTGGTCTTCTTGTCGCCGACCGACTGGCCGTTGACCAGGATCTCGCCCTGCTGGAACGGCTCGAGACCGTTCACGGTCTTGATGAGCGTCGACTTGCCGGAGCCCGACGGCCCGCACACGACCACCACCTCGCCTTTCTTCACTTCCGTCGTGCAATCCGTCAGCACCTGAAACTGGCCGTACCACTTCGACACGTTCTTAATGGAAATCATCTTGTGACCTTTTTCTGGAGACCTTTGACCAACGCGGATGCAACCGAGCACACGACGAAATAGCACGCGCCCGCGAACAGGATCATCTCGACGCTCGTGCCGTCGCGATCGCCGATGTTCGCGGCCGTGCGGAAGAAATCGGCAAGGCTGATCACGTAGACGAGCGACGTGTCCTGGAACAGCACGATCGCCTGCGTGAGCAGAAGCGGCACCATCGCGCGAAACGCCTGCGGCAAGATCACGAGGCGCATCGCGTGCGCGTAGTTCATGCCGAGCGCGAACGCGGCGTTCACCTGCCCGCGCGGCACCGCCTGGATGCCCGCCCGGATGATCTCCGAATAATACGCGGCTTCGAACAGCGAGAACGCGACCATCGCCGACGCGAGCCGGATGTCGATCGTCGGCGACAGGCCGAGCACGCCCTGCAGCACCTGCGGCACGATCAGGAAGAACCACAGCAGCACCATCACGAGCGGAATCGAGCGGAACACGGTGACGTAGCCCTGCGCGAACCACGCGAGCGGCTTCACGCCGGACAGGCGCATCAGCGCGAGCAGCGTGCCCCAGACGATCCCGACCACGATCGCGAGCAGCGTGATCTCGAACGTGACGATCGCGCCCGTCCAGAGCGCCGGCAGCGCGCCGGGAATACTACTCCAGTCGAACTGATGCATCACTTGCCTCCGATGTAGCCGGGCAGCCGGGACTTGCTCTCGACCCAGCGCATGAACGCCATCACGATCAGGTTGATGATCACGTAGGCGAGCGTCACCGCGATGAACGATTCGTAGGTCTGCGCCGTGTAATCGACGAGCTGGCGCGCCTGCGCGGACAGATCGAGCAGGCCGATCGTCGACGCGACGGCCGAGTTCTTGAAGATGTTCAGGAATTCGGACGTGAGCGGCGGCACGATGATTCGGTACGCGACGGGCAGGAGCACGTAGCGGTACGTCTGCCATTGCGTGAAGCCCATCGCGAGGCCGGCCGCGCGCTGGCCCTTCGGCAGCGCGTTGATGCCGGAGCGCACCTGCTCGCAGACGCGCGCGCCCGTGAAGAGGCCGAGGCAGACGATCGACGCGGTGAAGAATTGCGTGCCGGGCGGCAGCTGCTTGATCCAGGTGCCGATCGACGCGGGCAGCAGTTCGGGCACGACGAGGTACCAGACGAAGAACTGCACGATGAGCGGAATGTTGCGGAAAATCGATACGTAGACCGTGCCGATCGCCGACAGCCACTTGTTCGGCGCGGTGCGAAGCACGCCGAACAGCGACCCGACGACGAGCGCGATCACCCACGCGACGAGCGACACCTTGACCGTCACCCAGAATCCCGACATCAGCCAGCCGAGATAGGTCGTCGGTTCTCCCGTCGAAACGGGGCTCAGGAAGATGCCCCAGTTCCAGTGGTAGGACATAGCCAGACTCCAACAAAAAGAAACGGAAGAAGCCGTGCCTCTTCCGTTTCGTCAGCGCTTGTTAGCTCGAACGCCCGCCCGCTCAGTCGAGCGCCTTGTCGTTCGGATTCGCGTAGAGCTTCTTCATCTCGTCGGAGATCGGGAAGTTCAGATTCAAGCCCTTCGGCGGAATCGGATTCTCGAACCACTTCGAGTAGATCTTCGCGGCCTCGCCCGACTTCTCGACCTGCGCGATCGCGTCGTCGACCACCTTCTTGAACGCCGGATCGTCCTTGCGCATCATGCAGCCGTACGCTTCCTGCGACTGCGGCTTGCCGACGATCACCCACTCGCCCGGCTGCTTCGCCTTCGCGCGCTCGCCCGCGAGCAGCGCGTCGTCCATCATGAACGCGACCGCGCGGCCCGTCTCGAGCGTCTGGAACGACTCGCCGTGATCCTTCGCGCTGATGATGCTCATCCCCATCTGGCTCTTGTTGTTCATCTCGCGCAGCAGACGCTCGGACGTCGTGCCCGCCGTCGTCACGACGGTCTTGCCCTTCAGGTCGGCGAAGTCCTTCACGCCCGAATCCTTCTTCGTCATGAGGCGCGTGCCGATCACGAAGATCGTGTCCGAGAACGCCGCCTGCTTCTGGCGATCGAGATTGTTCGTGGTCGAGCCGCACTCGATGTCCACCGTGCCGTTCTGCACGAGCGGGATGCGGTTCTGCGACGTCACCGGAATGTTCTTCACCTGCAGGTTCGGCAGATTCAGCTTCTTCTTGACCGCGTCGACCACCTTCATCTGGAAGTCCCGCGAATACCCCACCACTTGTTGATTCTGGTCGTAGTACGAGAACGGAATCGACGATTCGCGGTGCCCCAGCGCAATCACGCCCGTATCCTTGATTTTTTTCAGCGTGCCCGTTTCCTGGGCGATGGCGCCGCCGGCAAAAGTGCTCAGCGCCGCAACCATCAGCATTGCTTTCGGGAATTTCATCGTTGTCATCTCCTTGGCGAAAACCCGCGCCAGTTTATCAAAGTAATTTTTATGAAAGTAATGGTTGTTAACCACACTTTTGACCGGGCGGCGTGCGCGTTCCGGAGCGCGTCCGGCGTGCGCATGCGCGCGCGGGCGGCACCGAAACCGGTGCCGCCCGCGAATGCATCACGGCGCAGCTCATCGAACCTCGCCGCAGATCGATCGAAACCCGTCGATCAGGGGTACAGACCGCGCATTTCGCGCGCCATCAGGATACGCTTGCACGCGACGATGAACGCCGCCGTGCGCACCGACACCTTGTGCTCTTCCGCGACCCCCCACACGCCGGCGAACGCTTCGCGCATCACGCGCTCCAGGCGGTGGTTGATCTCGTCTTCCGTCCAGAAGAAGCTCGAGAAGTCCTGCACCCACTCGAAGTACGACACGGTCACGCCGCCCGCGTTCGCGATCACGTCGGGGATCACGAGCACGCCGTTCGCGCTCAGGATGTCGTCCGCGGCCGTCGTCGTCGGGCCGTTCGCGCCTTCGACGACGATCTTCGTGCGGATCTTCGACGCGTTCTTCTCGGTGATCTGGTTTTCCAGCGCGGCCGGGATCAGGATCTCGGTTTCGACGGTCCAGAACTCGTCGTTCGGCATCGGCTCGGCGCCCTCGAAGCCGGCGACGCCGCCCGTGCGGCCGACGTGATCGAGCAGCTTGACGGTGTCGACGCCCGCCGGCTGGTAGATCGTGCCCGTGTGATCCTGCACCACGATCACCTTCGCGCCCGCTTCCTGGAACAGCTTCGCGGCGATCCCGCCGACGTTGCCGAAGCCCTGAACCGCGATGCGCGCGCCCTTGATCTCGAGCCCCCGCTTCTTCGCGGCCTCGCAGCCGACGACGAACACGCCGCGGCCCGTCGCTTCCTTGCGGCCGAGCGAGCCGCCGAGCGAGATCGGCTTGCCGGTCACGACGCCCGTCGCCGTCTGGCCCTGGTTCATCGAGTACGTGTCCATCATCCACGCCATGATCTGCTCGTTCGTGTTGACGTCCGGAGCGGGAATGTCGGTATTCGGGCCGATGATGATGCCGATTTCGCTGGTGTAGCGGCGCGTCACGCGCTCGAGCTCGCCGCGCGAGAGCTTGCGCGGGTCCACGCGGATGCCGCCCTTCGCGCCGCCGTACGGCACGTTCACGGCCGCGTTCTTCACCGACATCCACGCGGACAGCGCCATCACTTCCGACAGCGTCACGTCCTGGTGGTAGCGCACGCCGCCCTTGCCCGGGCCGCGCGACACGTTGTGCTGCACGCGATAGCCCTCGAAGTGCGCGACGGTGCCGTTGTCGAGCTCGATCGGCACGTCGACGATCAGGATGCGCTTCGGGCGCTTCAGCGTCTCGATCCAGCGCGACAGCGAGCCGAGGTACGGCGCGACGCGGTCGACTTGCTGCAGATAGTTGCCCCAGGGGCCGAGATCGTCCGCGTGCAGGTACGACGGAATGGACTGCGTGACGGACGGGGACTGCGGTTGCGAAGACATGGAATCTCCAACGGTCGAAGAATGCGCACATTGTCGAAAAACCGAATTTCGAAATCCAATGCCGTTTGCTTATTCGATTATGCGTTTCGTGCATGATCGGGCTTTTGCGCGAAAAACCGCGCGTTCGCCGTTCGAACGGCTGCAATCCCGATGCGATTCGCCGCGGCAGCTTTCGTGCGCGGCCGGCGCGCGCTCGCATGGGCGGGCGCGGCGCTCCCGCCGCGCGGGCGGTGCGGCAACGGCGTGCGATTGCCGCGTCGCGCCGGAGATGCCGCGCCCGGCCGCCGCGTCAGGCCGCCGCGCCGAGCTCCTCGCGCACCACGTCCCAGAGCGCGCGCACGAGTTTCTGCCGCGGCTCGTCGCCCTGCACCGCGAGCTTGTCCCGATAAAGGCGGATCTCCATCGTCAGCGTGAACGGCTCCGCGCCGCCCTTCGCCGCGCGGCCGAGCTTCACGAGGCGGCCGCTCGCGACCGCGTCCTCGACCGCGCTGTGCGGCAGGAACGCGACGCCGTGCCCGGCGAGCGCCATCGCCTTGAGGGCCTCGGCCATGTCGGTCTCGTAGACCTTGTCGAGAAAGAGCGGCGAGCGCGCGTTCGCGATGATCACCTCGGTCATCCGGCCGAGGTACGCGTTCGGCGTGTACGACAGGTACGGCACGGGCGCATCGGCCGTGCCGGGCAGCGCGTAGCGCGCGCGCCCGCCGCGGCCGGGCGCCGAGAACGGGCTGATCGGCTCGACGCCGAGCGTCAGCATGTCGTAGCGGGCCGGATCGAGCGCGACGGGGTGGCTCGGGTGGTGGTAGCCCATCACGAGATCGCAGCCGCCCTCGACGAGCGACAGCACCGCGTCGTGCACGTTCAGCGCGCGCAGCCGTGTGTGGACCGGCCCCATCTTCGCCTCGATGCGCTGCAGCCAGCGCGGAAAGTACGTGAGCGACAGCGTGTGCGGCACCGCGAACTCGATCGTCGGCACGGGCGCGCCGACGTGGCCGCGCAGCAGCGTACGCGCCTCGTGCGCCTGCGACAGCATCGCGAGCGCCTGTTCATAGAACACCTGGCCCGCCTGCGTGAGGCGGGTCGGATAGACCGAACGATCGATCAGTTCGGTGGCGAGCCACGCCTCGAGCGCCTGGATTCGGCGCGAAAACGCGGGTTGCGACACGTGCCGCAGCTCGGCCGAGCGGCTGAAGTTGCGCGTTTCCGCGAGCGACACGAAGTCTTCGAGCCATTTGAGTTCCATGCGTGCCTTTGCTGCGCAAAGCGAATGCGAGGGAAGAAGCACGCATTTTAGCGGCCGGAGGCGTCGGCCGCGCCGGCGCACCGGCCGACGGCGCTCGCGGATGCATGTCCGCGTCGGCTTTCGCTGCGGCAAGCAGCCCGGCGCCTGCCCGGGCGCGTCTCCACGTGCTTGATTCTTCACACTTTCCGCGCCGCACCAACGCCGCGCGCACGCACAGGCGCGGTGCCGCGCGCCGCGGCGCGCGCCTGCCGCCGGTGCGCGCGGGCGTCGCGCCGTCGCGCGTCGGCACCCGAGCGCCGGCAACGCCGTTTTTCCCGCCGGCCTTGTGCGGCGTTCGTTCGCGCCGTTTGGAACAAAACATGCACTTCATTGGCATGAAGCTTGCGGAACTGCGCGTCGGCCTGTCCCGCGCACCGCGCAGCGGCCCGTCGCCCCTTTTCCACCATCCGCCGTCGTCCGGCATACGCGAGGCTTTACCGATGGATACTCTGCGCACCTCCCTCCGAAGCGGCAACTGGCGCTCGCTTCTGGCGTGCTTCCTCTACTTCGATACGGGCTTCACCGTCTGGGTGCTGTACGGCCCGCTCGCGCCCTTCATCAGCAAGGACATCGCGATGACGGCCGCGCAGCAGGGCTTTCTCGTCGCTGTGCCGGTACTCGCGGCGGCCATCCTGCGCGTGACGCTCGGCAACCTCTACCAGTCCGCCAACGGCCGGCGCATCGCGCTGATGGGCGTGCTGCTGTCCGCGCTGCCCGCCGTCGTGCTGCCGTTCGTGCCCGGCACGCCGTCGTACACGCTGCTCCTCGTGCTCGGCGTGTTCCTCGGGATCGGCGGCGCGAGCTTCGCGGTCGCGCTGCCGATGGCGGGCAGCAGCTATCCGCCGAAAGTGCAGGGCCTCGTGCTCGGCCTCGCCGCCGCGGGCAACATCGGCGCGGTGCTCGACGGCTTCATGTTCCCGCACATCGCCGCCGCGCTCGGCTGGAAGTTCTCGACGGCGGCCGCGCTGCCGCTCCTCGCGATCGCCGGCTTCGCGCTCTTCGCGTGGGCCGACGACCGCGGCGAGAAATCGGGCAGCGCGAAGCGCGCGTTCGGCGCGTTCGTGTTCACGCTCGTCGGCCTCGTCGCGCTCGTGCTCGCCGTGCACGCGGGCGTGTTCGGCGCGGGCAAGACGGGCGTGCTGCTTCTCCCCGTGATGGGCGCGCTCCTCGCGATCGCCGTGCTGCCCGGCCGCTATCGCTCGGTGCTCGCCGAGCGCGACACGTGGGTAATCATGCTGATCTACAGCATCACGTTCGGCGGCTTCGTCGGGATGTCGTCGTACGTGACGCTGCTCCTCACGACGCTCTACCAGATGCCGAAGATCGAAGCGGGCCTCTTCATGTCGCTGCTCGCGTTCCTCGGCGCGATCGTGCGCCCGTTCGGCGGCCACCTCGCCGACCGCATCACCGGCGTGCGCGCGCTGATGGTCATCCTCGCCGTGATCGCCGCCGCCGACTTCGCGTTCGCGGCCGTGATGCCGCCGCTCGCGGGCGGGATCGCGCTTCTCGTGTGCCTGTACGTCGCGTTCGGCCTCGGCAACGGCTCGACGTTCCAGCTCGTCCCGCACCGCTGGAAGGGCAAGACGGGCCTGTTGTCCGGCATCGTCGGCGCGGCGGGCGGCATCGGCGGCTTCTATCTGCCCGTCGTGATGGGCATCGCGAAGGAAAGCACGGGCAGCTACCAGCTCGGCTTCGCGACGTTCGGCGCGCTCTCGACCTGCGCGTTCGTCGCGCTCGCGATGCTGCGCGCGCAGTGGCTGCGCTGGGCCGCGCCGGAGCTCGCCGCGGCCGAGCCGGCGGCGGCCTCCGGCGCGATGCCGATCGGCGGCGCCGCCCGCGTCGGCGACTGAGCATTTTCGACGACGGCGCGCGGCGGCCGGGCGGCCGCGCGCCGATGGTAAAATTCGCGGTTCTCCCCCTTCACGTTTGAACCGCGGCCGCAAGCCTCGCCCGATCATGTCCGACACCCGTCCCGATACCCTTTTCGCCCTCACCGCGCTCTCGCCCATCGACGGCCGCTACGCCAGCAAGACCGAAGCGCTGCGCGACTGGCTCTCCGAGGCCGCTTTCATGCGCCACCGCGTCACCGTCGAGGTGCACTGGCTGATCGCGCTGTCGCGCGCCGGCTTCGCCGAAGTGCCGCGCTTCTCGGAGGCGGCCGAGCAGTTCCTGCTGCAGCTCGTCGAGCGCTTTACCGCGCACGACGCCGCGCGCATCAAGGAAATCGAGCGCGTGACGAACCACGACGTGAAAGCCGTCGAGTACTGGCTGAAGGAATCGGTCAAAGGCCAGGCCGAGCTCGAGCGCGCGAGCGAGTTCATCCACTTCGCGTGCACGTCGGAGGACATCAACAACACGTCGCACGGGATGATGCTCGCCGGCGCGCGCCGGCACGTGATCGTGCCCGCGCTGCGCACGGTCCACGGCCGCCTCGTCGCGCTCGCGCACGCGCACGCCGAGCAGCCGATGCTGTCGCGCACGCACGGCCAGCCGGCCAGCCCGACGACGCTCGGCAAGGAGCTCGCGAACGTCGCCGCGCGTCTTGCGCGCGCGATCGAGCGCATCGAGAAGGTCGAGATCCTCGGCAAGATGAACGGCGCGGTCGGCAACTTCAACGCGCATCTTTCCGCGTATCCGGAGTTCGACTGGGAAGCGTTCTCGCGCGACGTGATCGAGAACCGCCTGAAGCTCACGTTCAATCCGTACACCATCCAGATCGAGCCGCACGACTACATGGCCGAGCTGTTCGACGCGGTCTCGCGCGCGAACACCATCCTGCTCGACCTCGACCGCGACGTGTGGGGCTACATCTCGGTCGGCTACTTCAAGCAGAAGACGAAGGCCGGTGAAATCGGCTCGTCGACGATGCCGCACAAGGTCAACCCGATCGACTTCGAGAACTCGGAAGGCAACCTCGGCCTCGCGAACGCGACGCTGCGCCACCTCGCCGACAAGCTGCCGGTGTCGCGCTGGCAGCGCGACCTGACCGATTCGACGGTGCTGCGCAACATGGGCGTCGCGCTCGGCTATTCGCTGCTCGCGTATGATTCGCTGATCCGCGGCCTCGACAAGCTCGAAGTGAACCCGCAGCGCCTGAACGAAGACCTCGACAACTGCTGGGAAGTGCTCGCCGAGCCGGTGCAGACGGTGATGCGCCGCTACGGCATCGAGAATCCGTACGAGCAGCTGAAGGAGCTCACGCGCGGCAAGGGCATCACGCGCGACGCGCTGCAGCAGTTCGTCGGCACGCTCGCGATTCCCGAGGACGCGAAGGCGCGCCTGCTCGCGATGACGCCCGCGTCGTACATCGGCAAGGCGGTCGAGCTGGCGCAGCGCATCGCGTAACGCGCGTCGTCGACGCAATGCAAAAGGCGCCCCGCGGGGCGCCTTTTCTTTTCGCCGCCGAGCCTCGGCGACGCACGGCGGCGGCCGCGACGCGGCCGCGCGCGGTCATTGCTGCTGTTGCTGCTGTTGCTGCCGCGCGCCGCCGAGTTGGCTCATCACGCGATCGACGATTTCGTCGGGCGTCAATTCGATGCTGACTTCGATCGCTTCGTCCGGGCCCGGCTCCTCGAGCGTCTCGAGCTGGCTTCGCAGCAGCGACGGATCGAAGAAGTGCCCGGTGCGCGTCTTCAGGCGCTCGCGCAGCATGTCGAACGAGCCCTTCAGATAGACGAAGCGCACGTCGCGATCGTTGCCGCGCAGGATATCGCGGTACGCGCGCTTGAGCGACGAGCACGTGAACACGGCCGTCTCGCCCGCGCGCTGCTTCGCCTCGATGGCGTCGCGGATCGACTGGAGCCACGGCCAGCGGTCCTCGTCGGTGAGCGGAATCCCGCGGTGCATCTTGTCCTTGTTGGCGGCGCTGTGAAACGCGTCGCCGTCGGTATAGCTGCACGACAGGCGTTCGGCGAGCATCTCGCCGATCCGCGACTTGCCCGCGCCCGACACGCCCATTGCGATCAGAATCATGACTACCCCTTGTTACAGAACCGCGCTCAGCAACAGCGTGAACGTGAGACCGAGCAGCGAGATGATCGTTTCGAGCAGCGTCCAGGTCTTGAACGTCTGGCCCACGGTCATCCCGAAATATTCCTTGATCAGCCAGAAGCCGCCGTCGTTCACGTGCGAGAAGATCAGCGATCCCGACCCCGTCGCGAGCACGAGCAGCTCCGGCTTGACCACGACGCCCGACGCCGACGCGATCGGCGCGACGATGCCGCAGGCCGTCGTCATCGCGACGGTGGCCGAGCCCGTCGCGAGACGGATCAGCGCCGCGACGAACCAGCCGAGCAACAGCGGCGAGAGGCTTGCGTGCGTCGCGGTCGCGACGATCTGCTGCGAGATGCCGCTGTCGCGCAGGATACCGCCAAAGCCGCCGCCCGCGCCGACGATCAGCGTGATGCCCGCGATCGGCGCGAGGCATTCGCCGCAGAACTTCTGGATCTGGTCACGCTTGAAGCCCTGCAGCTTGCCGAACGTGTAAAAGCTCACGAGCACGGCGATCAGGAGCGCGACGTCCGAGTTGCCGGCGAAGCGCAGCAGATTGTTCGGCAGCGACTTCGGCGCGAAGACGAGATCGGCCCAGCTGCCGACGAGCATCAGCACGACGGGCAGCAGGATCGTGAACAGCGTGATGCCGAAACCCGGCAGCTCGCGCTGCTGGCCCGCCGCGTGCGTCTCGACGAATTGCGCGGCGAGCGGATTGTTTTCCGGCAGCTTCACGAACTTCGAGATCGTGAGCGCGAACAGCGGGCCGGCGACGATCGCGGTCGGCACGCCGACGATGAGGCCGTAGGCGATCGTCTTGCCGATGTCGGCGCCGTACTGCTGAACGGCCAGGAGCGCCGCCGGGTGCGGCGGAATCAGGCCGTGCACGACCGACAGGCCCGCGACCATCGGCAGGCCGACGACGAGCAGCGACTTGCCGGTGCGCTTCGCGACGTTGAACGCGATCGGGATCAGCAGCACGAAGCCGACTTCGAAGAACACCGGCAAGCCGACGATGATCGCGACGAACATCATCGCCCAGTGAATGTTCTTCTCGCCGAACCAGTCGATCAGCGTGGTCGCGATCCGCTCGGCGCCGCCCGATTCGGCCATCATCTTGCCGAGCATCGTGCCAAGACCGACGACGATCGCGATGTGGCCGAGCGTGCCGCCCGTGCCCGCCTCGAACGATTTCACGATCTTGTCCATCGGCATGCCGACCACGAGGCCGAGACCGAGCGACACGATGATGAGCACGAGGAACGGATACACCTTGTAGCGCGCGATCATCAGGATCAGCACCGCAATCGCGATCACGGTGTAAATCAGCAGCATGCTGCCTTGGACAGCCCCCATGTAGCACTCCTCCTTGGGATGTATCGGGCCGGGCGCGGCGAGCCGCGCCCGACTATGCAGGTCTCCGAAACGAGGCGGCTGACCGCCCGTCGGGACGCTGAATTTTACTTTTGTTTAACGGGCCGCGATAGAACCGGTTCCATAGGCAAAAACCCTCGCAAAAACAACCAGATCGATTGTTTCGTCCGAAGGTTTCCGCTGGCATGCGCTCGGCGGCGTTCAGCGCGCGAGGCGGCTCGCCGCCTGCGCGAGGCGCGTGACCTCGGCCCAATCCTGCGCGGCGAGCGCCGCCTTCGGCGTGAGCCACGAGCCGCCGACGCACACGACGTTCGGCAGCTTCAGGAAGTTCGGCGCGGTCTCGGCGGTGATGCCGCCCGTCGGGCAGAACTTGAGCGCCGGGAACGGGCCGTGGAACGCCTGCAGCATCGGCACGCCGCCCGCCTGCTGCGCCGGGAAGAACTTCACGATCTCGTAGCCGAGCTCGAGCGCGACGATGATGTCGGTCGGCGTCATCACGCCGGGCAGAAGCGGCAGGCCGGCGTCGACGGCCGCCTGGTGCATCTCCTTCGTGAGGCCGGGCGATACGCCGAACTTCGCGCCCGCCTGCTTCGCGAGCGCGCACTGCTCGGGCTTCGTGATCGTGCCGACGCCGACGACGATGTCGTCGGCGAGCTCGCTCGCGCGCTTGATCGCTTCAAGCCCGGCCGCGGTGCGCAGCGTGATCTCGAGCACCTTCACGCCGCCCGCGTGCAACGCGCGCGACACTTGCTCGCCCTGTTCCACCGAATCGAATGCAAGCACCGGAATCACCGGGCCCAGCTTCACGATCTCGCCAATCGTCTTCATCAATGCAGCTCCTTTTCGCTTATGCGGTGACGTGGGCCGCTTCGCCCACCAACGCGCCGAACACCGACGCGCCCTGCTCCGCCGGCGCGGCCGCCGCGCGGAACACGCCGAACAACTCACGGCCGAAGCCGACTTCGTTTTCCGCCTGATGCGCGGGCCGCGCGACCGCGCGCGCCGCCCATTGCGCATCGTCGATCTCGACGTCGAGCACGCCGGCTTGCGCGTCGATCACGATCGTATCGCCCGTTTGCACCTTGCCGAGCGGGCCGCTCAAGAGCGCCTCGGGCGACACGTGGATCACGGCCGGCACCTTGCCCGACGCGCCGGACATCCGGCCGTCCGTCACGAGCGCGACGCGGTAGCCCTCGTCCTGCAGCACGCCGAGCAGCGGCGTAAGGCGATGCAGCTCCGGCATCCCGTTCGCGCGCGCGCCCTGGAACCGCACGACCGCGACGAAATCGCGCTTCAACTCGCCCGCGTCGAACGCGGCCTGCACCGCTTCCTGCGAATCGAACACGATCGCGCTCGCCTTCACCTTGCGGTGCTCGGGCGCGACCGCCGAAATCTTGATCACGCCGCGCCCGAGCCTGCCCTGCATCAGGCGCAGCCCGCCGTCCGGCTGGAACGGCGCGGCGATCGGCCGCAGCACCTTGTCGTCGCCGCTCGCGTCGACGCCCGGCACCCACGTCAGCTTGCCGTCGATCAGGCGCGGCTCGTTCGTGTAGTGCGCAAGGCCCTTGCCCGCGACGGTCGTCACGTCGTCGTGCAGCAAGCCGCCTTCGAGCAGGTTGCGCACGAGGAACGCGATGCCGCCCGCCGCGTGGAAGTGATTCACGTCTGCCTTGCCGTTCGGGTAGATCTTCGCGAGAAGCGGCACCGCGGCCGACAGCGCGTCGAAGTCGTCCCAGTCGATCAGGATGCCCGCCGCGCGCGCGATCGCCACGAGGTGCAGCGTGTGGTTCGTCGAGCCGCCCGTCGCGAGCAGCGCGACGATGCCGTTGACGATCGCCTTCTCGTCGATCACGTGGCCGATCGGCGTGTAGTTGCCGCGCTCGGCCGTGAGCTCGAGCACGCGGCGCGCGGCCTCGGCCGTCAGCGCGTCGCGCAGCGGCGTGTGCGGATGGACGAACGCCGCGCTCGGCAGATGCAGCCCCATCACTTCCATCAGCATCTGGTTGCTGTTCGCGGTGCCGTAGAACGTGCAGGTGCCGTGGCCGTGGTACGCGGCCGATTCGGCCTCGAGCAGCGCGTCGCGGCCCACCTGGCCCGTCGCGAACTGCTGGCGGATCTTCGCCTTGTCGTCGTTCGACAAGCCGCTCGTCATCGGGCCGGCCGGCACGAAGATCGTCGGCAGATGGCCGAACTGCAGCGCGCCGATCAAGAGGCCCGGCACGATCTTGTCGCAGATGCCGAGGCAAAGGGCCGCATCGAACATGTTGTGCGTGAGCGCGACGGCCGTGCTCATCGCGATCGCTTCGCGCGAGAACAGCGACAGCTCCATCCCCGGATTGCCCTGCGTCACGCCGTCGCACATCGCCGGCACGCCGCCCGCGAACTGCGCGACGCCGCCGCGCTCGCGCGCGGCCGCCTTGATGATGTCGGGAAAGCTCTTGTACGGCGCATGCGCGGACAGCATCTCGTTGTACGCCGACACGATGCCGATGTTCGGCTCGCGGATCGCCTTGATCGCGAACTTGTCGCTGCCTTCGAGGCCCGCGAAGCCGTGCGCGAGATTCGCGCACGACAGCGCGCCGCGCGCCGGGAAGCGGCCCTGCGCGGCGTCGATGCGGGCGAGATAGGCTTGGCGGGTCGGTCGGCTGCGCGCGATCACACGCTCGGTGACGGACGCAAGAGTGGGGTGCAGCGTGGCCATGCTGGGCGCTCCTCACATGAGCCGGGCGAGGCCGGCAAGCTGGAATCGTGGGGACGTCCGACGAGTCGAACGAACGGCGCGAGTTTAGTAGAAAAACTACAAGCTCGCAATCTCGCAGCGCAGCAAAGCCGGCGATAACGCTACGCTATGGCCGATGAATACAGCATATACACCTAGCGTTAACCCTGATTCGCAATGACCTTCATCAGGATAATCGCTAGAAAATTCTTGTAGATTTTCTACAAAACTACCGCGATACTCACATCCATCCCCCAACCTCTCCTGCGTCAATTCGCATCATGCTTCCCCGTATCGAGAAGATCCGCGCCCAGCTTCGCCCGTCCGAGCGCAAGCTCGCCGACTTCGTGCTCGCCGCGCCGCGCGAGGTGCTCGATCTGTCGATGATCGAGCTCGCCGCCCGCGCGGGCGCGAGCCAGCCGACGATCGCGCGCTTCTGCCAGGCGCTCGGCTGCAGCGGCTTTCGCGAGTTCAAGATCCGGCTCGCGCAGAGCGTCGCGCCGGGCGTCGCGTCGGTGTATCGCGACGTCGAACCCGACGAGCGCGCACCCGGCATCATCGGCAAGGTGTTCGACCGCACGATCGGCGCGCTGATCGAGGTGCGCAACAGCCTGTCGGCGACGAGCGTCGCCGACGCGATCGAGCTGCTGACGCGCGCGTCGCGCATCGAGTTCTACGGCGCGGGCGGCTCGGGCATCGCGGCGCAGGACATCCAGCACAAGTTCTTCCGGCTCGGCGTGCCGAGCGTCGCGTACTCGGACCCGCATACGTTCTCGATGTCGGCGGCGCTCCTCGGCGCGAACGACGTCGTCGTCGCGATCTCGAACACCGGGCGCACGCGCGACATCGTCGACGCCGCGCGCGCGGCGCGCGCGTGCGGCGCGAAGGTGATCTCGATCACGCACAGCCACTCGCCGCTCGCGCAGTTGTCGACGGTGAGCCTCGCGTCGAACGTCGCCGAGGAAACCGATGTGTTCTCGCCGATGACGTCGCGGATGTCGCATCTCGCGATCGGCGACATCCTCGCAGTCGGCGTCGCGCTGCGGCGCGGGCCCGAACTCGTCGACCGGCTCGGCCGCGCGAAGGAAGCGATCACGCGGCGGCGGATCGGCGTCGACGCGAAGGGGGCGAAGGAGGCGACGAAGGACGGGGCGAAGGACGGGGCGAGAGACACGTCGGGCGGCGTATCGGGCGGCACGTTGGGAAACATGCCGGGAGACGCATCGCAAGAGGAATCGAAGGACGCGCCGAAGGATGCGTCGCGCGAAGCACGCATCGCGCGCGACGTCGAGGACGTGAAGGATTAGAGCCTGCTCACGCCAATCACGGGCTGGCGAACGCCCCTTGCCGGCCGTCCCGCAAGGGGACAAGCGACACGCGACACCGCGCTGCGGCCGGCAAGGGGCGTTCCTCTGATATCACGAATCTCTTGCGGGGCCGGCCGCCAGCCCGTGATCGGCGTGAACGGAACGCCGGGCGGCCGCGCGCGAAAGTTCGCCACGCTCGCGCCCCGATTCTGACGCCGAACTTCGAGTCTCGGGCGTCGCGCTGCGAGCCGGGGCTTCGGTTTCGAGCGCGAGCGCGGACATACGAACAGAAGGCATTGAGCGCCCGCTTCGCACGACGAACACCACGACTTCCGCGCCCGTCCCCATCGCACGCCGCCATACAAAAAACCCCGGCCGCCAGGGCCGGGGCTTTCTCGCCGGCGTCTGCGCCGGCATCGACGCGGCGACGGCGGCCATGCCGAGCGCCGCCTGCGCTCAAAACGGCTTGATCACCGCGAGCGCGACGGCCGCGAGCATCCCGAGCACCGGCAGCTCGTTGAACACGCGATACCACTTGTCCGAGCGGCGATTCTCGCCGCGCTCGAACGCCTTCAGCAGATGCCCGCAATACGCGTGATAGATGACGAGCAGCAGCACGACCGCGAGCTTCGCGTGCACCCAGCCCTGCCCCTGCCCGATGCCGATCACGAGCCACAGCCACAGGCCGCACGCGAGCGCCGGCGCCGCGATGATCGTCATGAAACGGAACAGCTTGCGCGCCATCGCGAGCAGCCGCCGGACGGCGGCGGGATCGGTCTCCATCGCGAGGTTCACGTAAATGCGCGGCAGATAGAAAAGCCCCGCGAACCACGACGCGATCAGCACGATATGGAAGGTCTTCACCCAGAGCATGGTCATTGATCAGTCGCCTTTCGTCACTGACGCCCTTCGCCGTGCCCGAGCACCACGTACTTCAGCGACGTGAGCCCTTCGAGCCCGACCGGGCCGCGTGCGTGCAGCTTGTCGTTCGAGATGCCGATCTCCGCGCCGAGGCCGAACTCGAAGCCGTCGGCGAAGCGCGTCGACGCGTTCACCATCACGCTCGCCGAATCGACTTCGCGCAGGAAGCGCATCGCGCGGTCGTGGTCTTCGGTGACGATCGCGTCGGTGTGATGCGAGCCGTACTCGTTGATGTGCCCGATCGCGGCGTCCATCCCGTCGACGATCTTGACCGCGAGCACGGGCGCGAGATATTCGGTGCGCCAGTCTTCGTCGGTCGCGTCGACGAGCGGGCCCACGCCCGCCGCCTCGAGCACCGCGCGCGTGTCCGCGTCGACGCGCAGCTCGACGCCCTTCTCGCGATACAGGCGGCCGAGCGGCGGCAGCACCGCCGGCGCGATTCCGCGCGCGACGAGCAGCGTCTCCATCGTGTTGCAGGTGCCGTAGCGGTGCGTCTTCGCGTTGTCGCAGACGGTGAGCGCCTTCGTCAGGTTCGCGCGATCGTCGACGTACACGTGGCAGATGCCGTCGAGGTGTTTGATCATCGGCACGCGCGCCTCGTTGATCAGCCGCTCGATCAGGCTCTTGCCGCCGCGCGGCACGATCACGTCCACGTATTCGGTCATCGTGATCAGCTTGCCGACCGCCGCGCGATCGGCGGTCTCGACGACCTGCACCGCATCCTGCGGCAGCCCCGCCGCCTCGAGCCCTTCGCCGATCAGCTTCGCGAGCGCGGTGTTCGACTCGAGCGCTTCGGAGCCGCCGCGCAGGATCGTCGCGTTGCCGGACTTCAGGCACAGCGCGGCCGCGTCGACCGTCACGTTCGGCCGCGATTCGTAGATGATCCCGATCACGCCGAGCGGCACGCGCATCTGGCCGACCTGGATGCCGCTCGGGCGGTACTTGAGGTTGCCGATCTCGCCGATCGGGTCCGGCAGCGCCGCGACCTGGCGCAGCCCCTCGATCATCGTCTTCAGCGCCTTGTCGGACAGCGTCAGGCGATCGATGAACGCCGCGTCGTGACCCTTGTCCCTCGCGCGCGCGACGTCGCGCGCGTTGGCCGCCTTCAGTGCGTCGGCGTCGCGCTCGATCGCTCGCGCGACCGCCTCGAGCGCGGCGTTCTTCGCGGCGGTGGACGCGCGCGCGACGTCGCGCGCAGCACGCCGCGCGCGGCGGCCGACATCCGTCATGTACTGATCGATATCCATCGTGAGACTCGCAATGCAAGCCGCGTCGAGCGGCGAAAAAACGATTGTCGGAAAGCGGATGCGCGGGGCGCTGCCGCGGCGGTCACGCGGCGGCGAACCGCCCCATGCCGAGCCGCCCCACGCCGATTGTAAGCGCCGGCGCGAAAGCGCGCTCAGGCTGGCCGGCGTGGCGCGTCGCCGCCTGGCCCGGACGCGCGCGCGACCGTCATCGCGAGCTGGAACAGGCCGTCCCATGGGTCGGGCGGCGGCTCGCCGCGCGCCGGGCCGCGCGACACGGCGGCGAGCCCCTTGACCTGCCGGTCGAGCCGCGCGGCGAACGCGAGCGCGTGCTCGAGCCCGGCTTCGGACACGCGCGCGAGCGCGGGCCCGACGAGCCGCTCGCGCGGCCCCCACACGCGGTTCTCGCGCACGAGCACGGCGAGCGGCTTGCCGGCCGCGACGCCGCGCTTGATCCGAAGCAGCGTGCGCAACTCCTCGACGACCGCCCACAGCACGAGCACGAGCGCCTCGCCCTCGCCCTTCAGGCCGTCGATCATCCGCGCAAGCCGCGCGGCGTCGCCCGCGAGCATCGCTTCGTTGAGCTTGAACACATCGTAGCGCGCGACGTTCAGCACCGCGTCGTGGATCTGCTCGAACGTCAGCGCGCCGGCCGGATACAGCAGGCCGAGCTTCTGGATCTCCTGATGCGCGGCGAGCAGATTGCCCTCGACGCGCTCGGCGACGAACGCGAGCGCGCGCCGCCCGTCCTCGCCCGGCGCGACGCGCTGGCCCTGCAGCGCGAGCCGCTGGCCGATCCAGTTCGGCAATTGCGCGCGCTCGACCGGATCGATCTTCAGCGCGACGCCCGCGTTCACGAGCGCCGTGAACCACGCGGACTTCTGCGTCGCGGCGTCGAGCCGCGGCAGCGTGACGAGCATCAGCACGTCAGGGTTGCCCGCGCCGGCGAGCGTCTTCAGCGCGTCGGCGCCGTCCTTGCCGGGCTTGCCGGACGGAATCCGCAGCTCGACGAGCTGCCGCTCGCCGAACAGCGACATCGCCTGGCTCGCGCCGATCAGCGTGCTCCAGTCGAAGCCGCGCTCGACGGTATGCACCGAGCGCTCGGTGAAGCCCCCGGCGCGCGCGGCCGCGCGGATCTTGTCGCATGCTTCCTGCGCGAGCAGCGGCTCGTCGCCGTAGACGACGTACAGCCCGGCGAGCGCCTTCGCGAGATGCGGCTCCAGTGCGTCAAGTCGCAGTTGCATCGGTTCCTGCGTCGATCGTTGAACGGGAAATGGAAAACGCGGCGATCACAGCGGCGGCGGCGGCAGCGGCGCGCGCGGCGTGACGCCCGGCACGCCCTGGCCCGGCTCCGGATGCAGCGTGCGCACGATCGCGAGCCGGCGCATCAGCTGATCGATCGCGTCGTTCTGCATGTCCGCGAACAGGATCTCGGACTCCTGCGCCTTCGCGTTCGTGTACTGCGCGCTATACGTCATCGCGCGATTGAGCGCGATCACGCTCGGCGGAATCAGCGCGGCGCCGTCCTTGGCCAAAAGCGTGTAGTTCAGCGAATAGTTGAGCTGGTACTCCTGGACCGTGCCGTACTTGTCGAGCGTCAGCGTGCCCTGACCGCGCGATTCGGACAGGCTCAGCACCGCGTCCGCCTCGCCCGGCGTCTTGACGATCTTCGTGTCGCTGCCCGCCTCGACGAGGCGCGTGAGCCGCGCCGCCGCCGCGGGCGGCGCGCCGGCGATGTACAGATGCTTGAACGCGTAGTCCTGCTGCCCGCGCAGCTTGAAACCACACGCGGACAGCAGCACCGCGCTGCCCACGAACATCAAAAACGATCTGCGGATCACCTTCGCTCCTTGGCTGTTGCGTGCCTGCGCCGCCGTGCGCCGTCAAACGACGACATTCACGAGACGACCCGGCACGACAATGATCTTCTTCGCCTGCTTGCCTTCGGCGAATTTCGCGAACATCTCGTCGGCGAGCGCCGCCGCTTCGATCGCCTCGCGGCTCGCGTCCTTCGCGACCTTCAGCGCGCCGCGCACCTTGCCGTTCACCTGCAGCACGAGCTCGATCTCGGCCTGCTCGAGCGCGGCCTCGTCGACCTTCGGCCACGGCGCGTCGAGCAGCGGCGCGAACTCGTCCGTGTAGCCGAGCGCCTTCCACAGCTCGAACGTGACGTGCGGCACGACCGGGTACAGCACGCGCAGCAGCACGCCGTAGGTTTCGCGCAGCACGGCGGGCGTCGCGCCCTTCGCGCCTTCGAGCGCGTTCAGCATCTTCATCGCGGCCGATACGACCGTGTTGTACTGCAGGCGCTGATAGTCGAAATCGGCCTGCTTCAGCACGCCGTGGATTTCGCGGCGCAGGGTCTTGTCGGCTTCGCCGAGTTGCGCGGCGTCGAACGTCGCGCGCGCGGCGAGCGCGTCGCGGTTCGCATGGCCGAACGCCCACACGCGGCGCAGGAAGCGGCTCGCGCCCTCGACGCCCGCGCCCGACCACTCGAGCTGCTGCTCGGGCGGCGCCGCGAACATCGTGAAGAGGCGCGCGGTGTCGGCGCCGTAATGGTCGATCAGCATCTGCGGATCGACGCCGTTGTTCTTCGACTTCGACATCTTCTCGATGCCGCCCAGCTCGACCGGCTCGCCGTCCGACTTCAGCACCGCGCCGACGGGGCGGCCCTTGTCGTCGAACGACACGGTGACGTCGGCCGGGTTGTACCACGTCTTCTTGCCCGATGCGTCCTCGCGGTAGAACGTCTCGTTGAGCACCATCCCCTGCGTGAGCAGGTTCTTCGCCGGCTCGCCGAATTTCACGAGGCCGAGATCGCGCATCACCTTCGCCCAGAAGCGCGAGTACAGCAGGTGCAGGATCGCGTGCTCGATGCCGCCGATGTACTGATCCATCGGCATCCAGTAGTCGGTGCGCGCGTCGACCATCGTCTCGGCGTCCGGCGCCGCGTAGCGCGAGAAGTACCACGCGGAATCGACGAAAGTGTCCATCGTGTCCGTTTCGCGCTTCGCGGCCGCGCCGCACTTCGGGCACGTGCAGTTCAGGAACGCCTCGGACTTCGCGAGCGGGTTGCCCGTGCCGTCCGGCACGAGATTTTCCGGCAGCACGACGGGCAGATCCTGCTCCGGCACCGGCACGTCGCCGCACGACGGGCAGTGGATGATCGGAATCGGCGTGCCCCAGTAGCGCTGGCGCGAAATGCCCCAGTCGCGCAGGCGATACGTGACCTGCTTGTCGCCGAAGCCGCCCGCCTTCAGGTCGGCCGCGACCGCGTCGACGGCCGCGCCGTAAGCGAGGCCGTCGTACTTGCCGCTATCGATGCAAACCGCGGCTTCCTTGTCGCCATACCACTCCTGCCACGCGTCGAGCGAGTATGTTTGCCCCGCGACCGCAATCACCTGCTTGATCGGCAGGCCGTATTTCTTCGCGAACGCGAAATCGCGCTCGTCGTGGCCCGGCACGCCCATCACCGCGCCTTCGCCGTAGCTCATCAGCACGTAGTTGCCGATCCACACCTCGACGGGCTCGCCCGACAGCGGATGCGACACCGAAAAGCCCGTCGCGACGCCCTTCTTCTCCATCGTCGCGATGTCGGCCTCGGCGACGCCGCCGCGCTTGCATTCGTCGATGAACGCCTGCAGCTCGGGCTTGTCCTGCGCAAGATGCGCGGCGAGCGGATGCTCGGCCGCGATCGCGCAGAACGTGACGCCCATGATCGTGTCGGCGCGCGTCGTGAACACGCGCAGCAGCTTCTTCTCGCCGTCGAGCTCGTACGGGAAGCCGAAGTTCACGCCGAAGCTCTTGCCGATCCAGTTCTGCTGCATGATCTTCACGCGCTCGGGCCAGCCGAGACCGTCGAGATCGTGCAGCAGTTCATCGGCGTACTGCGTGATCCGCATGTAGTACATCGGGATCTCGCGCTTCTCGACGAGCGCGCCCGAGCGCCAGCCGCGCCCGTCGATCACCTGCTCGTTCGCGAGCACGGTCTGGTCGACCGGGTCCCAGTTCACGGTGCCCGTTTTCTTGTACGCGACGCCCTTCTCGAGCATCTTCAGGAACAGCCACTGATTCCACTTGTAGTAGTCGGGCTTGCAGGTCGTGACCTCGCGCGACCAGTCGATCGCGAGGCCCATCGACTGCATCTGCTTCTTCATGTAAGCGATGTTGTCGTACGTCCACTGCGCGGGCGGCACGCCGTTGGCCATCGCGGCGTTCTCGGCCGGCATCCCGAACGCGTCCCAGCCCATCGGCATCAGCGTGTTGTAGCCGTTCATCCGCAGATAGCGGTACATCACGTCGTTGATCGTGTAGTTACGCACGTGACCCATGTGCAGCTTGCCGGACGGGTAAGGCAGCATCGACACGCAGTAGAACTTCTTGCGGTCCGTGTCTTCCTTCGAGCGGTAGACATCGGCTGCGCGCCAGTCGCTCTGGGCGGCGGCTTCGACGTCGGCGGGTACGTATCTTTCGTGCATGGTGTGGTTCGGGCTGGGCTTTGAGCGGCGCGCGACGCATTGAGCCGAGCGCACGCGCGCTCGAGTGGATCGAAAGTCGCGCTTCCCCGGCGGCCGGGTGGCGGCGCGGGGAAAACGTCGATTATACCGTCCGCGCCGGCCGGCAAGGCCGTTGGCGCGGCCGCGGGCGGCGATCAGCGTGGCGCGGACGTCGCGGGTGGTGCGGGTGGTGCGGGTGACACGGGTGGCGCGAGCGGTGCGACCGGTACGGGCGGACAGCGTGGGCGGACGGCTACGGCCGCGGCGGCGGCAGCGACGGCGCAAGCCGCGCGTCGCGCTGCGGCGACGGCCGCGCCGGCGGATTCCCGCGCGCATCGGGCTTCCCGGACACGTCGGTGACGAAGCCGATCCGCGCGACGCCCGCCTGCTGCGCGGCACCCATCACCCGCGCGATCGTGTCGTAGCGGGTGTCGCGCGCGGCCCGCAGGTGCAGTTCCGGGTCCTTGCCGCCTGCCGCCGCGTCGCGCAGCCGCGCGGCGAGCGCGTCGAACGCCACGGGCGCGTCGTTCCAGTACAGCTTGCCCGCCGCGTCGATCGACACCGTGATCGTCTCGGGCGTCTCGCGCGCGGGCGCCGCCGCGACTTTCGGCAAATCGAGCCGGATCGCATGCGTGAGGAGCGGCGCGGTGATGATGAAGATGACGAGCAGCACGAGCATCACGTCGATGAGCGGCGTCATGTTGATGTCCGCCATCGGCTGCGACGTGTGCTGATGATCGAGTCCGCCGAACGCCATGCCGCCCTCCTCGCTGGATTGCCGGACCGACGCGCCGCTACGCGGCGGTGGCCGGATCGGCCGCCGGGGCCGCGGCCGTCTCGCCGCAGACGAACACGTGCAGATCGCGCGCGAAGCCGTCGAGCTCCTCGACGAGCTGGCGCACGAGCCGCCCGAAAATGTTGTACGCGAGCACCGCCGGAATCGCGACGACGAGGCCGAACGCCGTCATGATGAGCGCCTCGCCGACCGGGCCGGCGACGTTCTCGATCTGCGCCTGCCCGCTCGCCGCGATGCTGCCGAGCGCGTGATAGATCCCCCAGACGGTGCCGAGCAGGCCGACGAACGGCGCGGTGCTGCCGATCGACGCGAGCAGCACCTGGCCGAACTCGAGCCGCCGCTGCGACTTGCGCAGCGCATGGCGCAGCGCGCGCAGCACGCGCTCGCCGCGCTCGACGCGCGCCGACAGCGCGCGCGGCTCGACGCGCGACGCGGCGTCGGCGTCGCGCGCGGCCTCGGCGAGCGGCGCGAACACGCGCTCCTTGTCGGTCGCGCGCAGCGCGGCGATGCCGTCGTCGAGCGTCGCGGCCCGCCAGAACGCCGCGAGCGCGGCCGGGCCCTGGCGCTTCGCGCGCACGAGCACCCACGCCTTCACGATCAGGAAGCACCAGCTCGCGATCGACATCGCGAGCAGCACGTACGCAACCGCGTGCGTGACGGTGTCGCCGCTCTCGAGGTAATGGAGGATGCCGGTCGGGGTCGCCATCGATGCCCGCGGGGCGGTGCTCAGCGCAGGCCGAGCACGTCCTGCATGTCGAAGAAGCCGGTCTTGTGGCCGGCGAGGAAGCGCGCCGCGCGCAGCGAGCCCTGCGCGTACGACACGCGGCTCGCCGACTTGTGCGTGATCTCGATGCGCTCGCCGATGCCGGCGAAGAGCACCGTGTGATCGCCGACGATGTCGCCGCCGCGGATCGCCGAGAAGCCGATCGTCGACGGATCGCGCTCGCCCGTCACGCCGTGGCGGCCGTAGACCGCGCAATCGTCGAGCGAGCGGCCGAGCGCGGCCGCGATCGTCTCGCCCATCATCAGCGCGGTGCCGGACGGCGCGTCGACCTTGTGCCGGTGGTGCGCCTCGATGATCTCGATGTCGTAGCCCTGCGCGAACTGCTTCGCCGCGAATTCGAGCAGCTTCATCGTGACGTTCACGCCGACGCTCATGTTCGCCGAGAACACGAGCGCGATCTTCTCGCCCGCCGCGCGCAGTTGCGCCTTCTGCGGCTCGCTGAAGCCCGTCGTGCCGATCACGAGCTTCACGTCGTGGCGCTGCGCCGCGTCCAGGTGGACAAGCGTGCCTTCGGGGCGGGTGAAGTCGATCAGGTAGTCGGCCTCGGCGCACACGCGCTCGATATCGTCGGTGAGCGCGACCCCGGTCTCCTTGCCGAGGAACGCGCCCGCGTCCTGGCCGAGCTGCGGCGAGCCCGCGCGGTCGAGCGCACCGACGAGCGTCGCGTCGGGTGCGTCGAGCACCGCTTCGATCAGCATCCGGCCCATCCGGCCGGACGCACCAGCAATCGCAATCTTCATGGACGACATGCGCTACCTGCTACGAATGAAAGACGGGCGGCGCGCGCCGCCCCGGGTTTGGTTCGGACGCCGGATCAACCGCCCGTTCCCTGCGCGCCGGATGCGGGCGCGGGCGCCGTGAGCGGCTGGTTCGGCAGGCTGTCGGCGCCCTGCGGGCCGACCGGCTGGTTCGCGCCGCCCCCCGCGGGCGGCGGAGGCGGGCGATGGAACTGGAACTGCGGCTGGATCGCGGGCGCGGCGCCGGGCGGCAGGCCGCCGGGGGTCGGCGCGTTCGGCGCCGCCTGCGCGGACGGCGAGAAGCGCGCCGCCGCGCTGCTCTGGCCCGACACCTGCGCGGTCGCGCGGTTCGCCGCGCGCGCCGCCTGCGCGTTCGCGTCGTTCTGGTCCGCCGCCTGCGCGGCTTCGGGCGCCGCCGCGGCGGCGACTTCCGACGCGGCGGCGGCGCGCGCGGCCGCGGCCGCCTTGCTCGCCTTCTTGCCGCGGCGGTCGCCGTCGATGTCGGCGAGCAGATCAAGCTCGGACGGCAGGTTGTCGGCGCCCGTCCAGCTCGCCACGCGGTCGCCCGAGAAGTTCACCACGAGATCGCGCTGCTGAACGACCGACGTCGAGCCGCGCTTGAAGTAGAAAATGTAGTCCCAGCGATCCGCATGGAACATGTCGGTCAGAAGCGGCGTGCCGAGAAGCGCGCGCACCTGGTCCCGCGACATGCCGACCTGCAGCTGCGAGGCCTTTTCCTGCGACACGAAGTTGCCCTGGACGACGGTGATCCGATACGGCGTGATGCTCTGAGCGATCCGCTGAGTCACGCTGTCGTACGACGAACAGGCGGCCAGTCCGGCCACGGCGACAGCTGCGATGACGGTGCTCCGCATGCGGCTCCTCTGAAGTTGCAAAAGAGATCTTGGAATCATTTCCCTCACCGTGCTGGCCCTTGTCCGAGGCCGCGCGAGAATGTCACAGATGACTGAAAAGGCGAAAAGCCGGTACTATTGAAGCCCTGCATTGTACTCTAGGGACGCCTAGCCATGACCAATCCGACCGATCTCAAAAACATCGGGCTCAAGGCCACCCTACCGCGCCTCAAGATTCTCGAAATTTTCCAGCAAAGCCCGGTTCGCCACCTGACGGCTGAAGACGTCTATCGCAACCTGCTGCACGAGGAGCTCGACATCGGCCTCGCGACGGTCTACCGCGTGCTCACCCAGTTCGAGCAGGCGGGCCTTCTGTCGCGCAGCAACTTCGAATCCGGCAAGGCCGTGTTCGAGCTGAACGAAGGCTCGCACCACGACCACCTCGTGTGCCTCGATTGCGGCCGCGTCGAAGAGTTCTTCGACGCCGAGATCGAAACCCGCCAGCAGTCGATCGCGAAGGAACGCGGCTTCAAGCTGCAGGAGCATTCGCTCGCGATGTACGGCACGTGCACGACAGAAAACTGCCCGTATCGCAAGCACTGAGACAAGCACCGAGCGCCCCCCGAACGCTCGCGTCGCGGCATCCTCGCCGCGCATGCTGAAAGGCCCGGCCGGCGCAAGCCTGACCGGGCCTTTTTGCGTCCGGCGCGACGTGCGCGTCAGGCGGCGCTCGCGTGCGCGCCGTCCGTGACGAGCCGCCAGCGCGCGTCGAGCGTGATCTCGTCGCAGTTCGGCTGCGCGCCGCCCCGGTCGACCACGACGAAATCGCTGACCGCGTCGAGCGCGAGGAGCGGATGGTGCCAGACGCCCCTCGCGTAATTGACGCCCTGCCAGCCTTGCGCGAGGAATGCGCGCATCCGGGTCGGATCGAATTCGCCCGCCGGCGCGACGACGATCGCGTAGCGCGCGACCGCCGCGAGCGGCACGAACGCCTGGCTGCCGAGCGGATGGCGCTCCATCATGTCGATCTCGACCGGCCACCCGCGCGGCTGCGCGCGAAACAGGCTCACGAGCGGCCGGCCGCCCGCCTCCGCGACGTCGATCGACGCGAGATCGTGAAAGCGCTCGGTCGTCCCGCCGTTGATCAGGAAGCGGCGCGCGCCCGCCAGCTCGATCACGTCGCCGAACGGCGCGAACGCTTCGCGCGTCAGGCGCTCGAGGCGCAGGGTATTGAGCGTCTCCATGCGCGTCCTCCCGTTATGCGAGCTCGCCCCAGAGGCGCAGCCGCGACACGCCGCCGTCCGGATGGATGTTCAGGCGCACGTGCGTGACGGGGCCGAGCGCGGCGAGCTCCGCCTCGAACGTATGCACGCTGTCCATCCTGAGCGGCTGCTCGCCGAGCAGCGTCGGCCAGAACATCGCCTGCGTGACGAGCGACGCATCGGTGCCGCCCGCGACGTGCGCCGCCTGCAGCGAGCAGCGATCCGGGTAATTGCCCTTGAAGTGCGCGGTATCGACTTCGACCCTGCGAATCACGCCCGGCCGCGCGAGCGCGACGATCGCCCAGTCGTTCCCGGGCTCGCGGCGGCGGCGGGTCTCCCAGCCGTCGCCCATGTTCGCGCCGCGCCCGGGCATCAGCATCCGCGACGCCGGCCCGAAGTGCTCGTTGTTCGCGGCGACGAGATACGCGCCGTTCTCGATCGCGGCGAGATCGACGAGCTCGCCGCGCGCCGCGCGGCTCCAGTCGCGCTGCGGCTGGCCGTACACGCGCAGCCGCGCGAGCCCGCCGTCCGGATACAGGTTCACGCGCAGGTGCGTCCAGGCCCGCGGATCGCTCACCTCGACGTAGTGATGCTGGTTGCCCGCGAGCGTCGTCGCGGGCACGAGCGCCTGCCAGTCGGCGTCGTCGGGCGGCGTTTGCACGTCCGACACGCACGCGTCGATCGACGCCGCGGGCGGGAAGTTGCCGGTGAAGTGGCTCGTGTCGAGATCGACGCCGTGCACGACGCCCGGCCGCGCGAGACGCACCACGCAGAAATCGTGGCCCGTCGTGCGCTTGCGGCGCGTCTCCCAGCCGTCCATCCACTTGCCGTGGTCGTCGTACTTGCCGGGAATGAACACGGCGGGCTCCGGATCGAGCATCCGCTCCTTCGGCGCGAAGAATTCGTCGCTCGCGAAGAGCGCCTTCGCGCCGAGGCGCGGATCGGCGAGATTCATGTAGCGGCGCGTGAACGCGGGCGCGTTCGGATCGAGAATCGGGGCGGCCATGTCGTCTCCTATTGTTGGGTGTGCATCCGAAAAACCGAAAACCGGAAGCTGAAAAACGAAGCGCCGGCGCGAACCGCCGCGCCGGCGCGCGATGCCGGGCGGCGCGGCGTCAGAGCGCGTGCGCGCCGCCGTCCGCGATCGCGCCGTTCGGGCTTTCGTCGCCTGCCGGCACGTAGCGCAGTTCCTCGTTCAGCACACGCTTCGCGCGGGCGCGGTCGATGTCGTTCTCCCACACGGCGACGACGATCGTCGCGACGCAGTTGCCGAGCAGATTCGTGAGCGCGCGGGCGATGCCGACGAACCAGTCGACGGGCAGGATCAGCACGAGGCCGAGCACCGGCAGCGCGGGGATCGCGGACAGCGTCGCGGCGAGGATCACGATCGCCGAGCCCGGAATGCCGTGCGCGCCCTTCGACGTGACGAGCGACACGAGCAGCACGACGATCAGGTCGTGCGCCGACAGCGGCGTGTTGGTCGCCTGCGCGATGAAGAGCACGGCGAGCGTCAGGTAGATCGAGAAGCCGTCGAGGTTGAACGAGTAGCCGGTCGGGATCACGAGGCCGACCGTCGAATCCTTCACGCCGAGCCATTCGAGCTTGCGCATCACCTGCGGCAGCACGGCGTCCGACGACGCGGTGCCGAGCACGATCAGCAGTTCCTCGCGCAGGTAGCGGATCAGCTTGAACACCGAGAAGCCCGCGAGCTTCATCACCGCGCCGAGCACGATCACGACGAACGCGGCGCAGCTCACGTAGAACACGATCACGAGAAGGCCGAGCTGCTTGAGCGACGCGACGCCGTACTTGCCGGTCGTGAACGCGATCGCGCCGAGCACGCCGAGCGGCGCGAGCTTGATGATGAAGCCCATCACGCGGAAGAACACCTGCGCGAATTCGTCGATCAGCGAGTTCACGCGCTTCGCCTTCTCGCCGAGCAGCGACAGCGCGGAGCCGAACAGCACCGAGAACACGAGGATCTGCAGGATGTCGCCCTTCGCGAACGCGTCGAACGCGGTTTCGGGGATGATCTTCAGCAGATAGCCCGCCGTGTCCTTCAGGCTCTGCGCGTTCTTCGCGTAATCGGCGAGCGACGCGGCGTCGAGCGCGTGCAGATCGACGTTCATCCCGACGCCCGGCTTCGTCAGATACGCGAGCACGAGGCCGATGCCGAGCGCGAGCGTCGTCATCGCCTCGAAGTAGACGACTGCCTTCAGGCCGACGCGGCCGACCTTCTTCAGATCGCCCGCGTTCGCCATGCCGCTCACGACGACGCAGAACACGATCGGCCCGATCACCATCTTGATCAGCTTGAGGAACCCGTCACCCAACGGTCGCAGCGACTGCGCGAAGTGCGGGAAAAAGGCGCCGAGCGCCACGCCGATCACAAGCGCGATGACCACCCGACCAAACAGCGAATTGAGAAACTTCGACACGGCGTTCTCCCGTCACAACGGTTGCGGATTCGTCTGTTCATACTGGTCCGACCAGTACTGTTATGGAGGATAGTAGGAAGCCGATATAGTCGAGTCAAGGACGCCAAAAATAGGGATTACCCGCGCATTTCGGCGGTCGTTTCGATGCTGCGGCGCACGCGGATCATCGCTTTCCCGGAGCCGGAGCGCGCGCCGCCGGCGGCGGTTTACAATGCCGGTCAGACCGCGCAATCGATCCACTGCATGAAGAACGTTCCGCACACCGTCACCGACGCCGCCATCGCCACGATCCGCAGCCGGATCGAGAGCGGCTTCTATCCCGTCGGCAGCCTGTTGCCCGCGCAACGTCAATTGTCCGAAGAACTGGAGATCAGCCGCGCGTCGCTGCGCGAGGCGCTGTCGACGCTCGAGGCGCTCGGGATGCTGCGCATCCGCCCCGGCAAGGGCGTGTACGTCGAGAGCGCGCAGGCGAGCGCCGCGCACGCGTGGCGCTTCGCCGAGCAATCGTCGCTGCCCGACACCTATCAGATGCGCTACGCGCTCGAAGGCTTCGCCGCGCGAATGGCCGCACTCGCCGTCAGCGAGCAGGATCTCGCGTGGTTCGAGGAGAATGTCGCCGCGCTGCAGGAGGCGCTCGCGAACGACGAGCTCGACGGCGCGTCGCAGCTCGATTTCGATTTCCACATGCGGATCGTCAGCCTCGCCGGCAACGCGGCGATCGAATCGATCCTGCGCGGCAGCGCGGACATCATGAAGGAAAGCCAGCGGATGCCGTTCTACCGGCGCGAGCTCGTGCTGTCGACGTATCACGAGCATCGCGCGATTCTCGATGCGCTGATCGCGAAGGACCCGGCCGCCGCAGGCGCGGCGATCGAAGCGCACATCTCCAACGCCGCGCAGCGCGCGGGCGTGTTCTTTCCGACACCGAAGGGCTGACGCGGCGCGTTCGCGCGCGGCACGCCGTCGCGCATGCGGCATCGCGCGCGGCGCGGCTACTCGCCTTCGGGCGACGCGCCGCCGCGCGCCTGCGAGCCGCCGCTGCTTCGGATTTCGTGTCGCCTCGCCAGCGCATAGTCGATGAACGCGCGCATCGCCGCGCTTCGATAGCCGCCCTTGCGCGTGAGCAGCGCCGCCGTGCGCCGCGGCAGCGGCGGGTCGAGCCGGATCGCGCGCAGGTCGTCGCGGCGCTCGGCGATCGCCGACGGCAGCACCGTCGCGATCCGGCCGCCGCGCACCATCTCGAGCATCGCGCTGATCGAATTCACTTCGATCGCCACGCGCGGCGTCACGCCGTTGCGATGGAAGTACTGATCGACCTTGCTGCGCGTCGCGAACGCACGGCTCAGCAGGATCAGCGGTTCGTCGCCGGCCTCGGCGGGCGATAGCGGCTTGCGGCGGCGCGCATGGCGATGATCGCGCCCGACGACGAGCGCGAGCGTCTCCACCCACAACGGCGTCGCGTCGATCTCGGGCGACTGCGTCGGATCGAACGCGATCCCCACGTCGAGCTCGTCATCGGCGAGGAGCGGCTCGATCTGCTCCTGCGGCATCTCCCGGATCGTCAGCTTCAGGCCCGGATAGCGCGCGTTGAAGCCGTCGATCAGCCAGCCGATCAGATACGCGGAGAAGGTCGGCGTCATCGCGAGCCGCAGCGAGCCGCTCTGAAGATTCTCGACGTCATGCACCGCGCGCCGTCCAGCCTCGAGCTGCTGCAGCGCGGCCCGCGCGTGCCGCGCATACGCGGCGCCGAACTCGGTCAGCCGCACCGCGCGAGCCGAGCGGTCGAACAGTTGCACGCCGAGCGCGTCCTCGAGCTGCCGGATCTGCTGCGACAGCGTCGGCTGCGATACGTGCAGCGACTCGGCCGCGCGCGTGAAATTTCCCTGCTCGGCGACGGCGAGAAAATAACGGATGTGTCGGAGCAGCATCGCGCCTCGAGTATTGGTTTTACCTATACGAATGATAATAAACCGGTCTTGGACGCTATGGATCGTTTGCCTCATTCTTCGGTCGTCGGCTCTCGCCATCGACCACGGAGCACACGATGCAGGACATCATCGAAGGATTTCTGAAGTTCCAGCGCGACGCGCTCCCGCAGCGCACGGAACTGTTCAAGCGCCTCGCCGCGAGCCAGCGGCCGCGCGCGCTCTTCATCTCGTGCTCGGACAGCCGCCTCGTGCCCGAGCTCGTCACGCAGCGCGAGCCGGGCGATTTGTTCGTGATCCGCAACGCGGGCAACATCGTGCCGTCGTTCGGCCCCGAGCCGGGCGGCGTATCGGCGTCCGTCGAATACGCGGTCGCGGTGCTCGAAGTGGCCGACGTCGTCGTGTGCGGCCACTCGGACTGCGGCGCGATGACCGCGATCGCATCGTGCGCATGCCTCGACCATCTGCCCGCCGTGCGCGGCTGGCTGCGCTACGCGGACGCCGCCAAATGCGTGAACGAAGCGCGCGAGCACGCGGGCGAGCGGGAGCGCGTCGATTCGATGGTGCGGGAAAACGTCGTCGCGCAGCTCGCCAATCTCAACACGCATCCATGCGTGCGGCTCGCGCTCGAGCAAGGACGCCTCGCGCTGCACGGCTGGGTGTACGACATCGAGACCGGCTCGATCGACGCGCTCGACGGCGCGACGGGCCGCTTCGTCGCGCTCGCCGACCATCCGCACGTGCGCGCGACGCCGCCGCGACTCGATCGCGCGGCCTGACGCACGACACATGACGCGCGCCGCGCAACGCGCCCGCGAGGCGCCGGGCGCCACATGCAGCTCGCGGCGCGACGCATCACGCGCCGACAGCAATCTCCGTTTCGTTGCCGAACCCTCACCGCAAGGAGCCCGCATGACCCAATCGCAACACAACCAGACCGCGCGCCAGGCGCTCGCCGATCGCATCGTCGACGCGAAGACGCGCAAGAACCTCACGTTCGAGCAGCTCAACGAGGGCACCGGCCTGAGCGTCGCGTTCACGACGGCCGCGCTGCTCGGCCAGCATCCGCTGCCCGCCGACGCCGCGCGCACCGTCGCCGCGAAGCTCGACCTCGACGACGACGCGGTGCGCCTCTTGCAGACGATTCCCGTGCGCGGCAGCATCCCGGGCGGCATTCCGACCGATCCGACGATCTACCGTTTCTACGAAATCGTGCAGGTCTACGGCTCGACGCTGAAGGCGCTGATCCACGAGCAATTCGGCGACGGCATCGTCAGCGCGATCAACTTCAAGCTCGACGTCAAGAAGGTCGACGATCCGGAAGGCGGCTCGCGCGCCGTCATCACGCTCGACGGCAAGTACCTGCCGACGAAGCCGTTCTGATCGCCCATCCGACGCGCGGCGCGCGCGGCGGGCCGATTTCTCGCGGCCCGCCGCGCGCGCCGTTCGCGTGATGCCCGTCCGGCTTTTCGGACTCCGTTCTTCTTCGCTACGCGCCTCATGAATTCCGTCACCGTTCCCCCGCCCGCGCTGACGCGCGGGATGACGCTGCTGTTCGCGTGTGCCTGCGGCATCGTCATCGGCAACCTCTACTATTCGCAGCCGCTTCTCGCGGCGATCGCATCGAGCTTCGGGCGCAAGCCGGCCGAGCTCGGCTATCTCGTCACGCTGACGCAGCTCGGTTACGCGGCGAGCCTGCTCGTCGTCGTGCCGCTCGGCGACGTCGTCAATCGCCACGCGCTGATCGTGCGGCTGCTGGGCGCGAACGTCGTCGCGCTCGTCGCGGTCGCATCGAGCACGAGCTACGGCTTTTTCATCGCGGCGAACGTGTGCGTCGGTTTCGTCACGTGCTCGACGCAGTTGCTCGTGCCGTTCGCCGCGTCGCTCGCCGACGACGCATCGCGCGGCCGCGCGGTCGGCACCGTGATGAGCGGCCTCTTGCTCGGCATCCTGCTCGCGCGCGTCGTATCCGGCGCGATCGCCGACTGGCTCGGCTGGCGCGCCGTCTATGCGATCGCGGCGGCGCTCGTGCTCGCGCTCGCCGGCGTGCTCTCGACGAAACTGCCGAAGGATCGCCGCACCGCGCGCCTCGATTACCGAAAGCTGATGGGCTCGCTCGCGACGCTCGTGCGCAGCGAGCCGACGCTCGCGCTGCGCTCCGTCTACGGCGCGCTCGTGTTCGCGTGCTTCAGCCTGCTGTGGACGGGCCTCACGTTCCTCTTGAGCGCACCGCCCTATCGCTTCAGCGAAGGCGCGATCGGTCTGTTCGGCGTCGTCGGCGCGATGGGCGCGCTCGCGGCGGGCGCGGCGGGCCGGCTTGTCGACCGCGGCCACGCCCATGCGGCGACGGGCCTCTTCGCAGCCGCCGTGCTCGTATCGTTCGCGTTCATCGCGGCGGGCGCGCAGTCGCTCGTCGCGCTAGTGGCGGGCATTCTGCTGCTCGACGTCGGCGTGCAAGGGCTGCACATCTCGAACCAGAGCGTCATCTATGCGCTCGCCACCGACGCACGCAGCCGCGTCACGACCGTCTATCTGACGAGCTACTTCATCGGCGGCGCGCTTGGCTCGGCCGTCGCGAGCGCCGCATACCGCTTCGACGGCTGGCGCGGCGTGTGCGCCGCGGGCGGCGCGCTGTCGAGCACGCTCGTCGCGCTGTGGTGCGTGACGCACGGCGTGCGCGCACGCCGCGCCGCACGCTGAAGCACGCCTCGGATACCGAAAACCACCACGCGAGCGCCGCGCGCGGACGACGCACGGAATCCGGGGCGCAAAGGACACACACCGATTCCGCACGTTCACCGCGCGATTGCGGCGCCGATCAATCATAGTTCGTCTTCATGCTTGAAGCCGAACTTCCGCTTGACCTGGGCCGACACTTCCGTGACCGCATCCGTGCTGATCAACCGGATGCCGCGCTCGAGGTTGTACTCGATGAAACGCTGCAACGTGCGCTGCCCCCCGCCGCGAACCGCGGCGTTCGAGTACGGCGTACGCAGGCTGTCGGGATTGGACACGCTGTAAGGAATCGACGCTTCGCGAACGTCCGTGTTGACGTTACCCATCAAGATCGAAACGGGCCGGTTCTGGTAGCGCGCGATGACGATCACGGTACCGGGATTGCGCTCGTCGAGCTCGTCGCTCATCGACGAGGCGATCGTCCGTCCGGACCTGAGCAGTGCGCCAGCGCCGATCGGCGTATTCGAAATGGCGATAGGGCCGCTCGAATCGCTGGAGTCGCTGTCGGAAGACGAGTTGGAATCGGAATCCGACGGATACCACTGCGACAGCGTGCTTTGCACTTCGGCGATCTGCGACGGGCTCGGATTCGGCAGCACGTCGACCGCAAAGGACGCGTTGCCCTGCACCCATTGGTTGCCGGCCCGGATTCGCGGCCTGACCTCCGGATGAAGTTGCCGGAAGCGTTCGAGCGTCAGATCGGCGAGATTCAGCTCGAACTGGCCGACCGCCCTCGTCGCTTGTCCCGAGGTGGACGGCTCCGGGACGGGCGGCAACGTGTCGTTGGCCGAATTGGCGTCGACTGTGCCGACCTCGGTGCTGGCGAAGCTGATGGTCGAAGCGTTCAGCCTGGACGCATCGTGAAATGCGCGACTGATGCGCGCCATATTCTCTCTCGTTCGGGCCTGCACGGCGTTGACCGCGCTGACGAGTTGCTGCTCGGCAAGCGAATTCGCACCGGCGAGGCCGCTCGATCCGGTGTTCACGACGTTCTGGATGATGCGATCGAAGTGCGCACGATCGAAATCGTAGTTGTTCAGAATCAGGTACGGCGTAATGACGTCCATCACCATGAACACGCAGTCGGACGTTTCCGGCCCGCGCGGCTTGCGGGACGAGAACGCGAACTGCAGCGGCGCCTTGCACGCGATGCTCGCCGCATAGCCGGCGTAAGGATTCTTGCTGCCGACCGAGGTCAGGCTGTGAAGCCGCCATTCCAGGCCTGCCGCGACGGGCGCAGGGCTCGCCGCGACCTTCTTGAGCGGCCGATCGCCGTCAAAATGAGAAAGCGCGCTCTTGATGAGGTCGCACGGCCGGTTCAACACGTAATTGGCGATCGCGAGGATCGGCAGCACGCATTCCAGTTGATAGGCATGGACGGAGCGTCGCGCGCGCAGGTCTTCGTTTGCCCGGGTGGCGAAGGACACGCGTTCGATCGTCAGTGGGCCACCAAATTGCGGACGATTGGTGACGCGAACCTGGTCGGACGCGTCGCTTGCCGCCGGGTCGTCTTCCGCCCGCGAAGGCAGCCTGTAGATCGGGCTGCCGTCGACGAAGTTGTGGTTACGATCGGTCTCCACCACCTGCAGCGCAGCGCCGTGGCCCGGCGTCAATTCGAACGCGACGGACACGAACGCCGTCTTGTCGCTCAACCGGTTAGAGTACAACACGGTCATTTTCTTGGGTGTGGTGCGGCTTTGCTGAACGATGGTCGCCGTGCCGTCCACGAACGACGCAATCAGGTGTTCGTTCAATTCGGTCGAATACACCCGATTCCTGCTGCCTTCGAAAGTCAGATGGAAACTCCGGATTTCGTCCGGCTTTTGCGCGCGTCCGTATATCTTGTCGATATTGAAATACTTGAATTCGTTTACCCGGCGATCGGCCAGCTCGCCGCTCGCGGCCTGTGCCAGACTTACGCTCGGGAAATAGCACAGCCAGGAGACGAGCATGCAAGCGAGAATCGGGCGTCCGATTCGCCGGAGCAGCGCCGTTCCGTTAGCGGGCCGACTCCGTGCGACCGGGTCCGCCGCGATGTCAGCGCGTCCGGCTGCCGGAGCGGTCCACCAGCCTGCGCCGTTCATACTGCGTGCGCCGCCCGCCGACGCCCGAGCGTTTGCGCCGCGGCCGGTCGCTTGGCGTTTCTCGGACCGAATCAATTTGTCCAGTACCGCGGGAAAACCGGTAATCCGGCGCATTCGGAACTGCCGGACGACACGTCCGTTGAAAGGACTTTGGGTCATACGGGTTACCTCCTTCGTTGGTCGGTTCAACCTTCGGACACGTCATGTCCGTACATAGGCACCCGATCCTAGCAAAGGCCGATTAACTCGCCTTTTGAAATAAAACTCGATTTTCGTATTTTTATTAATATATTAACCATCAACCCGGAAGGGGGATGTGTCGAAAATATTTTGACGGAGCGGATTGCGAAATGCGGCGGGTGCGAGCCCGGCAAGACGGACGCCGACGGCAGCACCGCCATTGCCGCCGCGCGGGATATGAGAACCGGCCACCCCATGCCTCTTCATCATCGAGGTGTGCATTGCCGTCGCGCCCGATGCGGCGCCGTCCGATAAAAAAGCCGCGCCGATGAATCATCATCGGCGCGGCCCGATCCTGCCTGGCGCTGCCGTGCCCAGCCCCGGCACATAGCAACGCGCGTCGGCTCGACCTGTTACTTCGCGTTCGCGAGCGCGATCGCCGTATCCAGCATGCGGTTCGAGAAGCCCCACTCGTTGTCGTACCAGCTCGACACCTTCACGAGACGGCCCGACACCTTCGTCAGCGTCGCGTCGAACGTCGACGAAGCCGGGTTGTGGTTGAAGTCGATCGACACGAGCGGCGCGTCGTTGTAGCCGAGGATGCCCGCGAGCGCGCCTTGCGACGCTTCCTTCATGATCGCGTTGACTTCCTCGACCGTCGTATCGCGCTTCGCGATGAACGACAGGTCGACGACCGACACATTGATGGTCGGCACGCGAATCGCGTAGCCGTCGAGCTTGCCGTTCAGCTCCGGCAGCACGAGGCCGACGGCCGCCGCCGCGCCCGTCTTCGTCGGGATCTGGCTGTGCGTGGCCGAGCGCGCGCGGCGCAGGTCTTCGTGATAGACGTCCGTCAGCACCTGGTCGTTCGTGTACGCGTGGATCGTCGTCATCAGGCCGGTTTCGAGGCCGATCTTGTCGTTCAGCGGCTTGACGAGCGGCGCGAGGCAGTTCGTCGTGCACGATGCGTTCGAGATCACCGTGTGCTCGGCCTTCAGCACATTGTGGTTCACGCCGTAGACGATCGTCGCGTCGACGTCCTTGCCGCCCGGCGCCGAGATGATCACCTTCTTCGCGCCGCCCTTCAGGTGCGCGCTCGCCTTTTCCTTCGTCGTGAAGAAGCCCGTGCATTCCAGCACGACGTCGACGCCCAGCTCGCCCCACGGCAGTTCGGCCGGATTGCGGTTCGCGAGCACGCGGATCTTGTCGCCGTTCACGACGAGGTAGTCGCCGTCCACCGACACTTCGCCCGGGAACTTGCCGTGCGCGGTGTCGTACTGCGTCAGGTGCGCGTTGGTCTTCGCGTCGCCCAGATCGTTGATCGCAACGATCTCGAGATCGTGCTTCTTGCCGTTTTCGTAGAAAGCGCGCAGCGTGTTGCGGCCGATGCGGCCGTAACCGTTGATTGCAACGCGAATCGTCATGATGTATCTCCTGATGGCTGAAAAAATACTTCGTGCAGCTTCACGCGCGCCCGGCCGGCGCGGGGCACGGCCGCCCGGGCGTCGATTGGGTTACGCGAGCACCGCCTTCGACGTTTCGACCACGTGCTCGACGGTGAAGCCGAAATGCTTGAACAACACGCCAGCCGGAGCCGACTCGCCGAACGTGTCGATGCCGACCACGCCGCCTTCGAGGCCCACGTACTTGCGCCAGAATCCGGTGACGCCCGCTTCGATCGCGACGCGGCGCACGCCGTGCGGCAGCACGCGCTCGCGGTATTCGGCGTCCTGCCGGTCGAACACCGTCGTCGACGGCATCGACACGACGCGCGCGGCGATCCCTTGCCGCGCGAGCGGCTCGACCGCCTTCATCGCGAGCTCGACTTCCGAGCCCGTCGCGATCAGGATGATCTTGCGCGCGACGATCTCTTCGTCCCAGTCGCGCAGCACATAGCCGCCCTTCTCGACGTTCGCGATCTGCGCGTCGGTGCGTGCGTTGAACGCGAGGTTCTGGCGGCTGAAGATCAGGCACGACGGATGCTGATGCGAGACCGCGTGGGTCCACGCGACGGCCGTCTCGACCGTGTCGGCCGGACGCCAGACGTCGAGGTTCGGGATGAGCCGCAGGCTCGCGACGTGCTCGATCGACTGGTGCGTCGGGCCGTCCTCGCCGAGGCCGATCGAATCGTGCGTGAACACATAGATCGACGGCACCTTCATCAGCGCGGCGACGCGCAGCGCGTTGCGGCTGTAATCGGAGAACGTCAGGAACGTGCCGCCGAACGGCTTGTAGCCGCCGTGCAGCACGAGGCCGTTGATCGCGGCGCTCATGCCGAACTCGCGCACGCCATAGTTGATGTGGTTGCCCCACTGGACGCCCGGGCCGTCCGCATTCGCGCGCACCGCCTTCGACGCTTTCCAGTTCGTGAGGTTCGAGCCCGTCAGGTCGGCCGAACCGCCGAGCAGCTCGGGCAGCACCGCCGCCAGCCCCTCGATCGTCTGCTGCGACGCCTTGCGGGTCGCGACCGTCTCGCCGCGCTCGTTCGCGCCCGCGACGATCGCCGCGGCCTTCGCGGCCCAGTCGGCCGGCAGCTTGCCCGTCATCCGGCGCTCGAACTCGGCCGCCTCGGTCGGATACTTCGCGCGATATTGCGCGAACGCCGCGTTCCAGTCGTCTTCGCTGCGCTTGCCCGCTTCCTTCGCGTCCCATGCCGCGTAGACTTCCTGCGGGATCACGAACGGCTCCCACTTCCAGCCGAGCGCCTCGCGCGTCTTCGCGATTTCTTCCGCGCCGAGCGGCGCGCCGTGCACGTCGTGGCCGCCCGCCTTCGTCGCCGCGCCGTTGCCGATGCGCGTCTTGCAGCAGATGAGGGTCGGCTTGTCCGATTGCTTCGCCTTCGCGATCGCCGCGTCGATCGCATCGACGTCATGGCCGTGCACGTTCGGAATCACGTTCCAGCCATACGCCTCGAAGCGCTTCGGCGTGTCGTCGTTGAACCAGTTGACGACGTCGCCGTCGATCGAGATGCCGTTGTCGTCGTAGAGCGCGATCAGCTTGTTCAGCTTCAGCGTGCCCGCGAGCGAGCACGCCTCGTGCGAGATGCCTTCCATCAGGCAGCCGTCGCCGAGGAACACGTACGTGTGGTGATCGACGATCTTCGCGCCGTCGCGGTTGAACTCGGCGGCCATCAGCGCTTCGCCGAGCGCCATGCCGACCGCGTTCGCGAGACCCTGCCCGAGCGGGCCCGTCGTCGTCTCGACGCCCGGCGTGATCCCGTATTCCGGGTGGCCCGGCGTCTTCGAGTGCAGTTGGCGGAAGTTCTTCAGCTCGTCGATCGGCAGCGCGTAGCCCGTCAGATGCAGCAGCGCGTACAGCAGCATCGAGCCGTGGCCGTTCGACAGCACGAAGCGGTCGCGGTCGGCCCAGTGCGGGTTCGTCGGGTTGTGTTTCAGGTGGCGCGACCACAGCGCGACGCCGATCTCGGCCATGCCCATCGGCATGCCGGGGTGGCCGGAGTTCGCTTGCTGAACGGCGTCCATTGCGAGCGCACGAATCGCGTTGGCCATCAAAGTGGTGGGGGCGGGAGACGAAGTCGTCATGTCGAGTCCGGAGAACGAGTCGAGAAAACGGGGCGCGGGCGGCATCCGAAAGCTCGCGGACCAAACCGTTCCCGGCGCGCGGTGCGGCGCCGGCAGGACGCGAAGCGGACGAGCAAACGGACGAGGCTGCAAAGCTCGTCATTTTAGCAGATGCCCTCCGCGCGGGCCTTGTCGGAAACCGCCCGGCCGCGCGGTTTCTCGCGCGTCTTCCCACCCTCTATAATTCTCACCATCGGAACCGCCCCGCCAGCCGCGCCCGCCGCCTTGAGCTCCACCCTCCTCTTCCATCCGACCCCCGACGTCGCCTACGGCTTTCCGAACGCCCGGCGGCTCGCGCGCGTCGCGTCCGATCATCAGGCGATCGAGGTCTGGGAAACGGCGCTGCTCGGGCGCCTCTTCACGCTCGACGGCCGACCGATGACGTCGGTCGGCGACGAATTCGTGTACCACGAGTGCATGACGCATCCGGCCGCGCTCGCGCATCCGGCGCCGAGAAAAGCGCTCGTGCTGGGCGGCGGCGACGGCGGCGCCGCGCGCCAGTTGCTCAAGCATCCGTGCATCGAGCGGATCGTCGTCGCGGAGCTCGATCCGGCCGTAGTCGAGATGGCGCGCCGCTTTCTCGGCGACGTCCACCAGGGCGCGCTCGACGATCCGCGCGTCGAGCTCGTGATCGGCGACGCCGCACGCTTCGTCGATCACGCGTGCGAGCACTTCGACCTCGCCGTGTTCGACCTGACGCCGCCCGACTCGCCCGCCGCAAGCCTCTACACGCCCGAGTTCTACGCTCGCCTGAAGCGCATCCTGACGCCGCAAGGCGCGGTCTCGCTGCACCTCGGCTCGCCGCTCTTTCACGAGGCGCGCATCGTCTCGCTGCTCGCCGGGCTGCATGCGTGCTTCGCCGTGGTCGCGCCGCTTTGCGCGCACGTGCCGCTGTACGGCTCGCCGTGGCTGATGGCGATCGCGAGCGACGCGCTCGACGCGGCGTCGCTGTTCTCGCACGACGTCGACGAGCGGCTCGCCGTGCGGCGCATCGGCGGATTGCGCTTCTACGACGCGAAGCTGCATCCCGCGCTCTTCACGCTGCCGCGCACGCTGCGCGATACTCTCGGCATGCATCGCTAAGTTCGGCGAAGCATTCGCCTTTTCCCCGCAGGAGAACCCGCATGACCGACCCACGGCCGGCCGACGTGCCCTGGTTGACCCCTTACCTGACGGTGCGCAGCGCGCACGTGTCGATTCAGTTCTTTGGCGACGCATTCGGCTTCGAAAAGCGCGAGTTGATCGACGAAGACGGCGCGATCATGCACGTCGAGATGTCGTACCGCGGCCAGCTGATCGTGATGTTCGCGCCCGAGGGTGCGTTCGGCTCGACGGCCCGCACGCCGAGGAGCGCGGGCGCGATCGCGCCGCAGTCGTTCTATCTGTACGTCGACGACGTCGACGCGACCTATCGTCGCGCGCTCGACGCCGGCGCGAAATCGCTGAGCGCGCCGCAAGACCAGTTCTGGGGCGATCGCTTCGCGCAGATCGAGGATCTCGATGGTTATCGCTGGGCGCTCGCGCGGCGGATCGCGGCATGAGCGGCGGCGCCACGACCGCGGCAGTGCCGCGCTTCTTCGTCGACGCGGCGTTGCGGGCCGACGCCATGCTCCCGTTGCCGGCCGACGTCGCGCGGCACGCGCAGGTGCTGCGGCTGCAGCCGGGCGACGCGCTCGCGCTGTTCGACGGCACGGGCGGCCAGTACCACGCGCGCCTCGTCGAGATCGACAAGCGCGGCGCGCTCGCCCGGATCGACGCGTTCGAGCCGGCGGAAGCGGAGCCGCCGTACCACGTCACGCTCGCGCAGGGCATCGCCGGCGGCGACAAGATGGATTGGGTGATCGAAAAGGCGGTCGAGCTCGGCGTTTCGGCGGTCGCGCCGCTGTCGACCGCGCGCGGCGTGGTGAGGCTGTCGGGCGAGCGCGCGGACAAGCGCGTCTCCCACTGGCGCGGCGTCGTGCGCGCGTCGTGCGAACAATGCGGCCGCAATCGCGTGCCGGACGTCACGCCGGTGCGCGGCTTCGACGCATGGCTCGACGCGCTGCCGCCCGCGCCGGCCGACGGCGAGTTGCGTTTGCTGCTGTCGCCGCGCGCGAGCATGGCGTTCGCGTCGTTGCCCGAGGTGCCGCCCGCCGGCGGCGTCACGTTGCTGATCGGCCCGGAAGGCGGGCTGTCGCCCGACGAGGAACTGGCCGCGCGCGCACGCGGCTTCGCCGCGCTGTCGCTCGGCCCGCGCGTGCTGCGCACCGAGACGGCAGGCGCGGCGGTGCTCGCCGCGCTCGCGGCGCGCTGGGGCGGATGGTGACGCGCGGCCACCTGCCGACACGCGCCGGTCGGCCGCGGGCGAAGGCGGGGCGACGGCCGCGATGACGGGGCCGAACGGCGCGTCGACCACCGGTCACCACAACCCACAGGGCGATCGGTCGCCCACCCCTATCGGTCCGTGCCGCGGATTTCCACCTTGCCCGTCACGCGCCGGCGCAGCGGCGCCTCGTCGATCATGAGAAATGATGCGCAATGAAAGGCCGCCGTCAGGCGAACGCGCGCCCGCTGCCCGCCTGCCGAGGCCGCAAACGCAAAAAGCCCGCGCGAAGGCGGGCTTTCCGGCGGGCCGTGCGGTCCGGAATTACGCGAAGGAGTAGAAGACACGGAACGCGACCTTGCGCTCGGCCCAGAATTCCGCCGCTTCGCGGAACACGTCGAGCAGCGTCTCGCGCCCTTCCTTGTCGAACTTGTGCGCGATCGGCAGCGCCTCGAGCACGATCACGAAGCCGGGCTGCGCGCCCGCCTTGTGGACGAGGTCCGTCAGGCAGTCGTACAGCGCGTCGTAGTTTTTGCCGAAGTGCTTCGGAAACAGGAACGACGTCGCGATCGTCTCCAGCACTTCCTGCTTCGATTGGGCATTCCCGCAGTACGCATACAGGAAATGCTGGCCGAGCTGATTCGCTTCGTCGGCAAGATCCTGCACGCGGAATGCACGGATCGACTGCACGAGATTCGGTCGCACGGTCGCAAAAAGGCTCATAGGCTCCTCGATGGATGAAAGCCCGGGGCTGGCCGCGCCGTCAGGCGCGCCGCCGGCGTGCGCCGCCATGCGCATCTGCATGACGCGCTGGAACAGGTTGCCGTCGCCGGCCGCGAACAGATCCGCCGCAGCCGACATGTCGCGCGCGTAAATGTTGTCGCTCATGCCGCTCATCCCGAAGTCAATCAACGATACGTTTGAAACTGTTGTAGTGGTCGTCGGTGTAATAACAATTGTCGACGCGCCTCAAGGCACCGCCGCAAACGATGCGCCGCGCGCCGCGATTGCGGGCCCGCGGGGTCGGCACGGTGTACTCGTGGTAATAACCGCGCCGCATCTTCGGCAATATCCGTTCGAAATTGCCGAATACCGCGCCGTCTTTCTCGTACGGATAGGGGCCGCCCGCGGCGATCAGGCTCAGCGTGGTCACGGCTTCGCGCGGCAATCGGGATGCGGGGACCGTGTCGGTCTGCGCCGCCCCATTTACAGCGGCGGCTTCCCGTGCGTATGCGGCGGAAACCAGACTGCCCGGCGAAACGCCGATATTGCCCATCGCGACGATCGCGAAGACGGACGCGAGCGCGCCGTTGCGGAGCCACTTGCGTGCCATAAACGAGGGTTCCCGCTGTTAAATCAATAAGTTGACGACCAAGAAAGGCGTAAGCGTAGCGCTAATGCACGCGGGAATCAATGCTCGTTAGGGAAATGAAAGGACAGAATAGTCCTCGTCGGCACTATTTCTATCTTTTATAGGATAGAAATAGCTCCAATGAGGTAAAATTGCCTCGACGGCGTCAGCTGCGGCGGGTTTCTGCCTCCTCGCCGCCTCTTGCGGCCCAAGGGTGGCGTCGTCGGCTTCGGGAAGGCGCTTATCTCCGCCATGCCCGACGGCGCGCCCGCAATGGGCGCGCCGCTTTTTTATCGGCCGCTAACTTCGTTCAACGCACCGCGTTCACGTCGGCAACCAGCAGCGCCGTCATGTTGACGATCCGGCGCACGGTCGCCGATTCGGTCAGCACGTGCACAGGCTGTGCGGCGCCGAGCAGGATCGGCCCGATCGCGATGTTGTTGCCCGCGGCCGTCTTCAGCAGGTTGTATGCGATGTTCGCCGCGTCGATGTTCGGCAGCACGAGCAGGTTCGCCTCGCCCTCGAGGGTCGATTCCGGCAGGATTTCCTTGCGCAGCGCCGCGTCGAGCGCGACGTCGCCGTGCATCTCGCCGTCGACGTGCAGCTGCGGCGCGCGTTCGTGCAGGATCGCGAGCGTATCGCGCATCTTCTGCGCGGAAGGCGCGTTGCTCGTGCCGAAGTTCGAGTGCGACAGCAGCGCGACCTTCGGCTCGATGCCGAAGCGGCGCACTTCCTCGGCCGCCATGATCGTGATCTCGGCGAGCTGCGCCGGGGTCGGATCGACGTTCACGTGCGTATCGACGAGGAAAATCTGGCGGCCCGGCAGCACGAGCGCGTTCATCGCGCCGTACACGCTGCAGCCTTGGCGCTTGCCGATCACCTGGTCGATGAAGTGCAGATGGCGGTGCGTCGTGCTGATCGTGCCGCAGATCATCCCGTCCGCCTCACCCTTCTTGACGAGCATCGAGCCGATCAGCGTCGTGCGGCGGCGCATCTCCACCCGCGCGAGCTGCTCGCTGATCCCCTTGCGGGCCATCATCTTGAAGTAGGTCTGCCAGAAATCGCGGTAGCGCTCGTCGTGTTCGGTGTTGACGATCGTGAAATCGACGCCCGGCGTGAGGCGCAGCCCGTAGCGCTGTATCCGGTGCTCGATCACGCCCGGCCGGCCGATCAGGATCGGTTTCGCGAGCTTCTCGTCGACGACGATCTGCACGGCGCGCAGCACGCGCTCTTCCTCGCCTTCCGCGAACACGACCCGCTTCTTCTCGGCGGGCGCGCCGCGCGCGATCTGGAACACCGGCTTCATCGTCGTGCCGCTGTGGTAGACGAACTGCTGCAGGTGAACCTTGTATGCGTCCATGTCCTCGATCGGGCGCGTCGCGACGCCGCCGTCCATCGCCGCCTGCGCGACGGCGGGCGCGATCTTCACGATGAGGCGCGGATCGAACGGCTTCGGAATCAGATATTCGGGGCCGAACGACAGATCCTGGATGCCGTACGCGGTCGCGACGATGTCGCTTTGCTCCTGCTGCGCGAGCTCGGCGATCGCGTTGACGGCGGCGACCTCCATCTCGCGGGTGATCGTCGTCGCGCCGACGTCGAGCGCGCCGCGGAAGATGAACGGGAAGCAAAGGACGTTGTTGACCTGGTTCGGGTAGTCGGTGCGGCCCGTCGCGAGCACGGCGTCCGGGCGCGCTTCGAGCGCGACTTCCGGCAGGATTTCCGGCGTCGGATTCGCGAGCGCGAGAATCAGCGGGCGTTCGCCCATCGTCTTCACCATGTCGGCCTTCAGCACGCCGGCCGCCGACAGGCCGAGGAAGATGTCCGCGCCGCCGATCACCTCCGACAGCGTGCGCGCGTCGGTTTCGCGCGCGAAACGCTCCTTGTCCGGGTCCATCAGCTCGGTGCGGCCCTTGTAGACGACGCCTGCCAGATCCGTGACCGTGATGTGCTCGAGCGGCAGGCCGAGATCGACGAGCAGGTCGAGGCACGCGAGCGCCGCGGCGCCCGCGCCCGACGCGACGAGCTTCACTTCCTTGATGCTCTTGCCGACGACCTTCAGCCCGTTCGTGACCGCCGCCGCGACGACGATCGCGGTGCCGTGCTGGTCGTCGTGGAACACCGGAATCTTCATCCGCTTGCGGCATTCGCGCTCGACGATGAAGCAGTCCGGCGCCTTGATGTCCTCGAGATTGATCCCGCCGAACGTCGGCTCGAGCGCGGCGATCACGTCGACGAGCTTGTGCGGATCGGACTCGTTGAGCTCGATGTCGAACACGTCGATCCCGGCGAACTTCTTGAACAGGACCGCCTTGCCCTCCATCACCGGCTTCGACGCGAGCGGGCCGATGTTGCCGAGCCCGAGCACCGCCGTGCCGTTCGTCACGACGCCGACCAAGTTGCTGCGCGCGGTGAAGCGCGCGGCGTTCAGCGGATTCTCGACGATCTCCTCGCACGCGAACGCGACGCCCGGCGAATACGCAAGCGCGAGATCGCGCTGGTTGATCATCTGTTTGGTCGGCGCGATCGCGACTTTGCCCGGTGTCGGGAATTCGTGATAATCGAGAGCGGCTTCGCGGAGTTTTTCTTTGGACGAGGAGGAGGACGAGGTGGGCATGTGTCTCTACGGGGGGCTGCGGATTAGAATACCTGTTCGACGCATTGTAGCGCCAATCCCACACGTTAAATCGTCGTATTAGGGTTTGACAGCCGCGACCGAAACGCCATGAATCGGCCGCGCGCGGGCCGCCGCAGCGCCTGGCGCCCGCCCGAAGCGCCTTACAATGAGCGTCATCTCATTGCTCGGACATTCTCGCCCGTGGCCCAGACTCCCCTTTCGGAATTCTCGTTGATCGACCGCTTCTTCGCGCGCCGCGCGAAGGGGCCGCACGCGCGCGCCGCGCTCGGCATCGGCGACGATTGCGCGCTGCTTGCGCCACAACCGGGCAAGATGCTCGCGATTTCGACGGACATGCTGGTCGAGGGCCGGCACTTCCTCGCCGACGTCGATCCGCGCGCGCTGGGCCACAAGACGCTCGCCGTCAATTTGTCGGACCTCGCCGCGATGGGCGCCGCGCCGCGCGCGTTCACGCTCGCGTGCGCGCTGCCGCGCGCCGACGCCGACTGGCTCGACGCGTTCTCCGACGGCCTCTTCGCGCTCGCGGACCGCCATGGCTGCGAGCTGATCGGCGGCGACACGACGAGCGGCCCGCTCAATCTGTGCGTCACCGTGTTCGGCGACGTCGCCCCCGACGCGGCGCTACGCCGCGACGCCGCGCGCGACGGCGACGACGTGTGGGTGTCCGGCACGCTCGGCGACGCGCGCGCCGGACTCGGCGTGATCCGCGGCGAATGGCGCGCGGGTGAGCACGAAGCGGCCGCGTTGCGCGCGGCGCTCGAGCGGCCGGAGCCGCGCGTCGCGCTCGGCATCGCGCTCGCGGGCATCGCGCACGCGGCGCTCGACGTGTCCGACGGCCTCGCGGGCGATCTTCCTCACATCCTCGCGCGCTCGAGCGTGCGCGCCGACGTGAACGTCGACGCGGTGCCGCGCTCGGCCGCGCTCGCGACGCTGCCCGCCGACGTGCAGCGCCGCTGCATGCTCGAGGGCGGCGACGACTACGAGCTGTGCTTCACGGCCGCGCCGTCCGCGCGCACCGCGATCGAGGCGGCCGGCGCGCGCGCGGGCGTGGCCGTCACGCGGATCGGTACAATACGCGGCTTGTCCGCGCCGACGGACGCGTGCGCCGTCACGTGGCGCGACGCGTCGGGCGCGCCGCTTTCGCTCACGCTGCACGGTTTCGATCATTTCCATGCCAACTGACCCGACGTCCCGTCCGGGCGACTCCGCCGGCCAGCCCGGCCCGGCGCCCTCAGCAGCCCCGTCTGCCGTGCCCTCGGCCGCGCCGCAGCAAGATTCGCAGGCGACCGCGCGCCGCCGCGCGACCGTGCGCTTCATGTTCTCGCACCCGGTGCATGTCGTCTCGCTCGGCTTCGGCAGCGGCCTCGCGCCGTTCATGCCCGGCACGTTCGGCACGCTGTTCGGCTGGCTCACGTTCGTCGCGCTGAACCGTTATCTCACGGTGCCCGAATGGTGGGCGCTCATCGTCGTCGGCTTCGTCGCCGGCATCTGGATGACGGGCTTCACCGCGAAGAAGATGGGCATCGCCGACCCGGGCCCCGCTGTCTGGGACGAGATCGTCGCGATCTGGCTCGTGATGCTGCTCGTCACGCCGGCGACGTTCGTCGAGCAATTGTGGGCGTTCGTCGTGTTCCGCTTCTTCGACATGGTGAAGCCGCCGCCCGTCCGCTACTTCGACCGGAATTTGAAAGGCGGCTTCGGCATCATGTTCGACGACCTGATCGCCGCGTTGATGACGCTCTTCGTGATCGCGCTGTGGCGCTCGTTCGTCCAGTGACGCGGCCCGATTCCCGCTCGCCCCCGTTCGCACCGGATCTTCCCGCATGCCAACCGATTCCGTCGTTCACCAGCTCGCGATCCGCGCCGGCAACAAGCTGCGCGACGAGCACCTGACGCTCGCCACCGCCGAGTCCTGCACGGGCGGCATGATCGCGACCGCGATCACCGACATCTCCGGCAGCAGCGGCTGGTTCGATCGCGGCTTCGTCACCTATTCGAATGCCGCGAAGATCGAGATGATCGGCGTGCCCGCCGATCTGATCGACAAGCACGGCGCGGTCAGCGAGCCCGTCGCGCACGCGATGGCCGAAGGCGCGCTGCGCAACAGCCGCGCGCAGGTCGCGCTCGCCGTCACTGGCATCGCCGGGCCGGGCGGCGGCTCCGAGCACAAACCCGTCGGCACCGTGTCGTTCGGCTGGAGCAACCGGCTGCACACGTCGGTCGAGACGCTGGTGTTCAAGGGCGACCGCGAGCAGATCCGCGTGCAGGCGGCCGCGCACGCGCTGCGCGGCCTCATCAAGCTGCTCGAGGAAGAGGAGCGCTGAAGCGCGCGACGGGCGGCGGGCGGCGGGTAGCTCGCATCGACGTCATCGAATCGGACGCGATCGGACGCGCTACGGCGCGCGAAATGCGCGCGACGCGGCGGCGTCGAATGAAGCGCTCGAATGAACGGCGCAAATGAACTGCGCGAATGAGCGGCGGCGAACGACGCCCGGCACCGCGCCGGGCATCGTCGGGGGCGGCGGCGATGTTCAGCGATGCGCGTTGATCGCGTCGCGGGTCTGCTCGGCGACGCGCGCGGCCGCGTCGGCGAAGTCGTCGTCGCGGCTCGCGTACAGAATCGCGCGCGACGAGTTGATCATCATGCCCGCTCCGTCGGCCGTGCGGCCCGCGGCGACGGTCGCGGCGACGTCCCCGCCCTGCGCGCCGATGCCGGGAATCAGAAGCGGCATGTCGCCGACGATCCCGCGCACGATCTCGATCTCCTTCGGAAACGTCGCGCCGACGACGAGCGCGAGCTGGCCCGTCTTCGCGTTCCACTTGTTCGCCGCAAGATCGGCGACGACCTGATAGAGCGGCCGGCCGCCCGTCTGGAGGAACTGCAGGTCCGAGCCGCCCGGATTCGACGTGCGGCACAGCACGATCACGCCCTTGTCCTCGTACGCGAGATACGGCTCGATCGAATCGAAGCCCATGTACGGATTGACCGTGACCGCGTCCGCGCGATAGCGCTCGAACGCTTCGCGCGCGTACTGCTCGGCGGTGCTGCCGATGTCGCCGCGCTTCGCGTCGAGAATCACGGGCAGGCCGGAATGCTGCAAATGGATGTGCGCAATCAGCCGCTCGAGCTGATCCTCCGCGCGATGCGCGGAAAAGTATGCGATCTGCGGCTTGAACGCGCTCGCGTACGGCGCGGTCGCGTCGACGATCTCGCGGCAGAAATCGAAGATCGCATCGGGCTGATTCTCAAGGTGCGCGGGAAACTTCGTCGGCTCGGGATCGAGGCCGACGCACAGCAGCGAATTCGTGCGCCGCCAGGCGGCGCGCAGCGATTCGATGAAGGTAGGCGTGGAAGACATGGCGCTCACTCGCGGCTAAGCGGTTGGGAAGGCGCGTATTTTACCTGTGTCGCGCCGGGCGATCGCGCGGGCGGCGTCGTGGCGGGGCGGCGGCGGCGCGCAGGAACGCGGATGCGAATGCGCCGCGCGGCGCCTGCCTGGCGCGGATTCGTACGATCATTCGTACGATCAAGCCGCGGCCGAATGCGCAGCGGCAGCTCGGAATCGCGCCGGGCGCCGCGCGCCGGGCGCCGAGCGGTCGTGCCGGCTCCGAGCGCGGCGCGCGAACGCCGGCGCGAACCGCGAACCGATCGCGCGCACGCTTTTCGAGCCGCGCCGCGCCCACCGCGCTCCCCGCACGCGCGCGAACGGTCGCGCGCGCCGAGATCGGCCTCCGCTATCCGATCGAACCGCGCTTCGACTCGCGCGCGACGGGCGCCGCCCGCGCGTCGGTGCGCGCGACCGTGAAGCGGAAACGCCGCGTCAAACGCTCGCCCGGCGCGAGCAGCGTCATGCCGTGCGCGTCGGCGCCGCCCGGCAGGTTCACCGCGTCGATCGGATGATCGACCGGCTCGAAGCAGAAAAACGGTTCGCCGGGCGGCGTGTACAGCACGTAGCAATCGGCGTCGGCCGTGACCGTCAGCGCGAGCCGGCGCTGCGGCCACGCGATCGTCGCGCCGCCGCCCCAGCCGGTGAACGCATGATTGACGAGCGTGTCCGGCAACGGATACGCGATGCCGAAGCGCCACGCGGCCGGCGCGCCGACATGGCGCGACGGCAGCCAGTCGGGCGTCGACAGCCATAGCCCGCTCGCCGCGGCCGCGAGTTCGGTCGACGCGTCGCGCACGATGAACGGATGCACGCCGAGCCCGAACGGCAAGCGCATCGCGCCCGCGTTCTCGATCGCGAGCGCGATCGAGAGCGTCGCGCCGTCGAGCGCGTAGACGAGCGTCGCGCGATACGCATACGGCGCGCTTTGGCTGCGATCGAGCGACAGGCACACCTGCGTGTCGCTCGCATCGTCGAGCCGCCAGTGCGCGAGCCAGCCGTCGCCGTGAATCGGCAGCGGCTCCGTCGCACGGTTGCGCGGCACGCGCACGAGCCGCCCGTCGCACTCGAAGCGCCCGCCGCCGATCCGGTTCGAATACGGCAGCAGCGGATAGCACGCGAGCTCGTTCGGGTCGGTGCGCGCGCCGGGCGCGTCGCAGCGGCGGAAGATCGGCGTGAGCGCCCCGTCGCCGCGCCAGTCGAAGCGCGTGACGCCGCCGCCCAGATGCGGCGCGACATCGAGCCGCAGCACGTCGTTCGCGAGCGTCGCGATCGCCGTCTCCGTGACGCCCGCGCCGCGCGCGATCTGCGACGTCTGCGGCCCCGGGCTCACCAGGTGCGCGGCGGCCGCGCGCCGCGCCGTGCGCGTCTGCAAGGTCTGCACCGCCTCGGCTGCCGAGGATCGGCGGTGGGTCGCCGTCATGTTTCGGTCCTCCTGCTTGCGTCGAGCTTCGTTATCCGAACGAATGCTATGCCCAGCCGCCGTCGACGACGACATCCTGCGCGGTGATCATCCGGCTGTCGTCCGCGGCGAGAAAAAGCGCCATCCGCGCGAGATCGCCGGGCAGCAGCTCGGCGTCGATGCACTGCCCCGCCTTGATCGCCTCACGGCCCGCGTCGTCGAGCCACAAGCGGCGCTGCTTGTCGGTCATCACCCAGCCGGGCACGAGCGAATTCACGCGGATGCCGAACGGCCCGAGCTCGCGCGCGAGCGCGCGCGTGAGCCCCTGCACGGCGGCCTTCGCGGTCGCGTAGACCGGATAGCCCGCGTTCTTGAGCATCCAGCTGATCGAGCCGAGATTGACGATCGAGCCGCCGCCGAGCTCTTTCATGTCGTCGATCACCGCCTGCGCGGCGAAGAACTGATGGCGCAGGTTCACCGCGATGCTCGCGTCGAACGACGCGGGCGTCACGTCGACGATCGCATGGCGCGCGTCGTTCGCCGCGTTGTTGACGAGCACTGCGATCGGGCCGATGCGCGCGCGGATCGTGTCGATCGCGCCGCGCAGCGCCGCGATCTCGGTGAGATCGCACGCGATGAACACGGGCGCGTGCGCCGCGTCGGACAGCCGCGCGGCGAGCGCCTCGCCGGCTTCGGCGTCGAGATCGACGAACGCGACGCGCGCGCGCTGCCGCGCGAAATGCTCGACGAACGACGCGCCGATGCCCGTCGCGCCGCCCGTGACGAGCACGGTGCGGCCGGCGAGGCTCGGGTAGCGCGCGTAACGCTCGTCTTGCGCATCCTGCGCGCCGTTCGATTCGAAATGCGAAGAAATGTCGGTCATCAGACGTTCCCGAAAGGTCTCGAAAAAAGCGGCGCGCTCAATCGCGCGCGCCGCGATTCTTCAACTGGTCGAGCAGCACGGCGGCGAGCAGGATCGCGCCGCGCACGAGGTATTGATAGAACGCATCGATGTTGAGCAGGTTCATCACGTTCTCGACGGTGCCCATGATCAGCACGCCGATCACGACGCCCGAGATCGACGCGCGCCCGCCCGCGAGCGACACGCCCCCCAGCACGCACGCGGAGATCACGTTCAGCTCGAAGCCTTGCGCGGCGTTCGGCTGGCCCGACGTGATCCGCGACGCGAGGATCACGCCCGCGAGCGCGGTCACCGCGCCCTGGATCAGGAAGATGTAGACGCGCGTGCGCTCGACGTTGATCCCCGCGAGCCGCGACGCCTCCGGATTGCCGCCGATCGCGAGCGTGTTGCGGCCGTACACGGTCTGGTTGAGCAGCACGCCGAACACGACGAAACACACGAGCGTCACCCAGATCGGCAGCGACACGCCGAGGAACGACAGCCCGCCCAGCGCGATGAACGTCTCCGACGACACGCCCACCGCCTGCCCCTTCGACACGATGAAGCCGAGCCCGCGCACGATCTCCATCGTCGCGAGCGTCGTGATCAGCGCGTTGATCCGCAGATACGCGATCACCGCGCCGTTGACGAAGCCGATGACCGCGCCCGCCGCGACCGCCGCGCCGATCGCGACGAACGTGTTGTCGGTCGCGTTCAGCACCATCGCGCACAGCACGCCGGCGAACGCGACCGTCGAGCCGATCGACAGGTCGAAATCGCGCGACGCGAGGCAGAACATCATCGTGCACGCGACCATGCCGATCTGCGAGATCGACAGCGCGAGCCCGAGCATGTTGTCGATCGAGAAGAAATGATCGACGGTCAGCGACATCGCGACGAACATCGCCGCGAAGATCGCGACGAGGCTGTAATCGGCGACGTGCTGCCGCCAGCGTTGCCGGTCGCCGGCCGGCGCAACCGCCGCGTGCGCGGCGGCCTGGGGAAGATTCTCTCTCGCTTGCATGTCGTCTGCTCCTCTGCGGGGCGGCGCGGCCGCCCTCGTCTCCAATTCCTGAATCAGTCGTCGCGCGTATCGCGGGACCGTTGCGCTCCGATCGCGCGCGCGTCATGCTTCGCGCTTCGTGCGTCACTCGTCATGCGTCGTATATCGCGCGCCGTGCGTCATGCGGCGCGCGCGGTCGCGCCCTGAGGCAGCGCGAGATTCAGCACCGCCTCTTCGTTCGCCTCGTCGCGCGCGAGCTCGCCCGCGATCCGCCCCTCGCGCATCACGACGATGCGATCCGACACGCCGAGCACCTCCGGCAGCTCCGACGACACCATCACGATCGCGCAGCCGCGCTTCGCGAGCTCGTAGATCACGCCGTAGATCTCGTGCTTCGCGCCCACGTCGATGCCGCGCGTCGGCTCGTCGAGAATCACGACCTTCAGATCCGGCTCCGCGAGCCAGCGCGCGAGAATCGCCTTCTGCTGATTGCCGCCCGACAGGAAGCGGATCTTCTGCCGACGGTTAGGCGTCTTGATCTTCAAGAGCTTGATGAAGCGCTCGGCTGTCTGCGCCTCGCGCTTGCGATCGAGGAAGAGCCCCGCGCGCAGCGTATGACGGCGGCAGCTGATGTTGATGTTCTCCGCAACCGACGCATGCGCGACGATCCCCTCCTCCTTGCGATCCTCGGGGCACAGCACGATCCCGTGGCGGATCGCGTCGCCCGTCGAGCGGATGTCGAGCGGCTCGCCGTCGAGCGTGAGCGCGCCGCCCGTCCGGCGGTCCGCGCCGTAGATCACGCGCATCAGCTCGCTGCGCCCCGCGCCGACGAGCCCGAAGAAGCCGACGATCTCGCCCGCGCGTACGTCGAAGCTCGCGCCCGCTCGCAGCGCGTCGCCCTCGAGCGCGCGCGCCGACAAGCGCACGCCGCCGAGCGCGCGCGGCTCGTAGTGATAGATGTCGCTGATCTCGCGGCCGACCATCTGGCGCACGAGCGACTCGCGCGGCACGTCGGCGAGCGACGCGTGCGACGCGACCTGGCGGCCGTCGCGAAAGATCGTGCATGCGTCGCAGAGCCGATAGATCTCGTCCATCCGGTGCGAGATGTAGATGAGCGCGCGGCCGTCGCGCCGCAAATCGTCGACGAGCGCGAAGAGCACCTCGGTTTCGCGGTGCGACAGCGAGCTCGTCGGCTCGTCGAGCGCGATCACGCGCGCGTTGCGCATGAGCGCCTTGCAGATCTCGACCATCTGCCGCTGCGCGATCGACAGCCGGCACAGCTTCGCCTGCGGATCGAGATCGACGCCCATCGCGGCTAGCCGCTCGCGCACGAAGCGCTGCGCGTCGCGCTTCCTGACCCAGCCGAGCACGTTCGGCAGCCGGCCGAGCAGTAGGTTCTCGGCGACCGTCAGATCAGGCACGTATTGCAGTTCCTGATGGATCACCGCGACGCCCGCCGCGATCGACGCAGCGGCGCTCGGAAAGCGCATCGCCCGCCCGTCGACGAGCACGCCGCCCGAATCGGGCTGATATTCGCCGCCGAGAATCTTGAGCAGCGTCGACTTGCCCGCGCCGTTCTCGCCCATCAGGCCGTGCACCTGCCCCGCGTGCACGTCGAACGAGATGCCGTCGAGCGCGCGCACGCCGGGAAAGACCTTGCCGATATTGTCAAAACGCAGTGCCGCAGCCACGTCGCCTCCGTCTACCGCCATCCGTATTGCCATTGCGTCGCCTCGCCCCATCGGGCGCATCGCGCACATCGTTCGCCACGCTCGCCGCGAGCGCCGCGCAACGCGCGACGCCCGCTTCGCGCGCACGGCGCATGCTGCTCACTTCGCCGCGAGCCCCATCGTCTCGCGCACGTGGCCGACGTTCTCGCGCGTCGCGAGCATGCCCGTCGTCAGCGTGAGCGGCGGCGGCGCCTTGCCCTGCGTGATCCACGCGTACATCAGCTCCGACGTCTCCTCGCCGTGGCGTTTCGGGCTGATGATCACGGTGCCGAAAAAGCCCGTCGGCTGCGGCTTCTTGAATTCGCTGAGCGCCGAATCGGAGCCGCCGATGCCGATGCCGATCATGTCGGCCGCCTTGAAGCCGCGCCCTTCTGCCGCGCGCACCGCGCCGAGCACCGCTTCGTCGTTGAGGCCGTACGCGACCCAGTGCTTGAACTGCGGATTCTTCGTGAGCGCGATGTTCGCCGCGTTGAACGCGTTCTCGGTGTCGGTCTTCGCCTGCGGCGCGGCGATCACGTTCGCCTTCGGAAAGCCCGCCGCGACGAGCGCATCGGTCGCGCCCGTCGTGCGGTCGTGCGCGGTCGGCAACTGTTCGTACGTGATGTCGATCGCGCCGACTTCGTTGATGTTCCAGCCGCGCTTCTTGATCTCGGCCGCGATCCCGCCGCCGACCTGCTTGCCGATGTCGTACGCGGAAATGCCCATGTGCGGGACCGATTCGATCGGCTTGCCCGCGCCGTCGACGAGGCGATCGTCGACGGTCATCATCTTCAGGCCGTGCGACTTCGCCTTCGCGACGATGCCCGGCCCGAGCTTCACGTCGGGCGTGCAGATGACGAAGCCCTGCGCCTTCTGCGCGGCGAGGTTGTCGATCGCGCTCATCACCTTCTCGCCGGACGGCGCGCCGATCTTCACGAGCGTAAAGCCCCGGCTCTTCGCGGCGATCTCGGCGAATTTCCATTCGTCCTGGAACCACGGCTCCTCGGGCTGCTTGACGAGGAAGCCGATCTTCACGGGCTCGGCCGCGTGCGCGGGCAGGCCCGCCGCCGCGACCGTCGCGGCGGCCGCCAGTGTGATGAACGTTCTGCGCTTCATGTTGCTTGTCTCCTTGTTGTCTCCGTCACCGGATACGTCGGCCGCTTCGTCGTCTCGACGCGGCGCGTGCGACCGTCGCGCGCCGCCTTCGCGCGTATGCGTCCACGAGTGGACGACCGCGCGAATGAATCAATCGTGATACAGCACCGAACGCCCGCCGTCGATCGTGATGCAGCTCGCGTTGATGAACGGCGCTTCGTCCGACGCGAGAAACACCGCGGTCATCGCCACTTCGTCCGCGCGCCCGATCCGCTTCATCGGCTGCAGCGCGAGCGTCTCGCGCCGCGCGGCCTCGGGGTCGGGCTGCGCGCTCCACCAGTCGCGCGTCGCCTGCGTCTCGATGTAGCCGGGCGCGATCGCATTCACGCGCACGTTGCGCGGCGCGTATTCGATGCCGAGCGCGCGCGTGAGACCCAGCACGCCGTGCTTGGCGACCGGATACGGAAAGCAGCCCGGAATGATCTTGAACGCATGCGTCGACGCGATGTTCACGATGCTGCCGCGCCCGCGCTCGACCATGCCGGGCAGCGCCGCGCGACAGCCGTTCCAGACGCCGTCGAGATCGACCGCGAAACAGCGCCGCCAGTCTTCGTCGGTGAGCGAGAGCGGATCACGGAACACGTTGATGCCCGCGTTGTTGACGAGCACGTCGAGCGGGCCGAACGCGCGCTCCGTTTGCGCGAGCGCCGCCGCGACCGACTCGGCCTGCGCGACGTCCGTCGGCACGGCGAGCACGCGCGCATCGGCCACATCGCGCGCGATCGCGTCGACGGTCTCTTCGGCGAGCGCCGCGTCGAGCTCCGCGAGCGCGACGGCCGCGCCTTCCTGCACGAACGCGCGCGCGATCGCCGCGCCGATGCCGCGCCCCGCGCCCGTCACGAACGCGATCTTGCCCGCGAGCCGGTTCACCGCGCCGCTCCGTTGCGGGCGATCTGCCATCCCTTGACGAACGCCCGCGCGCGCGAGGCTGTGACGTCGGGCGTCTGTCCGGGCGCGTACAGCGCGGAGCCAAGGCCGAAGCCGTTCGCGCCCGCCGCGAGATACGACCCCATGTTCTCGGGCGTGATCCCGCCGACCGGCACGAGCGGCACGCGCGCATCGATCACCGCGCGCCACGCCTTCACGGCGACCTGGCCGAGCTGCTCGGCCGGAAACATCTTCAGCACGTCCGCGCCGTTCGCGAGCGCGGCGAACGCCTCGGTCGGCGTCGCGACGCCGGGCGCGCAGCCGATGCCGAGCGTCTTCGCGCGGCGCACGACGTCGCCGTCCGCATGCGGCATCACGATCAGCTCGCCACCGGCGCGCACGACATCGTCGACGTATTCGGCGCGCAACACCGTGCCCGCGCCGACGATCGCGTCGGCGGGCAACGCGGCGCGCAACGCGGCGATGCCGTCGAACGGATCGGGCGAATTGAGCGGCACCTCGACGATGCGAAAGCCCGCTTCGTACAACGCGGCGCCGTGCGCCGCCGCGTCCGCGGGCGTGATCCCGCGCAGGATCGCGATCAGCGGACACGCGTCGAACGCGCGCATCAGGGCGCGATGCGGCGCATACGGCGCGGGAAAACGGAGTGCTTCGGCATCCATCGACATCTCATCTCCTCCAGCAGCTTCGCGTCGAAACGTGCTGCGTCTATTGCGACGTGCAGACGGCGTCGCCCGCCGCGCCGACGAGCCCGGCCAGCGTCGCGATGCGCCACAGGCCGCGCTCGGACGCACGCTCGACGATGCGCGCCTCGCCGCAGTCGAATTCGGCCAGCGCGCGGCGATAGCGATCGCACAATGCGCCGTCGCCGACGAGGCGCGGAGCGAGCGCGGCAAGCGATGCGCCGTGGCCGTCGAGCAGCGCGTCGAGCGCGTTCAGCTCGTGACCGATCAGCAGTCCGGACAAATAATCGCCCTGCGCTTGCGGCGCGAGCTGCCCGGTCAGGCCGAGCGTGCGCGTGCTGAACAAGGTCGCGAGCAATCCCTCGCCGCGCTTGCGGCGCGCGATCCGCACGCCATGCGCGAACGCGGGCCAATCGGGCGCGTCGCTCGGCTGCATCGTGCGGCCGAGAATCGTGTGCCCGCGCAGCGCGGCGTACAGCTCGCCCGTCATGTACGTGCGAAACCACTCGATGCGGCCGTCGCGCACCCACGCCCATTTCGCGTGCGTGCCGGGCAGCGCGATCAGCACGCCCGCTCGCTCGTGCGCGAGCGACGGCTCGGCCGCGAGCGCGCCGACGATCTGCGTCTCCTCGCCGCGCATCACGTCCGGCAACTCGTCCGGCTCGAGCGCGCCCGGCACGATCGCGAGCGACGAGCCGCGCGCGGTGCGAAGCCGCACGAGATTCGATGCGAACACGTCGGCGTCGGCCGGCATCGTCACGTACGGCGCTTCGCGCCAGCCCTGCGCGCTGCCGACCATGCCGGCCGCGAGCGCGGGCACGTGCGGCGCGCGATCGAGCCATGCGCCGCACGCGCGCTCGAACGCCGCGTCGAATGCCTGCGACGACGATGCGCCCTGCGCATCGGGCAAGCTCATCACGCCGGCGGCAAGCGCGCGCGTGTCGAGCACCGAGCCGTCGGCGGCGAACAGGTACGCGCGCAGCGACGTCGTGCCCCAGTCGAGCCCGATCAGCGCGGGCGCCGCCGCGTGCGCCGTCATCGCTTGATCCTGCGCGTCGCCTGCGGCGCGCTCCAGCCGAGATCGGCCGAAATCGCGCGCGCGCCGCGCTGCACGAGCGGCACGAGCTCGTTCATGCGGTCGAGCGACATGTACGGAATCGTGCTCGCCACCGACAGCGCGGCGACGATCGCGCCCGACGCGTCTCGCACCGGCGCGGCGACACAGCGAATCGACGTTTCGTTCTCCTCGAGATCGAACGTGTAGCCGCCCGCCGCGTAGTGCGCCATCCGCTGCAGGAACGTGCCGACGTCGGGGCGGCGATCCGGCTTGAAGTTCACGCCCGCGAGCGCGCGCTTGGACGCCTCGAACAGCGAGCGCCACGTGTCGGGATCGAGGTCGAGCATCATCGCCTTGCCGATTCCCGTCGACGCGAGCGGCATCCGGTGGCCGATCCGCGAGCGCATCTCGAGGCCGCGCGTGCCGGGAATCTTGTCGATGTAAAGCACGTCGTCGCCGTCGCGCACGCCGAGGTGAATCGTGTCGAGCGTCGCTTGCGCGAGCGCCTCGAGATGCGGCCGCGCAACCGCCGTGAGCGGCATCTGCTCGAGCGCGATCGTGCCGAGCTCGATCAGCTTCGGACCGAGCAGATAGCCGCCTTGCACCTGGCGCAGATAGCGCGCCTGCACGAGGCTGCTGACGAGGCGGTGCGTCGTGCTGCGCGTCGTGCCGAGCGCGGCGCCGATCGCGCGCATGTCGCGCGCGCCGCCCGCGACCGCCTCGAGAATCGCGAGCCCGCGCAGCAGCGTCTGCGTGCCCGCCTGCTGCGCGGCGAGATCGAGCGGCGTGCTCGTCGCGCCGATGCTGTCGGCGAGCGCCGCGTCGGACATGTCGGTATGGACGGCTGTCGCGCCGTTCAAAGCAAGCGTCATGGGCGTCTTGTTCATGGTGCGATGAACTCCGGCAATTCAGACGCGCGAGCCGCGATTTCGCGGCGGCCGCACATCTGCCGAAGCATTTCGATGTGCTTCGGATTGTAGGGGGGCCTGCAGCAAGCTCCAATATCTGAATGAAGCTCTCATATATTGGGAATCCAGATCATACCCGCGAGACGGCCGCGCGCATGAACGCGCATGAAAAAAACGGGCTGAGCCGAATGCCCGGCTGAGCCCGTTCGATGCGCACCCCGCGCTCCTCGTGGGGTAGACGATGCGCGGCGCGCTTACTGCTGCGTCGCGCTCTGCGATTGGATGTAGCGCTGCACGTCGGAGAACGACACGCGCCCCGTGTGGTTCGCGTCGATCTGCTTGAAGTTCTTCGCGACGTAGCCGAGGCCCGCCGCCTTCGCCTGCGCTTCGGTCAGGCCCGTATTGTCGGCGTCGGCCGCTGCGAACTGGCGCTGCAGCTTGCGCACGACCTGCGCGTGCAGCGCGGCGCCCGACGTCTGTGTGCCGGCCGTCGGCTTGCGCGCGGCGGGCGGTACGTACGGATCGCCGAGTTGCGCCTGCGCGCGGCGATCGGGTTGCGCGCCGCTCGCCGCCTGCTGCGCGAGCGCCGCTTGCATGAAGAGCGCGAGGCCTGCGGCGGCGAGCGCCGACCAGGCAAATGCCGAATGGATTTTCATGTCAGCTCCGATGAGAAATGGGGTCGTCATGGCTCGTCGCGCGCCGCGCATCATGCGCGCGGCGCGACCAGCGGTTCAGCATCGTTCGACGTCACCGCGCGACGGGCGTCGCGGCATAGAACGTCGCCAGATCGGCTTTCTCCCGCGGCCGCGACGTATCGTCCAGATAGACCATGTGTCCGCCCTGGTAATCCTTGATCGTCAGGTTGGGCTGCGCGCCGAGACGGGCGAGATCGAGCTCCGTCTGATAGAACGGCGTCGCGATGTCGTGATAACCGTTCAGCGACAGCACCTTCAGCGCAGAATTGAGCGTGAGCGCCGTGGCCAGATCCGGGATCGTGTCGGGCAGATCGAGACCGTCGTGGCTCCAATCCCACGAATTGATCGCGTTGCTCTCCACAGCATAGGCCGACTTCGCCGAGTACTTCAGCACGTTCGGCAAATAGGTACCGATCGTGTCGGTGAACGGCTTCGTGATGAAGCTGCTCGACGGATCGCCGTCCGCGGCGAGCGGGCTGTTCGTCGGCACGTTCACGCGCGCGTCGTAGCGGCCGATCAGCGTGCCCGGGATCAGCGCGAGCTGATAGCTGTTGTCGTACGTGGTCGGCAGCAGGTTGAAGTTCGCGCGCCAGAGCGACGCGGCGGCGCCCGTCGAATTCGACATCGTCGTCACGAGGCTCTGCGACGGCTGCGTGTTGCTCGCGAGATACGCATCCACGGCCGGCGCATAGGTGCCCGCCGTCAGCAGGCGCATCTGGTCCGCGTATTGCGGCAGATTCGACGGGTTCGGATTGTCGAGCCGGTAGTACGCGCCGACCGTGCCGTAGCTCGGCACGAAGCCCGCGCAGCTCACCGCGCTCGATCCGTTGTTCGAATTGCCGACGGAGTTGCTCGCCATGTCGCAATTGCTGTTGTAGTTGAGAATCGACGACTGCAGCACGATCCCGTCGAGCTTCACGCCCGCCGTCTCGAGCAGGTTCGCGAGCACGTCGGTGCGCGGCGTGCCGTACGATTCGCCGAACAGGTACTTCGGCGAATCGTTGCGCCGATTCACCTGCAGATAGCGGGTCACGAAATCGCGAAATGCTCCGCCGTCCTGATCGACGCCCCAGAACGTCTGGTTCGTGTTCGGCGCGATCGCTTCCGAGAAGCCGGTGCCGATCGCGTCGACGAACACGAGATCGGTCGTGTCGAGGAGCGTTTCCTGGTTGTCGACGAACGGGAACGGCGTCGGGCTGTTCGCGTTCGGATCGCCGGTCACGAGGCGCTTCGGACCGAACGAGCCGAGGTGCAGCCAGACCGTCGACGAACCCGGGCCGCCGTTGTAGAAGAACGTGACGGGACGCTTGCCGAGCGGCTGGTTGTCCGCCGTGTACGCGACGTAGAAGAACGATGCTTCGGCGGCGCCCGTCTGCGGGTTGCGGGCGCTCAGGTGGCCGGCAGTCGCCGTGTAGTTGATCGTCTTGCCGTTCACCGTGATCTGGTGATGCGTGATCGCGGCGTTCTCGGTCACGGCGGAAGGCGACAGCGATGCGCTCCCGCTCGACGAATAGCGGTTGGGATCTTGGTAGGGCTTGTCCGCGCCGGAGGACGTGCCGGTATTGCTCGAACTGTCGGCGTTCGCGGCGACGCTCGCAGCGGGGCCTCCGTCATCCCCGTTGCACGCTGCGAGGAGCAGCGAAGAGAATACCGCGGCTAATAACAGCTTCGTTTTACGTGCTGGCATAGTCGTCTTCCTTCTCTCGTGTTGTTTTCCAGAGCGGCCGGATAGGCGCCCCCACCTTGCTCGATCGGCCCGATAAGCCAAGGCGTCGGCCAATATACGCGACAAGCTTCGATTTGAAAAATAGCGAAACATTTGAAAGAAATCAGGCTTACTTTATTCTTTCGAACTCGAATTTCGATTTGAACGGAATCGATATGAAATCGGGCTTTCGAGCCGTGTTTTGTCAATCCGATCGCCACAAAAGCGCCGATCGAACGGATTTTTTATTGCTCGATTCGCACTGCGGAGCAGAACTAATCTGGTGACCGAAATAAATTGAGGAATTACCCGAATTCCGGATGTATCGATTTTGAAAGATTTGTAGAAGCCTGAATAGCGGAATGGTGTGCCGCAGGATGCGCGCGCGCCGGCCGCATGAAGAAACGCCGCCCGATCGACGCGCACGCGCGGAAGAAAACGGAAAACGCGGGCGGCCCGGCCGCCCTTACTGCGACGCCGGCAATTCCGCCGCGCCCATCCGTCGCGCGATCACGCCCGCGCGCTGCGCAAGATAAGGCGAGCCGCGGTGCGCATCGAAATACCTAGGATTCGGCAGCATCACCGCGAGCCGCGCCGACTGCCATGCGGATAGCCGGCTCGCGGAAATCCGGTAGTAGTACTGCGCGGCGGCTTCCGCGCCATACACGCCGCGGCCGAATTCGACGGAGTTCAGATAGATCTCGAAAATGCGCTCCTTGTCGAGCAGCGTTTCGAGCATCCACGCGATGACGAGCTCCTGCCCCTTGCGGATATAGCTCCGCTCGCCGGACAGGAACAGGTTGCGCGCGAGCTGCTGCGTGATCGTCGAGCCGCCCGACACGATCCTGCCGTGCGCGCGGTTCTTCTCCCACGCCTGCAGGATCGCATCCACTTCGTAGCCCGAATTGTTTGCGAAATCGGCGTCTTCGGATGCGATCACCGCGCGCTTCAGGTTTCGCGAGATCTTGTCGTACGGCACCCATCGATGCCGGATCGCTGCGGCGGGCCGCTCGGCCGACAAGCGCCACGCGTCCGCGCGCATGAACGCGCTCGAGCCCGGATCGATCACCGTCCAGAGCGCGATCTGCGCGAAGTAGTAGAGCTGCGTCGCGAGCCACGCGCCGGCGAACACGCCGCCTGCGTACGCGAGCCAGCGCGCGAGGCCGCGCCGGCGCGCGCCGGTCGCGCCGCGTGCCGGCGCGCGGCCCCGGCCGGGCGTAACGGGACTGTTCCGCACCCCGCCGCGCCTCTCGCGCTCAGTGCGCCGCCGACGCCGCGAGCGCGGCCCGCAGTGCGGCGAGCACGGGCGCGCTGTCGGGCCGCACGCCGCGCCAGATATAGAACGACTCCGCCGCCTGCTCGACCAGCATCCCGAGCCCGTCCGCCACGCGCGCGCCGAGCGCCGCCGCGTGCTCCATGAAGACGGTCGGCCGCGCGCCGTACATCATGTCGTACGCGAGCGTCGACGGGCCGAACGCCGCCGCGTCGCACGCGGGCAGCGCCGCATCGAGGCTGCCCGCCGTCGCGTTGACGATCACGTCGTACGGCTCGCGCGCGACCCGCTCGGGCCCGCCGCCCGCGAGCACGCAACCCGCGTCGTGCGCCGCCTGCGTGAACTGGCCGACGAGCTCTTCTGCCTTGCTCGCGGTCCGGTTGACGATCGTGAGCGACGCGGGCGCGCGCTCGAGCATCGGCAGCACGACGCCGCGCGCCGCGCCGCCCGAGCCGAGCAGCAGGATGCGCGCGCCCGTCAGGCTCACGCCGAGATTCGTCTCGATGTCGCGTACGAGGCCGACGCCGTCGGTGTTGTCGCCGAAGATGCCGCCTGCGTCGAAGCGCAGCGTGTTCACGGCACCCGCCGCCGCCGCGCGCGGCGACAGCGTGTCGGCAAGCGCGTAGGCCTCGAGCTTGAACGGCACGGTGACGTTCACGCCGCGGCCGCCCTGCGCGATGAACTCGCGCACCGCGGCCGCGAAGCCGTCGAGCGGCGCGAGCAGATGCGCGTATTCGATCGCCTCGCCCGTCTGATCGGCGAAGCGCTCATGGATGAACGGCGACTTGCTGTGCGCGATCGGATTGCCGATCACCGCATAGCGATCGCGCGTGCGCGCGGCGGAATCGACGGTCGCGCTCATTTCGGCTGCTCCTCGCCGCTCGCGGACGCTTCGCCGTCGCCGTGCGCCGCGCCGCCCGCCTCGGCAAGCGCTTCCGCCTCGCTTTCGGCCGATTCGTCGGCCGCGTCGAGCAGCACGTCGTCGGCCGCTTCGGCGTCCTCTTCATCGTCGGCCGGCTCGCCGCCCGACACCGTCGGCGCGTCGAGCACGCCGAGGAGCCGCACCGACGCCTCGATCGTCAGCTCGTCGACCGACATCACGTCGAGCAGCACGCGCGTGCCGCGCGCATGCACGCCGAGCGCGGGCACGTGCAGCAGCAGCGGTACTTCGTCGAGACGCACGAGATCGCCCTTCACGACGGTCGCGTTCACCTGCTTGCGGCCTTCCTGCTTGATCCAGCGCAGGCACCAGAAATATTCCATCCGCCGCTGGTGATCGGCGTAGGCGGCATACGTGTCGTCGAAGCCCTGCACGACCGCGTACAGATCCGCGTCCTTCTGCTTGAAAGGCGCGGCGAGCTTCGCGGTCACGCCGTGCTGCACGCAGGCGAGCAGTTGCCATTGATTGACGAGGTCGACGTAACGACGCAGCGGCGACGTGCTCCACGCGTACTGCGGCACGCCGAGCCCTTCGTGCGGCGCGGCGCTCGTCTGCATCCGCGTGCGCTTCGGCCCGCTCGGCATGCCGAACGCGCGCTGCGTGCGATAGATGCCGGGCACGCTGTGATCGTGCAGGAACGCGCCCCACGTCGAATTCGCGAGGATCGCGAGCTCGGACACGATCAGATCGAGCGGCGAGCCGCGCCGGCGCGGCGTGATCGACACGCGCTCGTCTTCGACGTAGAAGTTGTAATCGGTGTTGCGCTGCACTTCACGCCTCAGGCCATAGCCCGCGCGCGCGACCTGGCGCCGCTCGAAGAGCGCCTGCGCGAGCGGCCAGAGCACTGCGATGTCGTCCTTGTGCGGATAGTCGCCCGCGCCCGCCGCGAGCGCCTCCTCGGTGACGAGCTCGTCGAGCGTGTTGTGCCGCAGGTTGCTCTTCACGTACACGTATTCGGCGCGCGTTTCGTTCGCGACGATTTCCTGCGTGTCGCGCTTCACGATGATGTACAGCGACAGCGCCGGGCGATAGTCGCCTTCCTTCAGCGTGAACACGTCGACGACGTCGTCCGGCAGCATCGTGATCTTGTCGCCCGGCATGTAGACGGTCGACAGCCGCGCGCGCGCGATCGCATCGACCGCGTCGCCGCGCGCGACGCCGAGCGCGGGCGCCGCGATGTGCACGCCGATCCGCACGCGGCCGTCGGTCAGATGCTCGACGGAGAACGCGTCGTCGATTTCGGTCGTCGTGATGTCGTCGATCGAGAACGCGTTCACGTCCGCGCGCGGCAGGTCGTCGGGCAGCTTGCCCACCGCGACGGTCGGAAAGCCCGTGCCGTGCGGGAAGTATTCGGCGAGAAAGCGCGCCTCGTGCAATGCGCGCGCGGACGCAACGCCGCCGCAGTCGAGCATCAGGCGCGCGGGCGACACGCCGCGAGCGAGCGCCGCCGCGTCGAGCGCCTTGTATTCGATCGAGTTCTTGTCCGGCTTCGTCAGGAGGTTGAGCGCCTTGCCGGCGAACGCGTCGGGCAGCTTGCCCGCCTTCAGCTCCTCTTCGTAGCCGGCCTGCACGAGCGCCTGCTGGCGCTTGCGCTCCAGCGCGGCGAGCGCCATCTTCAACTGCTCTTCGGGCGCGCGCTGGTACTGTCCGCGCCCCTTGCGGCGGAAATAGACGGGCGAGCCGTGCAGGCGCAGCACGAGCGCCGCGCGCTCGACGGGGCCATAGCTCGCGCCGAAATATTCGTCGGCGAGCGTCGCATACGCGAATTCCTCGGCGGGCGCGCACTCCCACAGAAAGTCCAGATCGATCTGTTGCGCGGCTTCATCCGCCTGTTGCATCAGCTCGCCCGCGGCAGGTTTCTCGAATTCGATCAGCACATCCTTCGCGCGCACCTTTGCGCGCCGGCCGCCCGGCAATTCGACCTGAAACGCGTCGCCCTGGCGCGACAGCACGCTGCCCGCCTTGAAACTGCCCGATTCCTCGAAGAAAACGTTCACTCAGTACTCTCGTCTTTCGTTCAGACTTCCGCGCGCCGCGCTTCGCTTCGGAAGCCGTCGACGCCGCGTGTGGTGTATAAGGTGCCGCGCGCCGGACTTCGCGTCCGGCGACGGTCTATCCGGCGTCACAAAATGCAAGAACGTCGTCGATATAGTCGGCAAATTCGCTGATTCCGTGATCGCTGCCGTCGATGACGCGTGTTCGCGCGCCCGGGTAGTGCGCGAGCATCTCGCGGTAGTCGAGCACTTCGTCGCCCGTCGCCGCAAGCAGATAGTAGCGCTCGGGCCGCGTGATCGCCGCGACGCGCAGCGCGTTCAGCTCGTCCAGATGATGCGGCTCGACGACAATCGTGCCGCCGCCGTGCCAGAGCGGCTGCTCGCCGAGATGGCGACGCAGGTCGCGCTGCGGCTGCGTCGCCGGATTCAGCAGCACCGCGCGCCAGCCGTGCTTTTCCGCGAGCCACGTCGCGTAATAGCCGCCGAGCGAGCTGCCGATCACGGTAACGTCGCGCACGGGCACGCCCGCGACTTCGGCCTCCACCGCCGCGATCGCGTCGAGCGGCGCGACCGACAGCGTCGGGCAGCGCCATTCGTCCGCGCGCCCGAGCTCGGACAGCCGGCCCGCGAGCGCGCGCGCCTTGAACGACTGCGGCGACGAGCGGAAGCCGTGCAGATACAGAATCACGCGCCGCTCCGTGGCGTCGCCGCGCCGCCGCGCGCCGACAGCGCGTCGAGCAGCTTCTGGTGCACGCCGCCGAAGCCGCCGTTGCTCATCACGAGCACATGGTCGCCCGGCCGCGCGGCCGCCGTCACCGCCTTCACGAGCGCGTGCAGATCGTCGAATGCTCGCGCCTTGTCGCCGAGCGGCGCAAGCGCGTCGGGCAGGCTCCAGCCGAGCGCGTCGCGGCCGGTCGGCGCGCCGTAGCCGAACACGAGATCGGCGTCGGCAAGGCTCGCCGGCAGTTGCGCCTTCATCACGCCGAGCTTCATCGTGTTCGAGCGCGGCTCCAGCACCGCGAGGATTCGGGAATTTTGGCAGCCGATACGCGCACGAAGACCGGCGATCGTCGTTTCGATCGCCGTCGGATGGTGTGCGAAATCGTCGTAGACAGTCACGCCGTCGACGCTGCCGCGCACTTCCATCCGGCGCTTCACGTTGCGAAACGCCGCGAGTGCGGCGGCCGCCTGCACGGGCGGCACGCCGACGTGGCGCGCCGCGGCGATCGCGGCGAGTGCATTCATCCGGTTGTGCTCGCCCTGCACTTGCCAGTCGACCGCACCGATTCGCTCGCTGCGCCAATAGACGGCGAAGCGCTCGTCGATCGGCACGCCGTCCTCGGCGGGCAGCGCCTGCCAGCCGCCGTCGACGCCGAAACGCTCGACGTCGCTCCAGCAGCCGCGCGACAGCACGCGCTCGAGCGCATCTTCGCAGCCGTTCGTCACAAGCCGGCCGACCCCCGGCACCATACGCACGAGATGATGGAATTGCGTTTCGATCGCGGCGAGATCCGGAAAGATGTCGGCATGATCGAATTCGAGGTTGTTCAGGATCGCGGTCCGCGGCCGGTAGTGGACGAACTTCGAGCGCTTGTCGAAAAACGCCGTGTCGTACTCGTCCGCCTCGATCACGAAGAAGCTCGAATCAGTATGCCGCGCGGACACGCCGAAGTTCAGCGGCACGCCGCCGATCAGGAAGCCGGGATTCAAGCCGGCGTCTTCGAGAATCCACGCAAGCATCGAGCTCGTCGTCGTCTTGCCGTGCGTGCCGGCGACAGCGAGCACCCACTTGCCGGCGAGCACATGCTCACCGAGCCATTGAGGACCGGACACGTACGGCAGCCCCCGGTCGAGGATCGCCTCCATCAAAGGGTTGCCGCGCGACACGACATTGCCGATCACGAACAGATCGGGCTTCAGGTCGACCTGTTCGGCGCCGTAACCCTCGATCAGCTGAATGCCCTGCGCCTCGAGCTGCGTGCTCATCGGCGGATAGACGCCCGCGTCGCAACCCGTCACGGTGTGGCCCGCCGCGCGGGCGAGCACGGCGAGACCGCCCATGAAGGTGCCGCAGATGCCGAGAATGTGGATATGCATAGAGCTTCGCGCCGCATGGGCGTAGTCGAATCGGAAGCCGGCCGCGCTTCGCGCCGGCAGCCGGAAAAACCTGCGCGTCGTGGCGCTCGCGCCGCCGCGCAAAGGGGGCTATTGTAACTGACGGCTCCGACGCGAACGACGCTTGACGCAACCGCCAGGTCACTCGGCACCGATCTAGTATGATTGCCGGATCATGTCTCGCAAAACCCTACTCGATCCGCGACGCGTGCGCGACGAAATCGCGCTCGCCGCGGCACGCCTGATCGCCGAAGACGGGCTCGACTACGCCGGCGCGAAGCGCAAGGCCGCGCGCCAGGTGCTCGGCGAAAGCCGAATTGCCGGCGAATGGCTGCCGGATAACGACCAAATCGAAGAAGAACTGCACGAATACCTCGCGCTCTTCCAGGGCGACACGCAGCCCGCCGAACTGCGGCGGCTGCGCGTCGTCGCGCTCGCGTGGATGGAGCGGCTCGCGCCGTTCAATCCGTACGTCGCGGGCGCGGTGCTGAACGGCACGGCGAACGCGCACTCCGACATCCATCTGCAGACGTTCAGCGACAACCAGAAGGACGTCGCGATCTATCTGCTGAACCAGAACATCCAGTACGACGTATCCGAAACCCGCCACTTCGCGGGGCGCGGCGACGTCGAGACGCTCAGCTTCCTGTGGCGCGAGGCGCGCGGCGCGGAGCCGGTCGGCATCCACGTCGCACTGTATACGAGCGACGACTTGCGCGGCGCCGTGAAGGCCGACGCCCGCGGCCGTCTGTCGCGAGCCGACGCGCAGGCGCTGCGCGCGCTCGTCGACGCGTCGCCCTCCTCATCAACCGAATCTTGAACCGAATGAACAGCAAAGGGATTTTCGCAGGCGTCGTGGTTGCTGCCGTCGCGATCGCGGGCGGCCTCGTCGCCGGCCACTGGGTGCGTGGCAGCGCGGCCGACGGGGGCACGCAAGCCGGTGCGCCGGCGGGCGCCCCCGCCGCGAGCAACGCGGTCGACGCGCTGTGGGCCGCGTCGTATCCGGACGTCGACGGCAAGCCGCAAGGGCTCGCCGCCTTCAAGGGCCAGAAGGTGGTCGTCAACTTCTGGGCATCGTGGTGCGGCCCGTGCGTCGAGGAGATGCCCGAACTCGTGAAGCTGTCGCAGGAATACGAGAAGAAAGGCGTACGTTTCGTCGGGATCGGCGTCGATTCCGAGCAGAACGTGAAGAACTTCCTGAAGAAGGTGCCGGTCGACTATCCGATCTTCGTCAGCGGCTATGCCGGCGCCGATCTGGCCCGCAATTTCGGCAACACGGCGGGTGCACTGCCCTTCACCGTCGTCATCGACGAAACGGGCAAGGTTCGCGAGACAAAATTGGGGCAAATCCACCCGGACGAGCTGAAACGCACGCTCGATACGCTCTGATCCAGCCCGGCATACTACCGGCGCGTTGCCGATACTTGGAATGTCGATGGCGACAATTTACGCGAAGTTGACCGATTCTGGGCGCGCGAGCGCGCCGTTTCGCGACCGTCGAGGCCCTCGTCCATTCGGCAAAACTAGACAAATTTCTCTAATTGGCGATAAAGTTCGCGCAATTCCGCAGAAAAAGAAGCGACCATGACACGATTGCTGGTGCTGCACGGCCCTAACCTGAACCTTCTCGGCACCCGGGAGCCGGAGGTGTACGGCCGCGTGACGCTCGAGCAGATCGATCGGGCGCTTGCCGCGCGGGCGCAGGAGGCGGGCGTCGAGCTCGAGTCGTTTCAGAGCAACCACGAGGGCGCGATCGTCGACCGCGTCCAGGCTGCGAGAGGCGACGGCACCGAGTTCATCCTGATCAATCCGGCCGCGTATACGCATACGAGCGTGGCGATCCGGGATGCGCTCGCGGGCGTCGGCATTCCGTTCGTCGAGATTCATCTGTCGAACGTGCACCGGCGCGAGCCGTTCAGGCATCACTCCTATTTCTCCGATCAGGCCGAAGGCGTCATCTGCGGCCTCGGCTGGAAGGGTTATCTGTACGCGCTCGAATACGCGCTCGACAAGCTGCAAAGCGCGTCGCGCGGCTGATTTTCACGAACTCGATTCAGCGCCGGTCCCGAACCGGCGTTTCACGTATTGAAAGGGGAACTCCCGATGGACCTTCGCAAGCTGAAAACTCTGATCGACCTCGTCTCCGAATCCGGCATCTCCGAGCTGGAAGTCACCGAAGGCGAAGGCAAGGTGCGCATCGTCAAGAACGCGCCGCCGGTCTATGTGCAGCCGTCGGCCGGCTTCGCGCCGCAGGTGAGCGCCCCCGCCCCCGTCATGACGGCGCCGATCGAAGGCGCGGGCGCCTCGGCTCCCGCCGCCGCGCCCGCCGCCGCTGCGCCGCAGGGCCACATCGTGACGTCGCCGATGGTCGGCACGTTCTACCGCGCGCCGTCGCCGGGCGCCGATCCGTTCGCCCAGGTCGGCGACACCGTGAAGGAAGGCCAGACGCTTTGCATCATCGAAGCGATGAAGCTCCTGAACGAAATCGAATCCGACAAAGCCGGCGTCATCAAGGAAATCCTCGCCGAAAACGGCCAAGCCGTCGAATACGGCCAGCCGCTTTTCGTGATCGGCTAAGACCCGCCGCGCGGCGCGCCCGCAAGCGACGCCGCTCCTCTCAAGGCGCGCGCTCGCTCGCCCATCGAAGAGACGAATACTCGCTATGTTTGAAAAAATCCTCATTGCCAACCGCGGGGAAATCGCGCTGCGCATTCAGCGCGCGTGCCGCGAGCTCGGCGTCAAGACGGTGGTCGTCTACTCCGAGGCCGACAAGGAAGCCAAGTACGTGAAGCTAGCCGACGAAGCGGTCTGCATCGGCCCCGCTCCGTCGAATCTGAGCTACCTGAACATGCCGGCCCTCATCAGCGCGGCCGAAGTCACCGACGCCGAGGCGATCCACCCGGGCTACGGCTTCCTGTCGGAGAACGCCGATTTCGCCGAGCGCGTCGAGCAATCGGGCTTCACGTTCATCGGCCCGCGCCCGGACACGATCCGCATGATGGGCGACAAAGTCACCGCGAAGCAGACGATGATCCGCACCGGCGTACCGTGCGTGCCGGGCTCGGACGGCGCGTTGCCGGACGATCCGAAGGAGATCGTGAAAATTGCGCGCGCGGTCGGCTATCCGGTGATCATCAAGGCGGCGGGCGGCGGCGGCGGACGCGGGATGCGCGTCGTTCACACCGAAGCGGCGCTCGTGAACGCGGTCAACATGACGCGCGAGGAAGCGGGCCGTGCATTCGGCAATCCGCAGGTCTACATGGAGAAGTTCCTCGAAAATCCGCGCCACATCGAGATTCAGGTGCTCTCCGATTCGCACAAGAACGCGGTCTGGCTCGGCGAGCGCGACTGCTCGATGCAGCGCCGCCACCAGAAGGTGATCGAGGAAGCGCCGGCGCCCGGCATCGCGCGCCGCCTGATCGACCGAATCGGCGACCGCTGCGCGGACGCGTGCAAGAAGATGGGCTACCTCGGCGCGGGCACGTTCGAGTTCCTGTACGAGAACAACGAGTTCTACTTCATCGAGATGAACACGCGCGTGCAGGTCGAGCATCCGGTGACGGAGCTGATCACGGGCGTCGACATCGTCCAGGAGCAGATCAAGATCGCCGCGGGCGAGAAGCTGTCGTTCCGCCAGCGCGACATTCAATTCCGCGGCCACGCGATCGAATGCCGGATCAACGCCGAAGATCCGTTCAAGTTCACGCCGTCGCCGGGCCGGATCACGTCGTGGCACACACCGGGCGGCCCCGGCATCCGCGTCGATTCGCACGCGTACAATGGGTATTTCGTGCCGCCCAACTACGATTCGATGATCGGCAAGCTGATCGCCTACGGCGCGACGCGCGAGCAGGCGATCAGCCGGATGCGCATCGCGCTGTCGGAAATGGTGGTCGAAGGCATCCTGACCAACATCCCGCTGCATCGCGAGCTGATGCTCGACTCGAAGTTCGTCGAAGGCGGCCCGAGCATCCATTATCTCGAGAACCGGCTCGCGCAGAAGCTGCAGGCCGCGCCGGAAGAAGCGTAATCATGAGCTATCGGGAACTCGTCGCCGAGCTGCCCCGCGAGCACGCGGACGCGCTGTCCGACGCGCTCGTCGAGCTGGGCGCGCTGTCGGTGTCCGTCGAGGACGCCGATGCCGACACGCCGGACGAGCAGCCGCTCTTCGGCGAACCGGGTCTGACGCCCGAGCGCACCGCGTGGCAGCACTCGCGCGTGATCGCGCTCGTCGACGCGACGCAGGACCCCGCGGTGCTGCTCGCCGCCGCCGCGAACGAGGCCGGCCTCGACGAGACGCCGCGCTTCGCGCTGCGCGAAGTCGAGGAGCAGGACTGGGTGCGGCTCACGCAATCGCAATTCGACCCGATCCACATCGGCGAGAAGATCTGGGTCGTGCCGTCGTGGCACGACGCGCCGGAGCCCGACGCGCTCGTGCTCGAGCTCGATCCGGGCCTCGCGTTCGGCACGGGCAGCCATCCGACGACGCGCCTTTGCATGGAATGGCTCGAGCAGACCGTAAAGCCCGGGCAGACGGTGCTCGATTACGGCTGCGGCTCCGGCATTCTCGCGATCCTCGCGAAGAAGTGCGGCGCGGGCAGCGTGACCGGCATCGACATCGATCCGCAGGCGGTCGAAGCGGCGCGCCAGAACAGCGAGCGCAATCGCGCGGACGTCACGTACGGCCTGCCCGGCGACTGCCCGGACGGCGAATTCGACATCGTCGTCGCGAACATCCTGTCGAATCCGCTGAAGCTGATGGCGTCGATGCTCGCATCGAAAGTGAAGCCGGGCGGGCGCATCGCACTGTCGGGCGTGCTCGCGCGGCAGGCGGACGAAGTCGCGAGCGTCTACGCCCGCTATATCGACATCGCCGTCTGGCGCGAACACGAAGGCTGGGTATGCCTCGCCGGAAAGCGGCGCGAAAGCCATTAGAATAAGCGCTGTCCTTCACTCAGGCCCCGCTGGCTGCCCGGCTGACCATGCTCCTCGCAACGCGCTGCCCTCATTGTGAAACCGTCTTCCGACTGCAGCGGGAACAGCTCGCGCTGCACGACGGTCTCGTGCGCTGCGGCCACTGCCAGCAGGTGTTCGACGCGGCGCGCTCGCTCGTGCCTGCCGAGCACGAGGCGGCCGCTGCGCAAACGGCGCCGTACGCGCAACAGCAGCCGGCGCCGCAGCGCCTGTTCGATGCAACGTCGCCTGATCGACGTCCGCTCGAAGCCGGTCATCGCGATTTCGCGCCGGGCGCATGGGACATGTGGGCGCCATGGCTCGACGGCGTCGTCGATCCGAAGCTGCAGGTGACGAGCGCAAGCGCCGCGGCCCCGCCGAACGGCGCGGCTGCGATGCAAGGCGCGGCGGAACAAACGCGCGAGCCCGAAGCCGACGCGCCGGCGCACGAAGCGCCTGGCGCGCCCGAAGCCCCCGAAGCCCCCGAATTCTCCGAAACCGAAGCGCAAGCCGCGCAAACGCCGTCGCCCGCCGAACGCGCGGCGCACGTGCCGCCCGCGGCCGCTCCTGGCGCGCATGCAACCCGAACGCCCGACGTCGACTTGCCCGCCGTCGGCACGCGCGAATTTCCGCCGCCGCCGCACCCGGCGCCCGATCTCGATCACCGCGTGACCGCCGAGCGCGAGCCGGAAGCCGCGCACGCCTTCGGCCCGCGGCACGACGATGCGGCCGAACCCGTGCTCGCGTCGCCCTCGGCCGCAGCCGCGGCGCTCGCCGATACCGCGCACGATCGCGAGCCGCGCTTCGGCGCGGCGGCATCGCCCCGAACGCAGGCCGAGCCGTTCGCGGCAACGCCCGAAGCCGACGAGCGCGAGCATTTCGCGATGACCCGCGAAGCCCGCGCGAATGCCGCGCGCGGCGGCTTCGCGCGCGCGCTCGGCATGAGCGTCGCACTGGCGCTCGCCGCGCTGCTCGCCGCGCAGCTCGCATGGTGGCAACGCGAGACGATCACGATCTATTGGCCGTCGACCGAGCCGCTCTTCAAGCAGGCATGCACCGCGCTCGGCTGCACGGTCGCGCCGCCGCGCGCGATCGACGGTCTGCGGCTCGACGCGTCCGACCTGCGCCAGCTCGACGGCCCGCGCCTCCTCGAGCTGAAGGTGCCGCTCACGAATCGCTACCGCGTCGCGCTCGCCTATCCGTCGATCGAGCTCACGCTGCTCGACGAAGCGAACAACATCACCGCGCGCCGCGTGCTCGCGCCGCGCGACTACGCGCGCCCCGGCACGCGCATCGAAGCGGGCATGCCCGCCGGCGCGACGCAGACGATGATCGTCCGCATCGAGACGAACGGCGTCGCCGCGTCGAACTTCCGCGTCCAGATCTTCTATCCGTAACGCGCCGCGAAGCGGCGCGTGGCCTCAACCCGTGCGCCGCATCGGCGCACACATTTGGAGCACGAACATGAGCAAAGTCACGCTGGGTGGCAACCCGATCGAAATCGCCGGCACGTTCCCGGCAGTCGGCTCGCAGGCCCCCGACTTCAAGCTGGTCGGCAAGGATCTCGCGGACGTGTCGCTGGCGAGCTTCGCCGGCAAGCGCAAGGTGCTGAACATCGTCCCGAGCCTCGACACGCCGACCTGCGCGACGTCGACTCGCAAGTTCAACGAAGCGGCGAGCAAGCTCGACAACACCGTCGTCATCGTCGTGTCGGCGGATCTGCCGTTCGCGGCAACCCGCTTCTGCACGACGGAAGGCCTCGCGAACGTGATCACCGCGTCGACGTTCCGCGGCGGCCGCGCATTCGCCGACGCGTACGGCGTGAACGTGACGAGCGGTCCGCTCGACGGCCTGACCGCGCGCGCGGTCGTCGTGATCGACGAGAACGACAAGGTGACGCACACCGAGCTCGTCGGCGAAATCAAGAACGAGCCGAACTACGACGCCGCCCTCGCCGCACTGAAGTAAGCCGCACCGAACGGCCGCGACGCGCCCCGCCCGCCAGCCGCGCGACGGGCGAAACGCGCGGCGCGGCCGCCCTTCCACCTTCTCTACAGGAACGCACACCTTGGCTACGCTGATCTGCGGTTCGATCGCCTACGACAACATCATGACCTTCGAAGGGCGCTTTCGCGAGCACATCCTGCCCGACCAGGTGCACCTCATCAATCTGAGTTTCCTCGTGCCGACGATGCGCCGCGAGTTCGGCGGCTGCGCGGGCAACATCGCCTATGCGCTGAATCTGCTCGGCGGCGACGCGCGGATGATGGGCACGCTCGGCGCGATCGACGCGCAGCCGTACCTCGACCGCCTCGACGCGCTCGGCCTCGCGCGCGACTACGTGCGCGTGCTGCCCGACACGTACTCGGCGCAGGCGATGATCACCACCGACCTCGACAACAACCAGATCGCCGCCTTCCACCCGGGTGCGATGATGCAGTCGCACGTGAACCACGCGGGCGAAGCGAAGGGCATCAAGCTCGCGATCGTCGCGCCGGACGGCTTCCAGGGGATGGTCCAGCACACCGAGGAGCTCGCGCAGGCGGGCGTGCCGTTCATTTTCGATCCGGGTCAGGGTTTGCCCCTCTTCGACGGCGCTACCTTGCGCCGCAGCATTGAACTTGCGACTTACATTGCTGTCAACGATTACGAAGCCAAGCTGGTGTGCGACAAGACGGGTTGGTCCGAAGACGAAATCGCCAGCCGGGTTCAGGCGCTCATCATCACGCGCGGCGAGCACGGCGCGACGGTCCGCCATCGCGACGGCGAAGAGCAGATCCCGGCCGTGAAGGCCGATCGGATCGTCGATCCGACCGGCTGCGGCGACGCGTTCCGCGGCGGCTTGCTGCATGGAATCGAGCACGGCTTCGACTGGGCGACGACGGGGCGCCTCGCGAGCCTGATGGGCTCGCTGAAGATCGCGCACCAGGGTCCGCAAACGTACACGCTGACTCGCGCGGAAATCGATGAGCGTTTCGAGACCGCGTTCGGCTACAGTCCGAAGTGAATCTTGTTTGGAGAAGATGAAACATGTTGACCAGGAAAACCCTCACGCTCGCCGCGATGCTGACCGCGACGGTGACGCTCGCAGGCTGCTTCACGCCGCCGGGTTCGGCCGACGTTTATAGCGTCGGCCAGGCGCAGCGCGAGCAGACCGTGCGGATGGGCACGGTCGAAACCGTCCGCGCAGTGCGGATTCAGGGCGACGGCGGCGGCGGCGCGCTCGGCACGCTCGGCGGCGGCGCGCTCGGCGCGGTCGCCGGCAGCGCGATCGGCGGCGGTCGCGGCTCGGTGCTGACCGCGATCGCGGGCGGCATCGCCGGCGCGGTCGCGGGCAACGCGGTCGGCCAGGGCCTCAGCTCGGCGAACGGCGTCGAAATCACCGTGCGCCTCGACAACGGCGACCTGCGCTCGATCACGCAGGCAGCGACGCCCGAAGCGTTCCGCGCGGGCGAGCGCGTGCGACTGCTGTCGAGCGGCGGCGTGACTCGCGTCACGCACTGATCGGCGCGCCGGCGAGCACGCCCGGCGCCCCGAAGCACGATGCGGCGCGAGCCGCACAGCCAAAAAACGCATGTGCCTCTGCGCGCGTGCGTTTTTTTATGCGCCTGCGGATAACCCGCCACGCACCGCTGCCGGCCTCGACATGAAAAAATCCCGCCACCGGCGAGCCGATGACGGGATCTCGATCGAGTAGGACTACTCGATTCAGGACACAGCGAATGTGTCCGTCTGGGCGCAGCGAGTCTTTACGGACGGCTGCCGGTCGGGAACGGCCATGCCGCTGCCGGGTTGAGCGCGGTCTTCACGCCCGATGCCGGAGCAACCGATGCCGTCGACGCCGTCGTCGCCGGCGCAGCCTTCTTCACGACCGCCTTCTTCGGCGCAGCCGCCTTCTTTGCGGGCGCAGCCTTCTTCGCAGGCGCGGCCTTCTTCGCAGCAGCCTTCTTCGCAGGCGCGGCCTTCTTCGCGGCAGCCTTCTTCGCCGGCGCCTTCTTCGCGGCAACCTTCTTCGCCGCGACCTTCTTCACTGCGACTTTCTTCGCAGCGGCCTTCTTCGCCGGCGCCTTCTTCGCGGCGACCTTCTTCGCAGCAACCTTCTTCGCCGCGACCTTCTTCACTGCGACTTTCTTCGCAGCAGCCTTCTTCGCCGGCGCCTTCTTCGCGGCAACCTTCTTCGCTGCGACCTTCTTCGCCGGTGCCGCCTTCTTGGCAGCGACCTTCTTCACCGCGACCTTCTTCGCAGCAACCTTCTTCACCGCTGCCTTCTTGGCCGGTGCGGCCTTCTTGGCAGCAACCTTCTTCGCGGCAGCCTTCTTGGCAGCCGGCTTCTTCTTGGCAAGTGCCATCATTTTCTCCTTCAGGTTCAGATGAGAGTCAGTTCAAACTACACCCTTCGTCAAAACCCGCTTCCCGCGGACGTCTATCAGAACGTGCGCTGCGAAGCGGGCTATTCATCGGCGTACGCGGATGACGCTTGCTTACGCTAATGAATACGGTATGGCGCACCGTGCCGCTCGGCACCGCGCGCCAAATCAAGTCGGCGACCGGCGCGCCCTGCGCCGCCGCCCCTAATCGCTTGATCGAGCCGGCGGCCGCTCGGCCGCCCGCTTTTTCCGGAGGGAAGTTTGCCCATCCCACTGAAGGGTTCGCAAAGTGCCTGTCGTGTACTTGGGCCCTTGAGGCGCCGGACATGCTTTGCATCAGGCGTTCTTGCTCCTAAACCTTGTGCCGGGCACGGCGCCCGGCATCCACATCGTTACTCGTCGACTGCGCGCCGGGTCACTCCCACGACAGCGCGCCGCCCGTCTGATACTCGATCACCCGCGTCTCGAAGAAGTTGCGTTCCTTCTTCAAGTCGATCATCTCGCTCATCCACGGAAACGGGTTTTCCTCGTTCGGGAACAGCGGATCGAGGCCGATCTGCTGGCAGCGGCGATTGCAGATGAAGCGCAGGTAGCTCTTGAACATCGACGCGTTCAGGCCCAGCACGCCGCGCGGCATCGTGTCCTCCGCGTAGCGATACTCGAGATCGACGGCGTGCTTGAACAGCTCGCGGATCTCGGCGCGGAATTCGGCCGTCCACAGGTGCGGGTTCTCGAGCTTGATCTGGTTGATCAAGTCGATCCCGAAGTTGCAGTGCATCGACTCGTCGCGGAGGATGTACTGATATTGCTCCGCCGCGCCCGTCATCTTGTTCTGACGGCCGAGCGCGAGAATTTGCGTGAAGCCGACGTAGAAGAACAGGCCTTCCATGACGCACGCGAACACGATCAGCGACTTCAGCAGCTTCTGATCGGCTTCCAGCGTGCCCGTCTTGAAAGCCGGGTCGGTCAGCGTATGGATGAACGGAATCAGGAACTCGTCCTTCGCGCGGATCGACTCGACCTCGTGGTACGCGTTGAAGATCTCGCCTTCGTCGAGGCCGAGCGATTCGACAATATATTGGTACGCGTGCGTGTGGATCGCCTCTTCGAACGCCTGTCGCAGCAGGAACTGCCGGCACTCCGGCGCCGTGATGTGGCGGTACGTGCCGAGCACGATGTTGTTCGCCGCGAGCGAATCGGCCGTCACGAAGAAGCCGAGGTTGCGCTTGACGATCCGGCGCTCGTCTTCCGTCAGGCCGTTCGGGTCCTTCCACAGCGCGATGTCGCGGGACATGTTGATTTCCTGCGGCATCCAGTGATTCGCGCAGCCGGCCAAGTACTTCTCCCACGCCCACTTGTACTTGAACGGCACGAGCTGATTGACGTCGGTCTGGCCGTTGATGATGCGCTTGTCGGCGACGTTGACGCGCGCTTCCGAAGCGACGGCTGCCGGCGCATGCGGCGCTACCGCGAAATCGCCCGCGAAGATGTCGCGCGCCGACGAAGCTTGATGAGCGGCAGGCACCGCAGCCTGCAATCCGACGGCCATTCCTGCGGGGTCGCGCATCGCGTTTTGCTGCGCTCCGCTCGCGGGAGTTACGGCAGTCTTCTCGTCATCCCAGTTGAGCATAAATTCTCACCATCAATTTAGATCGGTTTGTACCATCTTTTCCTGAGCGATAAAAGGGTTCGCTCACGAAAAATCCTTTTTTCGATTCGCGTTGCGACCTCGATACAACACTTTGAGCAACGCATCGTCATTCATGCGGAGCGCGATGTGTGCCGCACGTGATTCGCGAGGTGCGCTCGACGCATCGAACGCGGATCGAAACGCGACGTCGTCGGGGCTGTTTCGATCACTCTTCCTGCTCGCTGCAACGCGTTCGCTGCGTTACAGATTCCTTATCATTTTTTTTAGTAGAGAGCGGCGCGCACTTCAACCTTTATCGGTCTTCGCCACGCGCCGCTCGCGCTCTTTGCGCGCTACGCGCGCCGCATCACTGGCACGCTTCGCACTCTTCGAAGCCCGGATCGCCCGGGCGCATCGTGCACACCGGACCGTCCGCTTCGATCGGCGCCGCGCTCAGCGCACCCGACTGCGCATCGCCGCCCGCCGCGCCGAAACCACCCGCCGCGCCTTGCGCGCCGCCCGCGGCACCGCCGCTCGAGCCGCCCGAAGTCGGCACCGCGTTCAGCGCGCCGTGCGCGACCGTCGACTTCTCGACGTGCGTCGCCGCCATCGTGCGCAGGTAGTACGTCGTCTTCAGGCCACGCAGCCACGCGAGCTTGTAGACCTCGTCGAGCTTCTTGCCCGACGCGCCGCCCATGTAGATGTTCAGCGACTGCGCCTGGTCGATCCACTTCTGACGGCGCGACGCCGCCTCGACGAGCCACTTCGGATCGACTTCGAACGCGGTCGCGTAGATCGCGCGCAGGTCGGCGGGGATACGGTCGATGCGCGACAGCATGCCGTCGAAGTACTTCAGGTCGGCGACCATCACCTCGTCCCACAGGCCGCGCTCCTTCAGGTCGCGCACCAGGTACTCGTTGACCACCGTGAATTCGCCCGACAGGTTCGACTTCACGTACAGGTTCTGGAAGGTCGGCTCGATGCACGCCGACACGCCGATGATGTTCGAGATCGTCGCCGTCGGCGCGATCGCGACGCAGTTCGAGTTGCGCATGCCGAACGAGTCGATCCGCGCGCGCAGCGCCGGCCAGTCGAGCGTTGCGCTCGTGTCGACCTCGACGTAGCCGCCGCGGGCTTCCGTCAGCAGCTTCAGCGTGTCCTGCGGGAGGATGCCGCGATCCCACAGCGAGCCGCGGTAGCTCGAGTAGCGGCCGCGCTCTTCGGCGAGCTCGGTCGACGCGTAGTACGCGTAGTAGCAGACCGCTTCCATCGAGCGATCGGCGAATTCGACCGCCTCCTCCGACGCGTACGGCGTGCGCAGCAGGTGCAGGCAGTCCTGGAAGCCCATGATGCCGAGGCCGACCGGACGGTGCTTCAGGTTCGAGTTGCGCGCCTTCGCGACCGCGTAATAATTGATGTCGATGACGTTGTCGAGCATCCGCATCGCGACGCCGACCGTGCGCTTGAGCTTTTCCTGGTCCAGCGCGTAGCTGCCGTCGGCCTGCTTCGCGAGGTGCGCGACGAGGTTCACCGAGCCGAGGTTGCAGACGGCGATCTCGGTGTCGCTCGTGTTCAGCGTGATTTCCGTGCACAGGTTCGACGAGTGGACGACGCCGACGTGCTGTTGCGGCGAACGCACGTTGCACGGGTCCTTGAACGTGATCCACGGGTGGCCGGTCTCGAACAGCATCCCGAGCATCTTGCGCCAGAGCTGCTGCGCCGGAATCCTCTTGAACAGCTTGATCTCGCCGCGCGCGACCTTCTCTTCGTAGCCGACGTACGCCGCCTCGAACTCGGCGCCGAACTTGTCGTGCAGGTCCGGGCAGGTCGACGGCGAGAACAACGTCCAGTCGCCGCCTTCCATCACGCGCTTCATGAACAGGTCGGGAATCCAGTTCGCCGTGTTCATGTCGTGCGTGCGGCGGCGGTCGTCGCCCGTGTTCTTGCGCAGCTCGAGGAATTCCTCGATGTCGAGGTGCCACGACTCCAGGTACGCGCACACCGCGCCCTTGCGCTTGCCGCCCTGGTTCACCGCGACCGCCGTGTCGTTGACGACCTTCAGGAACGGCACCACGCCTTGCGACTTGCCGTTCGTGCCCTTGATATGCGAGCCGAGCGCACGCACGCGGGTCCAGTCGTTGCCGAGGCCGCCCGCGAATTTCGACAGCAGCGCGTTGTCCTTCAGCGCTTCATAGATGCCGTCGAGATCGTCCGCGACCGTCGTCAGGTAGCACGACGACAGCTGCGAGCGGCGCGTGCCCGAGTTGAAGAGCGTCGGCGTCGAGCTCATGAAGTCGAAGCTCGACAGCACGTTGTAAAACTCGATCGCGCGCGCTTCGCGGTCGATCTCGTTCAGCGCGAGGCCCATCGCGACGCGCATGAAGAACGCCTGCGGCATCTCGATGCGGGTGCCGTCGACGTGCAGGAAGTAGCGGTCGTACAGCGTCTGCAGGCCGAGGTAGCCGAACTGCAGGTCGCGGCTCGCGTCGAGCGCGTCGCCGAGGCGCTTCAGGTCGAACTGCAGCAGTTTGTCGTCGAGCAGCTCGGCTTCGACGCCGCGCTTCAGGAACTGCGGGAAATACTCGGCGTAGCGCGTCGACATTTCCGCCTGCGTCACTTCCTCGCCGAGGATCTCGCGGCGGATCGTGTGCAGCAGGATGCGCGCCGTGACCTGGCTGTACGCCGGGTCCTTCTCGATCATCGTGCGCGCGGCCAGGATCGCCGAGTCGTAGACCTGGGTCATCGGCACGCCGTCGTACAGGTTCTTGACCGTTTCCGAGACGATCGGCTCCGGGCTCACCGCGTCGCCCAGGCCTTCGCACGCCGACACGATCAGCGCGCGCAGCGCGTTCAGGTCGAGCGCACGCGTGACGCCGTTGTCCGTCACGTTGATGCCGCCGCCCGTCGACGATTCGACGGCCGCCGCCTCGCCCGCGTGAACGCGCTCGAGGTGGCGCTTCTCGCGATACAGCACGTACGCGCGCGCGACGTTGTGCTCGCCGCCGCGCATCAGCGCGAGCTCGACCTGATCCTGAATGTCTTCAATATGGAACGTGCCGCCGTTCGGGCGGCTGCGCACAAGCGCGCGCACGACGGATTGCGTCAGTTGCTCGACGAGCTCGCGCACGCGTGCCGACGCGGCGCCCTGGCCGCCGTTGACGGCCAGGAACGCCTTCGTCACCGCGATCGCGATCTTCGACGGTTCGAACGACACCACGCTGCCGTTGCGGCGGATCACCTTGTAGTCGGCGTACGTCGTCTGCGACGCAATTGCCGGCGCGCCTTGCGCGCCCCCGGCGAGAGAGCGGCTCGCCGCGCTCTCGAATTGGGACGTCGCGTTGTCGGTGGTTTGCATGGGCAAAACTCCTGGTGTTGGGTGATGCGGCAGGAACCGCGGATTAAAACGAACGGTGCGCCACAAGGTGCGCGAGCGGTAAGACGCGGAAGAAGCGGCTGCCTTGCCGGTTGGGTCCGAACGACGCGCTTGATTCGACACTGGTCTTCTTCATGCGCATCGCGCCCCCGGCTGCACTTTTCCACGTGGGTCGCAGCGCGCCGGACCGCTGGCCGGATGCGCCGCATTGAGAATGTCGCGTTCCGGCGGCAACGCCGGGACTGCGGTCGGGAACGGAAAATGCCCCCGATCGACACACTATATGTAGTGCCGAACTGCTCGATTGGCCCAAAGTATAGTGGAGCCTCGCGCGAGCGCCAAAGGAAAAATTTGCTCGCGGTCTATTGACAAGCGCGATACGCCGACGCGACAAGGCGCGGCCACTGCAACGATGCGGCGCGTGTCAAAAAGACCCCGCTCAGTGCTTCCGATAGGGAAAGTATCGCGGCGGGAAACCGGCATCGTCTGCAAGACGTTGCCAATCGAAGTGCGGACCGGGATCGGTCTTGCGTCCGGGCGCGACATGCTCGTGGCCCGCGAACGCATCGATCGGGTAATGCGCGGCGAGCGCGCGCGCGAGCGCGGCGAGCGTCGCGTATTGCGGCGCATCGAACGCGACGTCGTCCGCGCCTTCGAGCTCGATGCCAATTGAAAAATCGTTACAGCGCTCGCGGCCGAAGAAGCTCGACGCGCCCGCGTGCCAAGCGCGCGCGTCGCACGACACGAACTGGATCAGCGCACCGTCGCGCCGGATCAGGAAATGCGCGGAGACCCGCACGCCGCGCAGGTGCGCGGCGTAGTACGGATGCGCGTCGCAGTCGAGACGATTCTGGAACAGCTCGACGATCGCGTCGCCACCGAACTCGCCGGGAGGCAGACTGATGTTGTGGATCACCACGAGCGAAGGCACGGCGCCGTCGGGCCGCGCCTCGAAATTCGGCGACGGCTCGCGCCGCACGCCGTCGACCCAGCCGTCGGCGTCGACGGTGAAGCGCCGCACGTCGCTCATGGTTCGCTGCGGCCGCCCGAATGCGCGGCGTGGCGCGCCGCGTGCTCCGGACTGCAGAAATACTCGCCGCCTGCGGCGACTGCATCGCTCTTCGGCGCATGCACGCCGCACTCCGCGCAGCGGACCATCGGCTCCGGCAGCGCGGCGTCGCGCGCGCGGCCCGCATGAGCCGCGCCGCCCGGGCCTGACGCGGAATCCGCGGTGTGGCCCGCGCCGCCCGCGAACGGGCCGTCGCCGCGTGCCTGCGCCCGGCGAATCTTTCTCGCGAGCCACGAGCTCGCGAAGAACAGCACGATGAGAAGAAGGATTTGTCGCATCGAGATCAGGTGATCAAACCACGGAACGGTGCAGCAGCACCTCGAGAACGAAGCGGCTGCCGACGTAGGCGAGCAGCAGCGCGACGAACGACGCGAGCACCCAGCGTGCCACGCCGCGGCCTCGCCAGCCGGACGTCTTGTGCGCGACGAGGAGCCCGCCGAACATCAGCCAGGACAGGATCGCGAACACGGTCTTGTGATCGAGCTTGAGCGCGCGCGCGTCAATCTGCTCGCTGAACAGGATGCCCGTCGCGAGCGTCAGCGTGAGCAGGACGAAGCCCGCGCCGATGAGGCGAAACAGCAGCTTCTCGAGCGTCAGGAGCGGCGGCAGCGTGTCGAGCCAGCCGGCGACCCAGCCCGCCGACTCGCGAAACCCGTCGCGCCGCAGCGCGTGCAGACGCCGCTCGACCATCAGCATCAGCACCGCGTGGAGCGCCGCGATCGCGAAGAGCCCATACGCGATGTTCGCGATCAGGAAGTGCACCTTGAAGAGCGGCGCGGCCGCATACGGCAGCACGCGCACGCCGCCGAACGCGAGCGGCAGGAGCGACGCGACGCACGCGAGCGGCAGCACGAGAAGCCGCATGCCGTCGAGCGGAAAGAAGAAGCTCTCGACCCAGTAGATGCCGGCGCCGAGCCAGAACATCGCCGACAGCGCGAACGCGAAGCCGAACACCATCGCGTCGTGCGGGAAGATCGTCATGTGCAGCAGCACCCCGTGCGCGAGCAGCGCGGCGCCGAGAAGCGCGCGCCCGAGCCCGCCCATCCCGGGCGGCGCAGGTTCGCGCACGTGCGGAACGGACGGCACGCTCGCGACGAACGGCCCCGCCTCGCCCATGCGGCGCGTGCGCCAGCCGGCGACGGCGAGGCCGCCATACAGGAGCGCGGTGAGGGCATACAGTACAATATCCATGTTCGAAGTTTACACTAGGCCCCCTACCCGCGACGGCCGGCTTTTTGTCCCACTCGCGCCTGCGGGCTTCACTGTCCATCGCTCCCCATGCTCGACAATCTCACCCAACGGATGGCGCGCGTCGTCAAGACGCTGCGCGGCGAGGCCCGGCTCACCGAGGCGAACACCCAGGAGATGCTCCGCGAGGTGCGGCTTGCGCTCCTCGAAGCCGACGTCGCGCTGCCCGTCGTCCGCGACTTCATCGCGAAGGTCAAGGAAAAAGCGCTCGGCGAGGAGGTGATCAGCAGCCTGTCGCCCGGTCAGGCGCTCGTCGGCGTGGTCCAGAAGGAACTGACCGCCGTGATCGGCGGCGACTACGAAGGCAAGGCGGCCGAGCTGAACCTCGCCGTCACGCCGCCCGCGATCATCCTGATGGCGGGCCTGCAGGGCGCCGGCAAGACGACGACCGTCGGCAAGCTCGCGAAGCTCCTGCGCGAGAAGTACAAGAAGAAGGTGCTCACGGTCTCGTGCGACGTCTATCGCCCGGCCGCCATCGCGCAGCTGAAAACGGTGAGCGAGCAGGTCGGCGCCGACTTCTTCCCGTCGACGCCCGACCAGAAGCCCGTCGACATCGCAAACGCAGCCGTCGACTGGGCAAAGCGCCACTATCACGACGTGCTGCTCGTCGACACCGCGGGCCGCCTCGGCATCGACGAAGCGATGATGCAGGAGATCGCCGCGCTGCACGCGGCGCTCAAGCCAGTCGAGACGCTCTTCGTCGTCGACGCGATGCTCGGCCAGGACGCCGTCAACACCGCGAAGGCGTTCAACGACGCGCTGCCGCTCACGGGCGTCGTGCTGACGAAGCTCGACGGCGACTCGCGCGGCGGCGCCGCGCTGTCGGTGCGCCACGTGACGGGCAAGCCGATCAAGTTCGTCGGCGTCGCCGAAAAGCTCGACGGCCTCGAAGTGTTCCACCCCGACCGGATGGCGAACCGAATCCTCGGGATGGGCGACATCCTCGCGCTCGTCGAGGAAGCGCAGCGCGGCGTCGACATCCAGGCTGCGGAGAAGCTCGCCAACAAGGTGAAGAAAGGCGGCGACTTCGACCTGAACGACTTCCGCGCGCAAATCTCGCAAATGAAGAACATGGGCGGGCTGTCGTCGCTGATGGACAAGCTGCCCGCGCAGTTCCAGCAGGCCGCGGCCGGCGCCGACATGGGCCAGGCCGAAAAGCAGATCCGCCGGATGGAAGGCATCATCAGTTCGATGACGCCCGCCGAGCGCGCGAAGCCCGAGATCATCAAGGCGACGCGCAAGCGCCGGATCGCCGCGGGCGCGGGCGTGCCGGTGCAGGAAGTCAACCGGATGCTCAATCAGTACGACCAGATGCGCACGATGATGAAGAAGTTGAAGGGCGGCAACCTGCAGAAGATGATGCGCGGCATAAAGGGCATGATGCCCGGCCTGCGCTGATTCGCCGCGGCGCCGCGCGCGGGTATATGCTGTAGCACGTGGCGCCGCATTGTTTCATTCTTATTGGTACCCCAGACGAGACCGCTCGCCAGACCTCATGAATCGAGAAGAAGCCCTCCACATTTTCCAACACTCCGAAGAGATCGTCTCCGCCGACGAAGTCAACGCGTCGATCGGCAGGATGGCCGCGGAGATCCGCGGCCAGATCGGCGAGGAGTTTCCGCTCGTGCTGTCGGTGATGGGCGGTGCGGCGGTGTTCACCGGCATGCTGCTGCCGCACCTCGATTTCCCGCTCGAGTTCGACTACATCCACCTGACCCGCTACCGCAACACGACGAAGGGCAGCCCCGAGATGCATTGGCGCGTCGCGCCGCGCGAATCGGTGAAGGACCGCATCGTGCTCGTGCTCGACGACATCCTCGACGAAGGCGAAACGATGGCCGCGATCCGCGACCGCATCCTCGAGATGGGCGCGACGCGCTTCCTCTCCGCGGTGCTGTGCGAGAAGACGCTCACGAAGGCGAAGCCGCTGCATCCGGACTACTGCGGGTTCGCGGTGCCGGACCGCTACGTGTTCGGCTGCGGGATGGACGCGAAGGGCTACTGGCGCAACCTGCCGACGATCCGCGCGCTGACGGCGGACGTCTGACGCCCGCGCGGCGGCGTCGAGCGTCGCCCCGTCGGAAACAAAAAAGCGGCTCGCGCATCGTGCGCGAGCCGCTTTTCTTTATTAGGCGATCGATGGCGGCGCAAAGCGTCGGCCGATCGTCACGCCGGTTCGTCACAACTGGTGAACGAAGGTGCGGATGCCCGCCATCATCATCTCGACCGAAATCGCGACCAGCACGAGCCCCATCAGCCGCTCGAACGCAACCACCGTGCGCTCGCCGAGCCACTGCTGAATCCGCTCGGCGAGCACGAGCGTAACCGCGCAGACGAGCATCGTCACTGTCAGCGCGCCCGCCCATTCGAGCATCTTGCCCGGCGCCTGCGACGTGAGCAGCATCACCGTCGCGAGTGCCGACGGCCCGGCGAGCGCCGGAATCGCGAGCGGCACGATGAACGGCTCGCCGCCCGTGCGCGGATCGTTGCCGAGCGCGCCGTCCGGATGCGGGAAGATCATCCTGAGCGCGATCAGGAACAGCACGATCCCGCCGCCGATCCGCAGCGACAGGTCGGTCAGGCTCATCATCCGCAGGAAGCGGTCGCCGACGACCATGAAGAACAGCAGGATCACGAACGCGATCGCCACTTCGCGCAGGATGACCTTCACGCGCCGCTCGCGCGGCACGTCCCGCAGCGCGGCGATGACGAGCGGGATGTTGCCGAGCGGATCGGTGATGAGGACGAGAAGCACCGTCGCCGACAGGAAATTCGACTCCAACGCGCCTCCCTCTTCTCTTCGCTTCGTCGACGATCAGCGGCCGAGCGCCGCGCGGACCTTCTCGACGACCGTCGCCGCGGCCGAATCGGCGGGCAGCAGCGTCGCTTCGGCGTCGCGGCGGCCCTGGTACTCGATCTTGCCGTCCTTCAGGCCGCGCTCGCCGATCACGAGGCGGTGCGGCACGCCGATCAGCTCCCAGTCGGCGAACATCACGCCCGGGCGCTCGCCGCGATCGTCGAGGATCACGTCGACGCCCGCCGCGGCCAGATCCGCGTAGAGCTTGTCGGCCGCTTCGCGCACCGCGTCGCTGCGGTCATAGCCCATCGGGCAGAGCACGATCTCGAACGGCGCGATCGCCTCCGGCCAGATGATCCCCTTGTCGTCGAAATTCTGCTCGATCGCCGCGCCGAGAATCCGCGTGACGCCGATCCCGTAGCAGCCCATCACCATCGGCTGCGCCTTGCCCGATTCGTCGATGAACGTCGCGCCCATCGCATCCGAATACTTCGTGCCGAGCTGGAACACGTGGCCGACTTCGATGCCGCGGCAGATGTCGAGCGCGCCCTTGCCGTCCGGCGACGGATCGCCCGCCTTCACGTTGCGGATGTCGGCGATCACGGGCTCCGGCAGGTCGCGGCCCCAGTTCACGCCGGCGATGTGGTAATCGACCTCGTTCGCGCCGACGACGAAGTCGCTCATGTTCGCGACCGTGCGATCGGCGACCACGCGCACCGGCTTCTTCGTGCCGATCGGGCCGAGATAGCCGGGCGGCGTGCCGAACCACTCGACGATCTCCGCCTCGGTCGCGAAGCGATAGCCGGCCAAGCCCGGCAGCTTCGCCGCCTTGATCTCGTTCAGATCGTGGTCGCCGCGCAGCATCAGCAACCAGATCGTCGGCTCGGCGCCGTCGTTGTCGGTCGCGAGCACGATCGACTTGATCGTGCGCTCGAGCGGAATGCCCATCAGCTCGGCGACCGCCTCGCACTTCGCCTTGCCGGGCGTCGCGACCTTCTGCATCGCCTCGGCGGGCGCCGCACGGCTAGCGAGCAGCGGCAGCGCCTCGGCCGCCTCGACGTTCGCCGCGAAGTCGGACGTCGGGCAGTAGGCGATCGCGTCCTCGCCGGTATCGGCGATCACGTGGAATTCGTGCGAGCCGCTGCCGCCGATCGAGCCGTTGTCGGCTGCGACCGGGCGGAACTCGAGGCCGATCCGCGTGAAGATCCGCACGTACGCGTCGTACATCTTCTTGTACGATTCCTTGAGGCCTTCGTGGTCCTTGTCGAACGAGTACGCATCCTTCATGATGAATTCGCGCCCGCGCATCACGCCGAAGCGCGGGCGGATCTCGTCGCGGAACTTCGCCTGGATCTGGTAGAAGTTCACCGGCATCTGCCGGTAGCTCTTGATCTGGTTGCGCGCGATGTCGGTGATCACCTCTTCGTGCGTCGGCCCGATCACGAATTCGTTCTGCTTGCGATCCTTGAAGCGCAGCAGCTCCGGGCCATACTGCTCCCAGCGCCCCGACTCCTGCCACAGCTCGGCCGGCTGCACGGCGGGCATCAGCAGTTCGATCGCGCCCGCACGGTTCATCTCCTCGCGCACGATCGCCTCGACCTTGCGAATCGAGCGCAGGCCGACCGGCAGATAGTTGTAGATGCCGCCGGCGACGCGGCGGATCATGCCTGCGCGCACCATCAGCTTGTGACTGACGATCTCGGCGTCGGCGGGTGCTTCCTTCAGGGTGCCGATAAAGAAACGGGAGGCTTTCATGCGAACGGTTCCATTAGCAGCGGCCAACGCGGGCCGCCCGAAAAAAGTCTAAGGGTGAATAAACGACTGCGCCTGACAGTGTGCGGCGCAGCTGACATAGCAGACAAATCGGGGACAGTGTAGTTGACGCGCCCCGCCCGGATTCGCTCCGTTCCGGTGCGCAACGCCCGTTATCTGTTTATAATCAAAGCAATTTTAAAGGATTCGAAGGTGGTTGTATGCTGGATCGTGAAGGCTTTCGCCCGAACGTCGGCATCATCCTCTTGAACGCGCGCAACGAAGTGTTTTGGGGCAAGCGGCTCCGCGAGCATTCCTGGCAGTTTCCGCAAGGGGGCATCAAGTACGGCGAGACCCCGATGCAGGCGATGTACCGGGAACTGCACGAGGAAACCGGGCTGCTGCCGGAACACGTCAAGATCATCGGCCGCACTCGCGACTGGTTGCGTTATGAGGTGCCAGACAAGTTCATCAAGCGCGAAGTGCGCGGTCATTATCGCGGCCAGAAGCAGATCTGGTTCCTGCTGCGAATGGTCGGGCGCGATTGCGACATCTGCCTGCGCGCGACGGATCATCCGGAGTTCGATGCGTGGCGCTGGAACGAATACTGGGTGCCACTCGACGCGGTGATCGAGTTCAAGCGGGATGTATATCAGTTGGCGTTGACCGAACTGTCGCGTTTCCTGCGCCGCCCGGCGCAGCGCCCCGACAAGTCGCGCGGTCCGCGCGCGACGCGCTATCCGCGCGTCGCGAACGGGCACGCGGCCGCGGAAACACCGGCAGCGATCGACGCGTCGGCAGTCTGTTCGGAAATCGAGCCGGGCGCGAGCACGCTCGACGAAAATCCTCCCCGCCTGATCTTGCGCGACTGACGCGCGGGCTCGTCCGGCGGGAATGAAAAACGCATGACCGGGCGCGGCATTGAAGGATGCCGCGCTTTTTTACGAGGTATGCATATTGAAAGCGATTGCTCTTGCCGCCGCGTCGATTGCCGCGGCCGCCGCGCTGGCCGGCTGCGCTCATTCGAACACCCCGTCCAACAAGGACGACAGCGCGTTCACCTACTTGCTCGACCGTCAGCCGCAATGGGCTGAAAACAAGGTCGAGAAGCTGCCGCCGCTGCCGCAGACGAGCGATTTGCTGCCGTTCAACGTGTCGCAGAACACGCCGCTCAAGTTCCTCGTCGATTCGAAGTCGCTCGACGTCGGCACCGACGGCGTCGTCCGCTATGTCGTCGTCGTGACAAGCCCTGCCGGCGCGCGCAACGTCAACTACGAAGGCATTCGCTGCGATACGTATGAATGGCGCCAGTATGCGGGCCTGAACGCGGACCACGACGGCTGGGACCGCACGGTCGAAACCGATTGGCAGCGCATCGAGAACGGCGAGCTGAATGCGTACCATGCGGCGCTTTATCAGGACTTCTTCTGCGCGAACAAGATGCCGGCGGGCAAGCGCCAATCGATCGTCGAGAACATTCGCTACAACCGGACGACGCTCAATCAGATCCGTTGATCCTGTGATCCGCTAATTGGGTGCTGCCGGACACGCGACCGCCTGCTGGCGCCCCGGCAGGCGGGACGCGCGAATGCGCCGAAGATCGGCCGCGAAGCAGCGCCGCGACAGCGCGACAAACGCAAAAAAAGCCCGCACGTGCGGGCTTTTTCGTTTTGTTCGTTTTGTTCGTTCGGCTTCGCTCGACGCGCGGCGTCGTCAGACGACGACGAGGTTGTCCCGATGAATCAGCTCGGGCTCGAGCATGTAGCCGAGCACCGCTTCGATCTCGCCGCTCGGCTTGCGCTGGATCAGCTTCGTCTCGGCGCTGCTGTAATTCGTGATCCCGCGCGCAACTTCGCGCCCCGCATCGTCGACGCACGCGATCACTTCGCCGCGCGCGAACACGCCCTGCACCGCGACGACGCCGATCGGCAGCAGGCTCTTGCCGCCCGCCGTCAGCTTGTCGACGGCGCCCGCATCGATGACGACGTGGCCGCGCATCTGCAGGTGATCGGCCATCCATTGCTTGCGCGCCGCCATCCGCGCGGTGCGTGCGATCAGTTGCGTGCCGATCGCTTCGCCCGACGCGAGCCGCACGAGCACATCGCGCTCGCGGCCGCTCGCGATCACCGTGTTCGCTCCGCTATGCGCGGCGCGCTTCGCCGCGAGGATTTTCGTCAGCATGCCGCCACGGCCGATGCTCGAGCCCGCGCCGCCCGCCATCGCCTCCAGCTCGTGCGCGCCGGCGCTCGCCTCGGCGACGAGCGTCGCGCTCGGGTCCTTGCGCGGATCGGCGGTGAAGAGGCCCTGCTGGTCGGTCAGGATGATGAGCGCGTCGCCTTCGATCAGGTTCGCAACGAGCGCACCGAGCGTGTCGTTGTCGCCGAACTTGATCTCGTCGGTGACGACGGTGTCGTTCTCGTTGATGATCGGCACGACGCCGAGCCGCAGCAGCGTGAGGAGCGTCGAACGCGCGTTCAGATAGCGCTCGCGATCGGCAAGATCCGCGTGCGTGAGGAGAATCTGCGCTGTACGGATACCGTGCTCGGCAAAGCGGCTCTCGTACACCTGCGCGAGCCCCATCTGCCCGACGGCCGCGGCCGCCTGCAGTTCGTCGATTTCACGCGGCCGCTTGTTCCAGCCGAGGCGCTGCATCCCTTCCGCGATCGCACCTGAGCTCACGAGCACCACCTCCTTGCCCGCGCCACGCAACGCGGCGATCTGGGCGGCCCATCGGCCGATGGCGTCATGGTCGAGCCCGCGACCGTCGTTGGTGACGAGGCTCGAGCCGACCTTCACTACCAGGCGCTTCGAATCGGCGATGATCGAACGCATCGTGCGCTGTCTCCTGTGAATCCTGTGAATGATGCGCGATTGAATCTCTCACGCACCGAGCGAACCGCTCGGCGCGTTGCGGCGGCGAATATGCTTAGGGCGCGTCGGCTTCACGCTCGCGCGGCTCGCCCGCCGCGGGCGGTACGTCGCGAAAGCGCACGTCCGACGCCAGATCCTCGGCGAGCTCGGCGCGATGCGCATCCGAATGTTCGGCAAGATAGTCATAGATCGCGTAGACGAGGGCTTCGCAGCCTTGGCCGGTCAGCGCGGAGATCTCGAATACGGGGCCCGTCCAGCCGAAGCGCTCGACGAAATCGGCGACGCGCGCGCCGCGCTCGCCCTCCTGCACCATGTCGAGCTTGTTCAGGACGAGCCAGCGCGGTTTCTCGTACAGCGATTCGTCGTACTTGCGCAACTCGCCGACGATCGCCTTCGCCTCCGCAACGGGATCGACGTTTTCGTCGAACGGCGCGAGATCGACGAGATGCAACAGGAGACCCGTGCGCTGCAGATGCCGCAGGAACTGGTGACCGAGGCCCGCGCCCTCCGCCGCGCCTTCGATCAGGCCCGGAATGTCGGCAATCACGAAGCTCTTGCCCGGCCCGACGCGCACGACGCCGAGATTCGGCGCGAGCGTCGTGAACGGATAGTCGGCGATCTTCGGCTTTGCGTTCGACACCGACGAAATGAACGTCGACTTGCCGGCGTTGGGCATCCCGAGGAGGCCCACGTCCGCAAGCACCTTCAGCTCGAGCTTCAGCATGCGCCGCTCGCCCGGCTTGCCGTCCGTCTTCTGGCGCGGCGCGCGGTTCGTGCTCGACTTGAAATGCAGATTGCCGAGGCCGCCCGCGCCGCCCTTCGCAACGAGCACCTTCTGATCGTGCTCGGTCAGATCGGCGATCAGCTCGCCCGTATCCATGTCGTTGATCACGGTGCCGACGGGCATGCGCAGCGTGATGTCGTCGCCGCCCTTGCCGTAGCAATCCGAGCCGCGACCGTTCTCGCCGTTGCGCGCCAGGTGCTTCTTCGCGTACCGATAGTCGATCAGCGTATTGATGTTGCGATCCGCGATCACGTAGACACTGCCGCCGCGGCCGCCGTCGCCGCCGTCCGGCCCGCCGAACGGGACGAATTTCTCGCGGCGCATCGACGCGCTGCCATCGCCCCCGTCTCCGGCGATGACTTCGATTCGCGCTTCGTCAATGAACTTCATCCGTCACTCCGTTCAGTATGTGCTGCCATTCCCGCTATTGTGCCGCGCGGCGCAGCGCTTGACCAATCGGCCGAACGGCCGACGCGCGCGCCGGGTGCCCGCGCGCAAGACGCGCGCAAAATAAAAAAGGCCCCGCTGCTACCGCGGGGCCTTTTCTTGGCTACGAAGCCCGTCGCGCCTGAACTCAGGCAGCGGCCGGAACGACGACGACCGTATGCTTCTTGTCGGCGCCCTTCGTCGTGAACTTCACGTGGCCGTCGACCAGCGCGAAGAGCGTGTGGTCCTTGCCCATGCCGACGTTTTCGCCTGCGTGCATGCGCGTGCCGCGTTGACGCACGATGATGCCGCCCGCGTTGATCGCCTGGCCGCCATACACCTTGACGCCGAGACGCTTCGACTCGGAGTCGCGGCCGTTCCGGGACGAGCCGCCTGCTTTTTTGTGTGCCATCTGATTGCTCCTTTACCGAGGAAGGCGCTTACGCGTTGATCGCGTCGATGCGCAGCTCGGTGTAGTTCTGGCGGTGGCCGCCGTGCTTTTGGTAGTGCTTCCGGCGACGCATCTTGAAGATGGTGACCTTGGCATGACGACCGTGAGATACGACGGTAGCCTTGACGGAAGCCCCACTGACCAGCGGCGTACCGAACTTAATCGATTCGCCTTCGCCCACTGCGAGAACCTGGTCGAGCGTGATTTCTGCGTCAATGTCTGCCGGTATCTGTTCTACTTTCAGTTTTTCGCCAACGGCAACCTTGTACTGCTTGCCGCCGGTTTTTATGACCGCGTACATTGAGAACCTCACTCTGGATCCATTTTTCCGCACACCGTGCGCGGAAAACGCGTGATTATACATAGAGTTAGCGCTTCGGTCAAAGCCCATCCACGTCTTGCGCGCCTGATCGTGGCGCGGACATCGGCCGGACGGCCGAAAAACGCGCGATGAAGTCGCACGACGGCTCGGCTCAACGGCGATTCGCCTTATAATCCGCGGCACTACCAATTTCCATGATCATGTCGTCGACTGCCACCCCCTCCCTCAGCGCCGCCCACCTGCTCGCCCCGATCGCAAGCGATATGGAGCAGGTGAATCGCGTCATCCGGCAAAGCCTCGCGTCCGACGTGCTGCTGATCAACCAGATCGCCGAGTACATCATCGGCGCGGGCGGCAAGCGGCTGCGGCCGGCGCTTCTTCTTCTCGTCGCCGGCGCGCTCGGCGAAAACACGAGCCAGAAGCACGTGCTCGCGGCCGTCGTCGAATTCATCCACACGGCGACGCTGCTGCACGACGACGTCGTCGACGAATCCGAGCTGCGGCGCGGCCGCAAGACCGCGAACGCACTGTTTGGCAATGCGGCGAGCGTGCTCGTGGGCGACTACCTGTACTCGCGCTCGTTCGAGATGATGGTGGGCGTGGGCAAGATGCGCGTGATGGAGATCCTGTCGGAGGCGACGACGATCATCTCCGAAGGCGAAGTGCTGCAACTGCTGAACATGCACGACGCCGACGTCGACGAAACCCGCTACATGCAGGTGATCCGCTACAAGACGGCGAAGCTGTTCGAGGCCGCCGCGCGGCTCGGCGCGGTGCTCGCGGGAGCCGACGCGCCGACGGAAGCCGCCGCCGCCGAATACGGCCGCCGCATCGGCACCGCGTTCCAGATCATGGACGACTGGCTCGACTACGCGGGCACTGCCGAGTCGATGGGCAAGAACGCCGGCGACGACCTGCGCGAAGGCAAGCCGACGCTGCCGCTCATCTATCTGATCGAGCGCGGCACGCCCGAGCAGTCGGCGCTCGCGCGCGAGGCGATCGAGCAGGGCGGCACCGACCGCTTCGACACGATCTTCGACGCAATCACGCGGTCGGGCGCGCTCGACCATACGCTCGAATGCGCTCGCCAGGAGGCCCACGCAGCAGCCGCAGCGATTTCTTCATTTCCCTCTTCCATTTTCAAAGAGAGCCTGCTAGAATTATGCTTTTACTCGACGTCACGTCAGTCTTGATCTAGACCGAAGCGACGAAGCAGTACGAATCGAGTCCAAATCGGGGTGTAGCTTAGCCTGGTAGAGCGCTACGTTCGGGACGTAGAGGCCGGAGGTTCGAATCCTCTCACCCCGACCAGATTTGCAAAAAACCGCGCACACGATGCGCGGTTTTTTTTTGCGCGACGGCGAGCGTCGCGCTGCGGCACCTACGGCGCGGCGCCGTACACGATCCGATCGCGCCCCTCTGCTATAGTCTTTTCCATTCCTGTCATTCACCGACTCTCCGACGCGTGGACCAAATTCCCTTATGGGCGCAAATCAGCGCCGTCTTCCTGCTTCTTCTCTGCTCCAGCTTCTTCTCCATTTCTGAAACCGCGATGATGGCGCTCAATCGCCATCGGCTCAAACATCTCGCGAGCCGCGGCGCGCTCGGCGCGAAAACGACGCAGGGGCTCCTCGCGCGAACCGATCAGTTGCTGAGCGTGATCCTGATCGGCAACAACCTGTTCAACACGATCATCCCGGTGCTGACGACGTCGATCGCGCTGCACACGTTCGGCCACAACAACTTCGTGCTGTCGATTGCGACCGGCATCGTCGCGTTCCTCATCATCGTGTTCGCGGAGATCACGCCGAAGATCGTCGGCGCAACGTTCCCCGAACGGATCGCGCTGCCGGCGAGCGTCGTGATCGCGCCGCTGATGCGCGTGATGATGCCTGTCGTGTGGTTCGTCAACACGCTGTCGGGATCGATCCTCGCCACGCTGCGGATCAACACGAAAGCGGGCCGCGACCAGCGGCTGTCGACCGAGGAGCTGCGCTCGCTCGTGCTCGAGTCGGGCAGCTTCATGCCGACCAAGCACCGCAGCATCCTGCTCAATCTGTTCGATCTCGAGAACATCACTGTCGACGACGTGATGATTCCGCGCCGCCAGATCGAGGCGCTCAACATCCTCGCGCCGCTCGACGACGTGCTGCATCAGCTCGAAACCTGCTATCACAACCGGCTCGTCGTCTACGAAGGCGACATCGACCGCGTGCTCGGCGTGCTGCACGTGCGCAAGACGCTCGCCGCGTTCCACAATCAGGATTTCGATCGCGAAACGCTGCGCGGGCTGCTCGCGGAACCGTACTACGTGCCGTCGGGCACGCCCGTGTTCCAGCAGTTGCAATTCTTCCAGGAGAGCCGGCAGCGTACGGCGCTCGTCGTCAACGAATACGGCGAGCTGCAGGGGCTCGTCACGCCGGAGGACATCATCGAGGAGCTGATCGGCGAATTCACGACGACGATGCCGCGAAGCGAAAACTCGAAGAGCGGCTGGGACGCGAACGGCGAATGCATCGTCGCGGGCAGCATGCCGCTGCGCGAGCTGAACCGCTGGCTGCATCTGAGCCTGCCGACCACGGGCCCCAAGACGCTCAATGGCCTGATCCTCGAAATGCTCGAGGAAATTCCCGAAGGCGACGTGTGTCTGAAGATCGACGACGTGATGATCGAAGTGCTGCGCACCGACGACCAGGGCGTGCGCACGGTCAAGCTGTTCAAGCCGCGCACGCAGCGCGGCGGGCGCGCGTCGAACGCCTGACGGCGCGCCGCGGTTGGCCGATCGGCCGACTGGCGGCCGCCCTGCCCGACGCGCGATGATCGCTCCATCGTGTCGAGCAGGCGGCCGCGAGGCCGAATCCGATGTCCGCAACGCCCCCCAACCCTTCCTTTTCTTCCGCGTGGCCCGCAGCGGCGCTCCCACCCGCGGCGTCCGCCCCGCCTCGGGCTCGCACCGCCGAGCTCGCCGACGACGCGCCCGCGGTAGGTGTCGTCGCCGACATGCTGCGCGCGGCGCACGAACGCGATGCGTCCGACATTCACGTCGAGCCGGGCGAATCCGGCTGGCGCGTGCGCCTGCGCATCGACGGCGTGCTGCACGAGTTCGCGCGCCCGCCCGCCCATCTGCGCGACGCATGCGTGACGCGCATCAAGGTGCTCGCGCGAATGGACATCGCCGAGCGCCGCGTGCCGCAGGACGGCCGCCTGCGGCTCACGCTCGCGCCGGGGCGAGCGGGCGACTACCGGGTCAGCTCGCTGCCGACGCTGCATGGCGAAAAGCTCGTGCTGCGGCGCCTCGAAACGCTGCCCGACAATCTGTCGCTCGCCAAGCTCGGCTTCGACGCCGCTCAGGCACGCAGCGTCGAGGCGGCGATCGGCGCGCCGCACGGCCTCGTCCTCGTCACGGGACCGACGGGCAGCGGCAAGACGCTGTCGCTCTACTGCTTCCTGCAAATGCTGAACGACGTGTCGCGCAACGTCTGCACGGTCGAAGATCCGGCCGAAATCGAGCTCGACGGAATCAATCAGGTCGGCGTGCGCGAGAAAGCGGGCTTGACCTTCGCGGTCGCGCTGCGTGCGTTCCTGCGCCAGGACCCGGACGTCATCATGGTTGGCGAGATACGCGATGCGGAAACCGCCGACGTCGCGCTGAAAGCCGCGCAGACGGGGCATCTCGTGTTGTCCACGCTGCATACGAACGACGCGCCCGCGGCGGTGGCCCGACTGCTCGACATCGGCGTCGCGCCGTACAACCTCGCCGCCGCGCTGCGGCTCGTGACCGCGCAGCGGCTTGTGCGGCGACTCTGTCCTGCGTGCCGTACGCCGTCCGGCGCGCCGCTCGACGCTCTGCGTGCGGCGGGCCTCGACGCCGCTACGCTCCACGCCGGCTGGCGTCCCTATGAGGCGGCGGGCTGCGCCGCGTGCCATGGCATCGGTTATCGGGGGCGCATCGGCGTTCATCAAGTCATGCCGCTGTCCGACGCGCAACGCGACCTGATCGTCGCGCGCGCGAGCAGCGCCGAGCTCGCGCGGCAAGCGCGCACCGAAGGCATGACGAGTCTGCGCGACGCGGCGCTCGCCCGCGTGCGCGACGGCACGTCGAGCCTGGACGAGGCGCTCGGCACGACGGAGGCGGCATGAGCACGCGCAATCCGCCCCCACCGATCGAGGCGCGATATCGCTGGGCGGGCGTGACGACCGACGGCGCGCGGCGGCGCGGCACACTGATCGCCGTCAGTCCGTTCGCTGCCCGTGCGGCGCTCAAAGGCACGGGCGTCACGGTGCTGCATCTCGAAGCGCGCGGCACGGCGCCGCAGCCCGCCGTGCGGGCGAGCGAAGTCACGCGTTTCGCGCGGCAGCTCGCCGACCTCCTGCGCGCGGGGCTCGCACTCGCGCCGTCGCTCGACTTGCTCGCGCAAGCGATGCAGCGAAGCGAAATGCCACGCATCGCGGCTGGCCTTGCGCGCGAGATCGTTGCGGGACGACAGTTCTCCGCCGCGCTGCGCCGCTACCCGCGCCAGTTCGATCCCCTCTTCTGCCAACTGGTCGCGGTCGGCGAGACGGCGGGGGCGCTCGCGGCCGTCCTTGCACGACTCGCCGACGATCGCGAGCGCGCGGCCGCGCAATATGCGCGAGTCCGGGGCGCGCTCGCTTATCCCGTCGCCGTGCTGCTGTTCGCGCTTGCGATCACCGCAGCGCTGCTGATCTGGGTCGTGCCGACGTTCGAGCAGATCTTCTCGGGCTTCGGCGCCGCACTGCCGGCGCCGACCCGCTTCATTCTGGCGCTGTCGGCTGGCGTGACGCGCTGGAGCGCGCCCGTCGCCGCGTTCGCACTGCTCGCCGGCCTCGCCTTGCGCCACGCAGCTCGCCGTTCCGCGGCCGCGCGCCTTGCACTCGCGCAGGCGCTGCTGCGCGCGCCGTTCGCCGGACCGCTCATGCGCACGCTCGCCGCAGCCCGGTGGAGCCGCGCGCTCGGCACGCTGCTCGCCGCCGGCACGCCCCTCACCGACGCTTTCGCCGCGTTGTCGAACGCAACCGGCAATGCACGCTTCGATCTCGCGACAGCCGGCATCGCCGCGCGCTTGCAGCACGGCGAACGGCTCGCCCGCGCAATGCGCGCCGAAAGGTGCTTCCCGGACGACATCGTCCAGCCGATCGCCGTCGCCGAGGAATCGGGCACGCTGGATACGATGCTCATCGACGTCGCGGCGCTCTGCGATCGCCGCATCGACGAACAGATCGGCGTGCTTGCGAACATGTGCGAACCCGTCGTGATCGTCGTGCTCGGCGCGCTGATCGGTGCACTCGTGGTCGCGATGTACTTGCCGATCGTCCAGCTCGGCAACGTGGTGTAGCATCGCAGCCGAATCCGACTCCATTTGCAATGCCAACCGCCCCGATGACGCCCAATCCGTTCCTTCCCGATCCGGCCGCGCACGCGGCCGCCGGGCCGCTCGCCGCGTTCGCGGCGCTCCCCACGGGCATGCAGCTTGCGTTCGCGATCGTGCTCGGCCTCGTCGTCGGCAGCTTCATCAACGTCGTCGTTCATCGGCTGCCGATCATGATGAAGCGCGCGTGGCTCGCGGAGATCGCCGAAGCGACGGGCGAGCCGCACGCCGACGACGGCCTGCCGGCGCGCTACAACCTCTGGGCGCCGCGCAGCGCATGCCCGCACTGCGGCCACGTGCTGCGCGCATGGGAAAACGTGCCGGTCCTGAGCTACATCGCATTGCGCGGCCGCTGCGGCCGCTGCCATGCGCCGATCGGCGCGCGCTATCCGCTCGTCGAGCTCGCGAGCGGCGCGCTCGCCGCCGGTTCGCTCTTGCTCTTCGGCCCGAGCGTCGCTGCGCTCGCCGCGTTCGGCCTGTGCGCGGCGCTTCTCGCAATGAGCGCGATCGACATGCAGACCGGCTTTCTGCCCGATTCGCTGACGCTGCCGCTGCTGTGGGCCGGGCTTTGCGTCAATCTGTGGGAGACGTTCGCGAGCCTGCGCACCGCGGTGATCGGCGCGATCGCCGGCTATCTGTTTCTCTGGTGCATCCTGTGGCTCTTCAAGTTGCTGCGCGGCATCGAAGGGATCGGTTACGGCGACCTGAAACTCCTCGCCGCGCTCGGCGCATGGCTCGGCTGGGAAGCGCTGCCCCAAATCGTGCTGATCGCCGCGGTCGCGGGCGCCGCCGTCGGCCTCGTCGCGACCTGGCGCGGCCGCATGCGCTTCGAGGAACCGCTGCCGTTCGGTCCATTCCTAGCGGCGGGCGGTGCGGCGACCCTCTTTTTCGGCACGCCGTTCTATCTGCTGCTCGGAGGCTGACCTATGTTCTCGGTGGGATTGACGGGCGGAATCGGCAGCGGGAAGACAACCGTCGCGAATCTGTTCGGCGAGCTCGGCGCATCGATCGTCGACACCGATCTGATCGCGCACCGCATCACCGCGCCGCGCGGCCTCGCGATGCCGCTCATCGCCCGCGAGTTCGGCGCCGCGTTCGTCGCGGCCGACGGCTCGCTCGATCGCACGAAGATGCGCGAGCTGATCTTCGGCGACGAATCCGCGCGCAAGCGGCTCGAGGCGATCACTCATCCGCTGATCCGCGAAGAAACCGAGCGCGAAGCGAGCGCCGCGCAAGGCGCGTACGTCGTTTTCGTCGTGCCGCTGCTCGTCGAATCGGGCACGTGGAAGGCGCGCGTCGACCGCGTGCTCGTCGTCGATTGCAACGTCGAGACGCAAATCGCGCGCGTGATGCGCCGCAACGGCTTCAGCCGCGAGCAGGTGGAGGCGATCGTCGCGCGCCAGGCGCCGCGCGACGCACGTCTCGCCGCCGCCGACGACGTGATCGTCAACGACGGCGCGTCGCACGACGAGCTCGCAGCCGAGGTCGCCGCACTGCACCAACGCTATCTCGCACACGCGGCCGGCGCGCAGAAATGACGAACTTGCGGTGCATATGTTGCGTCCGCTGCATGAAATCGCCGCGTGCGCCATACGCCCCGAAAAATGGCGCGATTGCGAGGGTAGACAGTGGGCATTAGAATGTCCCTGCAATTTTGGTCACCCACCGCGAGAGGCGAGCGCGCTTGATTCTTTACGAGTATCCGTTCAACGAGCGAATCCGCACGCTGTTGCGTCTCGAAGATTTGTTCGAACGCTTCACGTTCTTCGTGGCTCAAGAGGACGCGAGAGAGCATCATGTCGCGCTGACGACGCTGTTCGAAATCTCCGAAGTCGCGGGCCGCGCAGATCTGAAATCGGATCTGATGAAGGAGCTCGAACGCCAGCGGCAGACGCTCGCGCCGTTTCGCGGCAATCCAGGCATCGAGCAGAACGCGCTGGAAGCCGTGCTCGGCGAAATCGAGCAGACGCTTGCGAACCTCGCGCAGATGCAGGGCAAGACCGGCCAGCATCTGATCGACAACGAATGGCTCGCCAGCATCCGCAGCCGCGCGGTCATCCCCGGCGGCACCTGCAAGTTCGATCTCCCTTCGTACTACGCGTGGCAGCAGTGGCCCGCCGAGCAGCGCCGCCAGGACATCGCCAAGTGGGCGATGCCGCTCCTGCCGCTGCGCGACGCCGCGATGATCGTGCTGCGCCTCGCGCGCGAATCCGGGCAGGCGTCGAAGGTGATGGCGATGCAGGGCAGCTATCAGCAGATGCTGTCCGGACGCACCTACCAGCTGATGCAGGTGCGCGTCTCTCCCGAGCTGCGCGTGATTCCCGAGGCGAGCGCGAACAAATACATGCTATGGGTGCGCTTCACCGCGCAGGACGGCGATGTCCGGCCGCGCGCGGTCGACATCGACGTGCCGTTCCAGCTCACGCTCTGCAACCTGTAACTGCGGCCTCGCGCCGCATCGATCATCCGTATGGCTACCGTCGTGAAATGCCCGTCCTGCGGCAAGGAAGTGCGCTGGACGCCCGAAAACCGCTTTCGCCCGTTCTGTTCCGCCCGCTGCAAGCAGCTCGATCTCGGCGCCTGGGCAGCCGAGAAGTACCGAATCGGCGGAACCGATGACGAAGCGCCGTCCGACGACGACGCGAGCCATCGGGAAGACGGCGGCCGCAACTGACCGTCCGCCGCGCCAAGCGGCCCCGACGCGGCTCGTGCCGCGAATCGCCGCCCCGAAAAAGTCCGGCCGACTAAATAGGGTAATAGGAAAGCTGCGGAACCGAGGTTCCGCGCACGTTTATTGCGGCGTCTCGCCGTGCTCGCGCGCGAGCAGTTCGAGCACGGGCAGCGCGGCGGGCAACGGCGGCTCGAGGTCGACGGGCAGATGCTGCCAGACGAACGCCTGCCCTTCGCGGCTGTGCGGCTCGCCCGTCCACCCCGTGACCTTGCAGAAGTGCAGGCGAACGTACGCGTGCGGATAGTCGTGCTCGAGCGTATGCCAGCGATGACACTCGGTCACGGCGATGCCGAGCTCCTCGTGCAGCTCGCGCGCAAGCGCCTCTTCGACACTCTCGCCAGCCTCGAGCTTGCCGCCCGGAAACTCCCAATAGCCCTCGTAAGGCTTGCCGGGCAGCCGCTGCGCGAGCAGATAGCGGCCGTCAGGCTGCACCAGCACGCCGACCGCGACTTCGGTCACCTTGCGGCCGACGCCCGCAGGCGCCGCGTCGTTCGTCACTTCGCTACTCATACTTTCTCCTTGCGGCCCGCGCGATCGCGCGCGAACTGCCATGCGACCCGGCCGGAGCGCGAGCCGCGCTCGAGCGCCCAGACGAGCGCGTCGCCGCGCGCCGCCTCAATCTCGGCGTCGTCGCAGCCGAAATGCTTGAGCCAATGGCCGACGATCGTCAGATAGTCGTCCTGCTTGAACGGATAGAAACTGACCCAAAGGCCGAAACGCTCCGACAGCGAGATCTTCTCCTCGACGACCTCGCCCGGATGGATCTCGCCGTCCGGCAGATGCTTGTACGTCTCGTTGTCGCTCATGTACTCGGGCAGCAGATGGCGGCGGTTCGACGTCGCGTAGATCAGCACGTTGTCGGACTGCGCGGCGACCGATCCGTCGAGCGCGACCTTGAGCGCCTTGTAACCCGATTCGCCCTCCTCGAACGACAGATCGTCGCAGAACACGATGAAGCGCTCGGAACGCGCGGCGATCAGCTCGACGATGTCGCCCAGATCGTGCAGATCTTCCTTGTCGACTTCGATGAGCCGCAGCCCGTCCGCCGCGTACGCGTTCAGGCACGCCTTGATCAGCGACGACTTGCCGGTGCCGCGCGCGCCCGTCAGCAGCACGTTATTCGCGGGCTTTCCGATCACGAACTGGCGCGTGTTCTGCTCGATCAGCGCCTTTTGGCGCTCGATGTTCTGCAGATCGTCGAGCGAGATCGTCGAACGCGCGACGACGGGCTGCAGATAGCCGCGCCCCTGGCGCTTGCGCCAACGGAAAGCGAGCGCTGCCGTCCAGTCGACGGCGGCAGCCGCCGGCGGAAGAATCGCTTCGAGGCGCTCAAGCAACGCCTCGGCGCGGTTGAGAAACTGCTCGAGTGGGTCCATGATGTCGCGCCCTCGTGTGGCTTACGAACGATAGTCGGCGTTGATGCTCACGTATTCGTGCGACAAATCGCAAGTCCAGATCGTCGCCTGCGCGTCGCCGCGGCCGAGCAGCACGCGGATCGCGATCTCGCTCTGCTTCATCACGCGCTGGCCGTCCTCTTCCAGATACGCGGGATTGCGGCCGCCCGCCTTCGCGACGAGCACGTCGTCGAGATAGAGATCGATCTTGCCGACGTCGAGATCCGCGACGCCCGCGTAGCCGATCGCCGCGAGAATCCGGCCGAGGTTCGGGTCCGACGCATAGAACGCCGTCTTCACGAGCGGCGAGTGGCCGATCGCGTACGCGATCTGGCGGCACTCGGCCACGCTCTTGCCGCCCTCGACCGTCACCGTCATGAACTTCGTCGCGCCTTCGCCGTCGCGCACGATGAGCTGCGCGAGCGTCTGCGCAACGGCGGTCACCGCGTCGCGCAGCGCCGCGTACGCGGGCGAATCGGTCGACGCGATCTCGGGCAGGCCCGCCTTGCCCGACGCGATCAGGATGAACGAGTCGTTCGTCGACGTGTCGCCGTCGATCGTGATGCAGTTGAACGAGCGATCGGCCACTTCCTTCACGAGCGCGTCGAGCACCGGCTGCGCGACCTTCGCGTCGAACGCGAGGAAGCCGAGCATCGTCGCCATGTTCGGCTTGATCATCCCTGCGCCCTTGCTGATGCCCGTCAGCGTGATCGTGTGGCCGTCGATCGTCACCTGGCGCGACGCCGCCTTCGGCAGCGTGTCGGTCGTCATGATCGCCTGCGCGGCGTCGTACCAGTTCGCCGCCGCGCGGCTCGCGAGCGCGGCGGGCAAGCCGGCCTTCAGGCGCTCGATCGGCAGCGGCTCGAGGATCACGCCCGTCGAGAACGGCAGCACCTGCTCGGGCGCGATGCCCGCGAGGCGCGCGAGCTCCGTGCAGGTCTCGCGAGCATGCGCGAGGCCCGGCTCGCCCGTGCCCGCGTTCGCGTTGCCCGTGTTGACGACGAGCGCGCGAATGCCCGCGCCGCCCGCGCGCACCTTCGCCAGATGCTCGCGGCAGACCGTCACGGGCGCCGCGCAGAAGCGGTTCTCGGTGAACACGCCCGACACGGCCGCGCCTTCGTCGACGGAAACGACGAGCACGTCCTTGCGGTTCGGCTTGCGAATGTTCGCCTCCGCCCAGCCGAGCGTCACGCCGGCGACGGGATGCAATTGCGCGGGATCGATCGAGGGAAAATTGACAGCCATCTGAAGCACCTGCCCCGAAGGAAAATGCCGGCATTCGAGCCGGCATCGATTGGATTGAAGAACCGGCGGCCGCTCACGCGCCGCCGCGCATCACACCTCGAAAAACCTTTCGCACAGACGACGCGGCGCGCTCATCGCGCGCCGCCTTCGATCACGTCAGTTCAGCTTGCCGTGACAGTGCTTGTACTTCTTGCCGCTGCCGCAGGGGCACGGATCGTTGCGGCCGACCCGCGGCACTTCGCCCGCCGGGCCGCTATGGCTCATCGCGTGGCCGACCATTTCGGCCGTCGCATCCGCGACCGCCGCGCCGCCCGCCGCAGCCGCGGCGAAATCGGCGTGCTGGAATTCGACGTTCTCGAGATGGCCGCCCTGCTCCTCGATCTGCTCGGCCGCTTCCTCGAGCTGCTCGGGCGACTGGATCTGCACGTTCATCACGATCCGCGTGACTTCCTGCTTCACGGCGTCGAGCATCGCCGCGAACAGCTCGAACGCCTCGCGCTTGTACTCCTGCTTCGGGTTCTTCTGCGCGTAGCCGCGCAGGTGGATGCCCTGGCGCAGGTGGTCGAGCGCCGCAAGGTGCTCGCGCCAGAGGCGGTCGAGCGTCTGCAGCATGATCGAGCGCTCGAACGCGCTGAACGACTCGCGGCCGACGAGCGCGACCTTCGCTTCGTAGTGTTCGTCGGCGGCCGTCGTGACCGCGTCGACGATCTCGTCCGCGTTGATCGACGACGACTCGTTCACCATTTCCTGGATCGCGAGATCGAGCTGCCAGTCGTTGCGCAGCGCCTCTTCGAGCTCGGGGAGTTGCCACTGCTCTTCGATGCTGCCCGCCGGCACGAACGGGCGGACCACTTCCGACATCACGCCGTGCCGCATCGCGCCGATCGTCTCGGCGATGTCGTGCGCCTCGAGCAATTCGTTGCGCTGCTGATAGATCACCTTGCGCTGATCGTTCGACACGTCGTCGTATTCGAGCAGCTGCTTGCGGATGTCGAAGTTGCGCGCCTCGACCTTGCGCTGCGCCGATTCGATCGAACGCGTGACGATGCCCGCTTCGATCGCCTCGCCTTCCGGCATCTTCAGGCGATCCATGATCGCGCGCACGCGGTCGCCCGCGAAGATGCGCAGGAGCGGATCTTCAAGCGACAGGTAGAAGCGCGACGAGCCCGGATCGCCCTGGCGGCCCGCGCGGCCGCGCAGCTGGTTGTCGATCCGGCGCGATTCGTGCCGCTCGGTGCCGATGATGTGCAGGCCGCCCGCCGCCTTCACCTGCTCGTGCAGCGTTTCCCACTCGTCGTGCAGCTTCTGAATCCGGCGCGTCTTGTCGTCGGCCGGAATCGATTCGTCGGCCTCGATGAACGCCGCCTGCTTCTCGGCATTGCCGCCGAGCACGATGTCGGTGCCGCGGCCCGCCATGTTGGTCGCGATCGTGATGCGCTGCGGACGCCCGGCCTCGGCGACGATCGCCGCTTCGCGCGCGTGCTGCTTCGCGTTGAGCACCTCGTGCGGCAGGCCCGCCTGCTTGAGCAGATGCGACAGCAGCTCCGAGTTTTCGATCGACGTCGTGCCGACGAGCACCGGCTGGCCGCGCTCATGGCATTCGCGGATGTCGCGGATCACCGCGTCGTAGCGCTCCTTCGCGGTCTTGTAGATCTGATCCTGCTTGTCGATCCGCTTCGGCGGCCGGTTGGTCGGGATCACGACGGTCTCGAGGCCGTAGATCTCGTTGAACTCGTACGCTTCGGTGTCCGCCGTGCCCGTCATGCCGGCGAGCTTCGCGTACATCCGGAAATAGTTCTGGAACGTGATCGACGCGAGCGTCTGGTTCTCGCTCTGGATCTTCACGTGCTCCTTCGCCTCCACCGCCTGATGCAGGCCGTCGGACCAACGGCGGCCCGGCATCAGGCGGCCCGTGAATTCGTCGACGATGATCACTTCGCCGTTCTGCACGACGTAGTGCTGGTCGCGATGGAACAGCGTATGCGCGCGCAGCGCCGCGTACACGTGGTGCATCAGCGTGATGTTCTGCGGCGCATAGAGGCTCTCGCCGTCGCCGATCAAGCCCCATTCGGCGAGCATCCGCTCGGCCTTCTCGTGTCCCGACTCGGTCAGGAACACCTGGCGGCCCTTCTCGTCGAGCGTGTAGTCGCCCGGCTTCTCGACGCCCGTGCCGTCCGCCTTCTCCTCGCCGATCTGACGCTCGAGGAGCGGCGGCATCGCGTTCATCCGCACGTACAGCTCGGTGTGATCCTCCGCCTGGCCCGAGATGATGAGCGGCGTACGCGCCTCGTCGATCAGGATCGAGTCCACTTCGTCGACGACCGCGAAGTTCAGCGGCCGCTGCACGCGCGCGTCGGTCTCGTAGACCATGTTGTCGCGCAGGTAGTCGAAGCCGAATTCGTTGTTCGTGCCGTACGTGATGTCGGCCGCGTACGCCGCCTGCTTCTGGTCGTGCTCCATCCCCGACAGGTTGATGCCGACGGACAGCCCGAGGAAGTTGTAGAGCCGGCCCATCCACTCCGCGTCGCGCTGCGCGAGATAGTCGTTGACCGTCACGACGTGCACGCCGCGGCCCGCGAGCGCGTTCAGATACGCGGCGAGCGTCGCGACGAGCGTCTTGCCTTCGCCCGTGCGCATTTCGGCGATCTTGCCGTAGTGCAGCACCATCCCGCCGATCAGCTGCACGTCGAAGTGGCGCATCTTCAGCACGCGGCGGCTCGCTTCGCGGCACACGGCGAACGCGTCGGGCAGGAGTTTGTCGAGCGACTCGCCGGCCGAGATGCGCTGACGAAACTCCCCTGTCTTGCCGCGCAACTGGTCGTCCGTCAGCTTTTCGATCTGCGTTTCGAGCGCATTGATCGCCGCGACGGTCTTTTGGTATTGCTTGACGAGCCGCTGGTTGCGGCTGCCAAAAATTTTCTGAAGAAAACCGGTTGTCATCGGATCGGGTGTGCGTCGGTGCAACGGCCCCGGAGCGGTGAACGCCCTCCCCGGCGCGCCGAGCCTCGGCGGCTTAGCGTAGAAGTGAATTCAAACGTCGAATTTTAGCACGCGCTCCAGGGCGCGCCGGTGTCGGCGGCGGCGGCCGCCGCCATGGGGCGCGCCTCGGCCGGGCGGGAACGCGAAAAGCGACCGCCATCCGCCATCCGGCGATCGGCGATCGGCGGTCGGCGGTCGGCGGTCGGCGGTCGGCGGTCGGCGGTCGGCGGTCGGCGGTCGGCGGTCGGCGGTCGGCGGTCGGCAAACACGATACCCGCGGCCGCCGAACGACATCGCGGTACAATCGGCGCATCGCTCCACCATCCGGTCGCCCGTCATGCGCCCAGCCACGCGGCGCAGCCGACTGCCCTCATGAACCGACCGCCGAAGCAATTATTTCGTCCGAACGACTGGTCGCGGCCGCAAGCGGCCGCCGACGTCCTCAAGCGCACCGACGCGTTCGCCGCGTTGCGCGCGGGCGTCGAGCAGGTCGCGGCGCTGAAGCGGGATCTGGCCGCGTTGCTTCCCGATTATCTGGCGAACCACGTCGAGCCCGGCTTCATCAAGGACGGCGCGCTCACGCTGTTCGCCGCGCACAACGCGCTCGCCGCTCGGCTGCGGCAGGTCGAACCGCGGCTTCTGTCGGAGCTACAGGCGCGCGGATGGGCAGTGGCCGCCCTGAAGGTGCGCGTGCGCCCGCAGCCCGCGCCGGAGCCGCCGCGCGTCAAGCAGGCTCGGATGTCGGCGGCCGGCACCGACGCGCTGCGCCAACTCGCCGACACGCTCGAGCCGTCGCCGCTGCAAAGCGCGCTCGCGCGCATGGCCGCACGCCACGCGAAAGCGCCGCGCTGACCGATTCGCGGCGCACGGCCCCCATCCCACGCCCGGCATAAAAACCCCGGAGCCGATTGCCGGCCGCACCGCCGCCGTCCGCGAGCCCCGATGCGCGGCCCATTGACGCATCGCGCGGCGCCTCGCCCATCTCGCGGCAACCCCGCAGCCGCGATCGAGCCGCCCCGAGACGCGCAACGAACGTCCACACGGCCACAAGCGAAACGCCACGAGACACTCGACGCCATGAAAAAAGCGGCCCGCAGGCCGCTTTTTTGCAGTCGCGCGTCCGGGACGCGCTCGCATCGATGCATCACGCGAACGCTGTCTGGGCGTCGAAGCCGAAGCCCGTCGGCGCCGCCTTCGGATCGTCGAACGTGACGATCTCGTAAGCGTCCTCGTGCGCGAGCAGCTCGCGCAGCAGCGCGTTGTTCAGCCCATGGCCCGACTTGTACGCGGTGTATGACGCGAGAAGCGGATGGCCGACCACATACAGATCGCCGATCGCGTCGAGCATCTTGTGCTTCACGAATTCGTCGTCGTAGCGCAGCCCGTCGTTGTTCAGAATCCGGTACTCGTCGAGCACGATCGCGTTGTCCATGCTGCCGCCGCGCGCGAGCCCGAGCTCGCGCATCATCTCGACTTCGTGCGCGAAGCCGAACGTGCGCGCGCGCGCGATCTCGCGCACGTACGATGTGTTCGCGAAATCGACCTCGAGCTCCTGGCCCGTCTTGTCGACGGCCGGATGACGGAAGTCGATCGTGAACTTGAGCTTGAAGCCGAAGTACGGATCGAGGCGCGCGAACTTGTCGCCGTCGCGGATCTCGACGGGCTTCGTCACCTTGATGAACTTCTTCGCCGCGTTCTGCTCTTCGATGCCGGCCGACTGGATCAGGAACACGAACGAAGCCGCGCTGCCGTCCATGATCGGAATTTCCTCGGCCGTCACGTCGACGTAGAGGTTGTCGATGCCGAGGCCCGCGCACGCCGACATCAGGTGCTCGACCGTCGACACGCGCGCGCCGTCCTTCTGCAGCACGGACGCAAGCCGCGTATCGCCGATCGACAGCGCCGAAGCCGGAATGTCGACGGGCGTCGGCAGATCGACGCGCGAGAACACGATGCCCGTATCGGGCGCCGCGGGGCGAAGCGTCAGTTCGACCTTGCGGCCCGAGTGCAGGCCGATGCCGACGGTCTTGACGATCGATTTGATGGTGCGCTGCTTCAACATGGTCAAAGTCTTCTTGATTGAAGATATCAATCAGGAGTTTTATTCGATAGGCGAGATTATAACGTAAATCCCCATTTCGCGTCGTGATGATCGACGTTTCAAAGTGTTTCGACGCATTACCCTGCGCAAATGCGAGACGGGCCGACGCCCGGAACGGAGGCGTTCCCGGTCGTCGGCCCGTGTTACAACCGCGTGTCGGGCGCGTCGCGGCGTTGCCGAAAGACAACGCCGCACGCGCCTTTCAACGCGTCAAACTCGCCAGCACGCTGGCCGCATCGCTCACTTCGAACTTGCCCGGCGCTTCGACGAAGAGCGTCTTGACCACGCCGTCGTCGACCACCATCGCATAGCGCCGGGAACGAATTCCCATGCCACGCGCGGACAAGTCCTGCGTCAGTCCCAGTGCATGAGTGAAAGCCGCGCTGCCGTCCGCCATCATGCGCACCTTGCCCGCGGTGTGCAGATCGCGTCCCCAAGCGCCCATCACGAATGCGTCGTTGACGGCAACGCACCAGATCTCATCGACGCCCGCCGAGCGCAACGGCTCGGCATGCGCGACGTAGCCCGGCACATGCTGCGCCGAGCAGGTCGGCGTGAACGCGCCCGGCAATCCGAAGATCACCACGCGCTTGCCCGCCGCCTGCTCGCGCACGCCAAAGGCGTTCGGCCCCAGCGTGCAGCCCGCGCGCGCGTCGTCGAGATACTCGAAGAGTTGCGTGTCGGGCAGCGTGTCGCCCACTTGAATCATGCCTGGTCCTTCATAGCGATACGATCGTTCGCAACAGACGACACGGCCCAGCCCGGCCTCGCACAAGCGAAGCGGGCGACTTTCCCGGCCCGGCGTCGCGAGCGACGCGGCCTGTCGTCAGCCGTTTCATCCGTCACGTCGGCTCGTGCCGCGCCAAACCGCGCGGCGCGAAGCCTCGCGCGTCAGTCGGCCTGCTTGCGCAGGAATGCCGGAATGTCGTACGTGTCGACACCCTTCTCCTGCAGCGCCTGCACGTGCGACGCAGCCGTCTCGCGCGAATTGCGCCACACGGCCGGCGTGTCGAACGCGCCGTAGTCGCTCGTGCTCACGTGATGCGAAGCCGCGTAGCCGTGCGACGCCGCGTTGACCGGCTGGTTGTCCGTACCCGTGCGCAAAAGCGTCATCGGTGCGGACTGCTGCTTCTTCGCCGCGCGGCCGAGGCCCGTCGCGACGACCGTCACGCGCAGCGCGTCGCCCATCGCGTCGTCGTACACCGCGCCGAAGATCACGGTCGCGTCGTCGGCCGCGTAGCTCTTGATCGTGTTCATCACTTCGCGCGTTTCCGACAGACGCAGCGAGCGGCTCGACGTGATGTTGACGAGCACGCCGCGCGCGCCCGACAGATCGACGCCTTCGAGCAGCGGGCTCGCGACCGCCTGCTCGGCCGCAAGACGCGCGCGATCGACGCCGGCGACCGTCGCCGTGCCCATCATCGCCTTGCCCTGCTCGCCCATCACCGTCTTCACGTCTTCGAAGTCGACGTTCACGAGGCCGTCGACGTTGATGATCTCGGCAATGCCCGCGACCGCGTTGTTGAGCACGTCGTCAGCACACTGGAAGCACTTGTCCATCTCGGCGTCGTCGCCCATCACCTCGAACAGCTTGTCGTTCAGAACGACGATCAGCGAGTCGACGTGATCCTCCAGTTGCTGCGAACCTGCTTCCGCGACGCGCATCCGCTTGCCGCCTTCGAATTCGAACGGCTTGCTGACGACGCCGACGGTCAGAATGCCCATCTCCTTCGCGATCTGCGCGACGACGGGCGCCGCGCCCGTGCCGGTGCCGCCGCCCATGCCGGCCGTGATGAACACCATGTGCGCGCCGCGCAGCGCGTCGGCGATCCGCTCGCGCGCTTCCTCGGCCGCCGCACGGCCCATCTCCGGCTTCGCGCCGGCGCCGAGGCCGGTGTTGCCGAGCTGGATCACGGACGGTGCACGCGAGCGCGACAGCGCCTGCGCGTCGGTGTTCATCACGACGAAATCGACGCCCTGAACACCCTTGTTGATCATGTGCTGCACCGCGTTGCCACCTGCGCCGCCGACGCCGATCACCTTGATGATCGTGCCGTTGGTTTCGGTTTCCAGCATTTCGAATTCCATTATTGCCTCCGTCAAGAAAAGAACCGCTACTCGGCCGTTATTCGGCGGAAGATCGGGCAACCCTCCGTCGCGCGCCGGCCGCCGGCACCGGCGCGAATGTCGAAATCGTCAGAAGTTGCTGAGGAACCACTCCTTCATCCGCGAGAAGATCTGCCCCGCGGAACCGGATTGCACGGCGACCTTGCGCCCGCGCATCCGTTGAGCGCTGCCCTCGACGAGAAGACCCATCGCCGTCGAATAGCGCGGATTGCGCACGACGTCCGAGAGCCCGCCCGCGTATTCCGGCGCGCCGATGCGCACCGGCTTCAGAAAAATGTCTTCGCCCAGCTCGACCATGCCGGGCATCATCGCAGCCCCGCCCGTGAGCACGACACCGGAACTGAGTAACTCTTCGTAACCGGACTCGCGCACGACCTGCTGCACGAGCGAGAACAGCTCTTCGACGCGCGGCTCGACGACGGCCGCGAGCGCCTGTCGCGACAGCGTGCGCGGGCCGCGTTCGCCCAGGCCCGGCACCTCCACCATCTCGTCCGGATCGGCGAGCGCCTGCTTCGCGATCCCGTAGCCGACCTTGATGTCTTCCGCATCGGGCGTCGGCGTGCGCAGCGCCATCGCGATGTCGCTCGTGATCTGGTCGCCCGCGATCGGAATCACCGCCGTGTGGCGAATCGCGCCTTCCGCGAAGATCGCGATGTCGGTCGTGCCGCCGCCGATGTCGACGAGCACGACGCCGAGATCCTTCTCGTCTTCCGTCAGCACCGCGAGCGACGACGCGAGCGGCTGCAGAATCAGGTCGTTCACTTCCAGCCCGCAGCGGCGCACGCACTTCACGATGTTCTGCGCGGCGCTCACCGCGCCCGTCACGATGTGCACCTTCACCTCGAGGCGGATGCCGCTCATGCCGATCGGCTCGCGCACGTCCTCCTGGCCGTCGATGATGAATTCCTGCGTGAGGATGTGCAGCACCTGCTGGTCGGTCGGGATGTTGATCGCCTTCGCGGTTTCGATCACGCGCGCGACGTCGGTCTGCGTGACTTCCTTTTCCTTGATCGCGACCATCCCGCTCGAGTTGAAGCTGCGGATGTGGCTGCCGGCGATGCCCGTGAAGACGTTGGTGATCTTGCAGTCGGCCATCAGCTCGGCTTCCTCGAGCGCGCGCTGAATCGATTGGACGGTGGCCTCGATGTTCACCACCACGCCTTTCTTCAGCCCCTTCGACTCGCTCTGGCCGAGGCCGATGACCTCATAGTGGCCCTCGCCCTTCAGCTCCGCGACGACGGCCACCACCTTCGACGTGCCGATGTCGAGGGCAACCAGCAGATCCTTGTAGTCTTTGCTCATAGAGTGCTCTTGCGTGTGATGTCGTGTTACTTCTTGCCCTTGTCGGTGTCGGTCAGGAACCGCATGCCCGCCGCGCGGATCGCGAATCCGTTCGGATAGCGCAGATCCGCGTACTCGATGTCGCTGCCCCAGCGCTGCGTGACGGACGGCCACGCGGCGACGAGGCGCTGAACGCGGTCGGGCAGCGAATCGCCGTTGCGCTCCCGGCCGAGCTCGACCTGCATGCCGTTCGACAGCTTCACCGTCCATGCGTAGCGCGGCGACAGCGTCACTTCCTCCGGCGTCGCGCGGATCGGCGCAAACCATTTCGCGAAATCGCGATAGCGCGCGACGACTTCCTTCGCGCTGCCTTCGGGGCCGTCGAACGACGGCAGTTCCTCGTCGAGCTCGCCCTGATTCGCGGTGAAGAGCTCGCCGTCGACGCTCACGAGCTGGTCGTTGCCCCAGGTCCCGAGCGGCTTGTATTCCTCGAGCGTCACGGCGAGCGCGTTCGGCCACACCCGGCGCACGCTCGCGTGGCGCACCCACGGCATCTGCTCGAACGCGACCCGCGCGGTATCGAGATCGACGGTGAAGAAGTTGCCCTTCAGCCGCCCGACGACGCCCGCGCGCACGATCGGCGCGTTGATGTGCTCGGTGTCGCCGTCGATCCGGATTTCGCGCAGTGCGAATGCCGGGCGCTGGATCAGCCAGTAGCAGCCGGCCGCCGCCAACACGAGCAGCAGCAGCGCGTACAACGCGCTGGCGGCAAGGTTGAGTTGGCGAACGTTATTCCACATGGTTCAAGTCCGGTCCTGCATCAATCGAGCGTGAGCGAAAGCACCTTCACCACCAGCTCCGAGTAGCTGATGCCGACCGCGCGCGCCGCCTTCGGCGGCAGCGAGTGATCGGTCATCCCCGGCGCGGTGTTCACTTCCAGGAAATACGGGTTGCCCGCGGCGTCGAGCATGAAGTCCGCGCGGCCCCAGTCCGTGCAGCCGAGCACGTCGAACGCGCGGCGCGCGAGGCGCTTGAACTGCGCTTCCTGCGCGGCGTCGAGGCCGCACGGAATCAGGTATTGCGTGTCGTTCGCGATGTACTTCGCGTGATAGTCGTAGAACTCGCCCGCGGGCACGATCTTGATGAGCGGCAGATCGAGATCCGCGGCGATGCACGCGGTGTACTCGCCGCCGCCTTCGATGCTCTTCTCGACGATCACGATCTTGTCGTGCTTCGCCGCTTCTTCCAGTGCGGCGGGCAACGCATCGGCGCTTTTCACCTTTTCGACCGCGACGCTCGATCCCTCGCTCGCCGGCTTCACGAAGAGCGGCACGCCGAGCTTCGCGACGATGTCCTGCGCGCGCGCCGCATAATCGTCGCCGCGCAGCACCGTCTCGAACGGCGGCGTCGGGATGCCCGTCTGCTGCCAGACGAGCTTCGTGCGGAACTTGTCGAGCCCGAGCGCCGAGCCGAGCACGCCGCTGCCCGTGTAGCGGATGCCGTAGAAATCGAGCGCGCCCTGGATCTGGCCGTTCTCGCCGTAGCCGCCGTGCAGCGCGTTGAACGCGCGCTCGAAGCCTTCGTCCTTGAGCGCCGCGAGCGGCCGCTCCGCCGGATCGAACGGATGCGCGTCGATGCCCGCGTCGCGCAAGCCCTGCAGCACCAGCCGGCCGGAGTTCAGCGACACCTCGCGCTCGGCGGATTCCCCGCCGAGCAGCACCGCCACCTTGCCGAAACGTTTCGGATCGATCCCGCTCATGTCATCCCTTCTGTTGCGTGTCTTGCGCGAGCTTGCCCGGCACCCCGCCGATCGAGCCCGCACCCATCGTGATCACCACGTCGCCCGCGAGCGCGACCTTCGCGAGCGCGTCCGGCACCTCGTCGACCGTCGCGACGAACACCGGATCGACCTTGCCCGCCGCGCGCAGCGCGCGCGACAGCGCCTCGCCGTTCGCGGTCGCGATCGGCGCCTCGCCCGCCGCGTACACCTCGGTCAGCACGAGCGCGTCGACGGTCGACAGCACGTTGACGAAATCGTCGAAGCAGTCGCGCGTGCGCGTATAGCGATGCGGCTGGAACGCGAGCACGAGCCGGCGGCCCGGGAACGCGCCGCGCGCGGCCGCGATCGTCGCCGCCATCTCGACCGGATGGTGGCCGTAGTCGTCGATCAGCGTGTACGCGCCGCCGCCCGCGACCGCGATCTCGCCGTAGCGCTGGAAGCGCCGGCCGACGCCGTTGAATTCCTCGAGCGCCTGCTGGATCGCCGCATCGGCCACGTCGAGATCGGTCGCGATCGCGATCGCGGCGAGCGCGTTCTGCACGTTGTGCAGGCCGGGCATGTTCAGCACGACGGGCAGCGGCTCGCGCCCTTCGCGCAGCACCGTGAAGTGCATCCGGCCGTCGCGCGCCTCGACGTTCTCCGCGCGCACCTGCGCATCCGCCGCGAAGCCGTAGCGCACGACGGGCTTCGAGATCAGCGGCACGATCTGCCGCACGTTCGCGTCGTCGATGCACACGACCGCGCTGCCGTAGAACGGCAGCCGCTGCGTGAATTCGATGAACGCCTGCTTGAGCCGCGCGAAGTCGTGGCCGTAGGTATCCATGTGATCGGCGTCGATGTTCGTGATGACCTCGATCACCGGATACAGATTCAGGAACGACGCGTCCGATTCGTCGGCTTCCGCGACGATGAAGTCGCCCGTGCCGAGCCGCGCGTTCGCGCCGGCGCTCGTGAGGCGCCCGCCGATCACGAACGTCGGATCGAGCCCGCCTGCCGCGAGCACGCTCGCGACGAGGCTCGTCGTCGTGGTCTTGCCGTGCGTGCCGGCGATCGCGATCCCCTGCTTCAGGCGCATCAGCTCCGCGAGCATCACCGCGCGCGGCACGATCGGCACACGCAAATGGCGAGCGGCGAGCACTTCGGGGTTGTCCGAGCGCACCGCGGTCGACACGACCACCGCGTTCGCGCCTTCGATGTTCGCCGCATCGTGGCCGATCGACACGCGCGCGCCGAGCGCCTCGAGGCGTTCGGTCACCGCGTTGCGCGCGAGATCGGAGCCGCTCACCTGATAGCCCAGGTTCACGAGCACTTCGGCGATGCCGCTCATGCCCGCGCCGCCGATCCCGACGAAATGAATGTGTTTGACGATGTGTTTCATTGCTTTCCTTCCAGGTTCGCGCCCGCCACCGCCGCGCACACGCGCGCGACTTCGTCGGTGGCGTCCGGCTTCGCGAGCGAGCGCGAACGTTCGGCCATCGCCGCGAGCGATTCCCGCGACTGGCCGCGCAACCAGTCGGCGAGCAGCTCGGCCGACAGGTCGCGTTGTTGCACGAGCACCGCCGCGCCTTGCTCGGCAAGGAACTCGGCGTTGGTCGTCTGATGATCGTCGACCGCGTGCGGGAACGGCACGAACAGCGCCGCCACCCCGACCGCCGCGATCTCCGCGACCGTCATCGCGCCCGAGCGGCAGATCACGAGATCCGCATTCGCGTAGGCGGACGCCATGTCGTCGATGAACGGCACGAGCGCGACGTCGCTGCCGCACGCGAGGCCCGCGGTTTCGTAGTTCTCCTTCAGCGTATCGATGTGCTTCGCGCCCGCCTGATGCACGACTTGCGGCCGCTCGTTCGGCGCGAGGAGCGCGAGCGCGCGCGGCACGACTTCGTTCAGCGCGGCCGCGCCCAGGCTGCCGCCGACGACGAGCAGCTTCAGTTTCCCGCCGCGCGCCGCGTAGCGCGCCTGGGGCGGTTCCGTGCGCGCAAGTTCCGCGCGAATCGGGTTGCCCGTCCATTCGGCGCCCGGCAGCGCGCCCGGAAACGCGACGAGCACGCGCTTCGCGAGCTTCGCGAGCACCTTGTTCGTCAGGCCCGCGATCGAATTCTGTTCGTGCAGCACGAGCGGACGGCCCGTCAGCACGGTCATCAGCCCCGCCGGGAACGTGATGTAGCCGCCCATGCCGAGCACGACGTCGGGCTTCACGCGGCGCAGCGCCTGCAGGCTCTGCGTGCACGCGCGCAGCAGATTGAGCGGCAGCGCGAGCTTCGTCTTCAGGCCCTTGCCGCGCAGCCCGCCGAAGCGCACATACTCCATCGGGATGCCGTGCTTCGGCACGAGCGTCGCTTCCATGCCGGCCGGATTGCCGAGCCACACGACGCGCCAGCCCTGCGCCTCCATCCGATGCGCGACCGCGAGCCCCGGGAACACGTGGCCCCCGGTGCCGCCGGCCATCACCATCAGCGTGCGCCGAGAGGTCATACCTTGCCTCCGCGCATCAGCACCCGATTTTCATAATCGACGCGCAGCAACACCGCGAGCGCGACGCAGTTGAGCAGAATGCCCGAGCCGCCGTAGCTCACGAGCGGCAGCGTGAGCCCCTTGGTCGGCAAAAGGCCGAGATTCACGCCCATGTTGATGAACGCCTGCGCGCCGAACCAGATGCCGACGCCCTTCGCCATCAACCCTGCGAACGTGCGATCGAGCGCGAGCGCCTGGCGGCCGATCTCGAATGCGCGGCGCACGATCCAGTAGAACAGCAGGATCACGACGAGCACGCCGACGAAGCCGAGCTCCTCGCCGATCACCGCCAGAATGAAGTCGGTGTGCGCTTCCGGCAGGTAGTTGAGCTTTTCGACGCTGCCGCCCAGGCCGACGCCGAACCATTCGCCGCGCCCGAACGCGATCAGCGAATGCGTGAGCTGATACGCCTTGCCTTGCGCGTAGCGCTCGTCCCACGGATCGAGGTACGCGAAAATCCGCTCGCGCCGCCACGGCGACAGCCACACGAGCATCGTGAAGGTGCCGACCGCCGTCGCGACAAGGCCGCCGAACAGCTTGCCGTTCACGCCGCCGAGGAACAGCACGCCCATCGCGATCGCGGCGATCACCATGAACGCGCCCATGTCCGGCTCGAGCAGCAGCAGCGCGCCGACGAGGCCGACCGCGCACGCCATCGGCAGGAAGCCCTTCGCGAAGCTCTGCATGTACTCCTGCTTGCGCACCGTGTAGTTCGCCGCGTAGATCGTCACCGCGAGCTTCATGATTTCCGACGGCTGCATGTTCGTGATGCCGAGCGGAATCCAGCGGCGCGCGCCGTTCACGCCCTTGCCGACGTGCGGAATCAGCACGATCACGAGGCCGACGAGCGCGATCAGGAAGAGATGCGGCGCGTACTTGTCCCATGTCGACACCGGCACGCGGAACGCGATCACCGCCGCGACGAACGCGACGACGAGCGACACGCAGTGGCGCAGCAGGAACGCGTAATCGTGATACGACGCGTATTTCGGCGAATCCGGCATCGCGATCGACGCCGAATACACCATCACGACGCCAAGGCCGAGGAGCGCGATCGACACCCATAGCAACGAGTAATCGAAATCGAGCATCCGCGAGCGGGTCGGGCGCGCGCCGTTGACGACGCTCGCGAGCCCGCCCGCCGCCGCGCGCGCGCCCGAGGCCGCCCGCGCGGCGGTGCGCGGCGCGCCGCCGCCGCCCGCGTCGCGCGTGCCGTTGAAGCGGGAAACGAGGCGATCGGACCAGCTCATAGCGTCGTTCCTTTTTCCAAGGCGATGTCTTCCACCGCGCCGTGGAACACCTCGGCCCGATGCGCGTAATTCCGGAACATGTCGAGGCTCGCGCACGCGGGCGACAGCAGCACCGCGTCGCCCGGCTGCGCGAGCGCGCTCGCCGCGCGCACCGCGGCGTCGAGCGTCGCGTGATCGGCAAGCGGCACGCCTGTATCGGCGAGCGCCGCGCGAAGCGCGGGCGCGTCGCGGCCGATCAGCATCACCGCCCGGCACCACCGCTCGACGGGCGCCGCGAGCGGCTCGAAATCCTGGCCCTTGCCGTCGCCGCCCGCGATCAGCACCGCGCGCTGCGCGAGGCCGTCGAGCGCCGCGACCGTCGCGCCGACGTTCGTGCCCTTGCTGTCGTCGACGTAATCGACGCCGTCGAGCGTCGCGATCACTTCGACGCGGTGCGGCTCGCCGCGGTATTCGCGCAGGCCGTGCAAAAGCGGCGCGGCCGGCAGGTCGATCGCGCGCGCAAGCGCGTATGCGGCGAGCGCGTTCGCCGCGTTGTGCAGCCCGCGGATGCGCAACGCGTCAGCGGGCATCAGGCGCTTCAGCGCGATGTCGGGCGGGTTCGCCGCTTCCTGCTTGCGGCGGCGCGACGGCGCGGCGGGCGCATCGGCCGCGTCGCGATCGACCGCCTCGACGAGCCAGGCGATCCCGTTCTCGCGCAGCAGCCCGTAATCGCCGTCGGCGGCCGGCTCGTTCAGGCCGAACGTGATCGCGCGCGGCGCGTCGGCCGCCGCCGCAAGCGGCGCGAACTTCATCACTTCGGCGTCGTCGCGGTTGAGCACGCGCGCCGTGCGCGGCCCGAAGATCCGCCCTTTCGCGGCCGCGTACGCGGCGAAGCCGCCGTGCCAGTCGAGGTGGTCCTGCGTGATGTTGAGGATCGTCGCGGCGTCGGGCGCGAACGTGTGCGCGGTTTCGAGCTGGAAGCTCGACAGCTCGAGCACCCACACGTCCGGCAGCGCGGCCGCGTCGATCGCCGCGGTCAGCTTGTCGAGCATCGCCGGGCTGATGTTGCCCGCAACCGCGACCTTCTTGCCCGCGCGCTCGCACAACAGGCCCGCGAGGCTCGTCGTCGTGGTCTTGCCGTTCGTGCCGGTGATCGCGATCACCTTCGGCGCGTAACCGTTCGCGCCGAGCGTGCCGAGCGCCTGCGCGAAGAATTCGAGCTCGCCCCACACGGGAATGCCCCGCTCGCGCGCGGCGGCGAGAAGCGGCGCGAGATCGCCGGCGAGCGGCGACAGCCCGGGGCTCAGCGCGACGAGCTCGATCCCGCCGTCGATGAGCGCCGGCGAAAACGCGCCGCCGACAAATTCGGCGTCGATCCCGGCGGCCGTCAACGCGGCAAGGTTGGGCGGCACCTCGCGCGTATCGGCGACGCGCAGCCGGCACCCATGCCTCGCGCACCACCGCGCGATCGCGAGGCCCGATTCGCCGAGCCCCAGCACGAGCACCATCGGCCGCCGCCGATCTCCGAACATCTCGCCAAACATCCTTACCTTCCCTTTACCGCAGCTTGAGGGTGGACAAACCGAACAGGCACAACATCAACGTGATGATCCAGAAGCGCACCACCACTTGCGTTTCCTTCCAGCCCGACAACTCGAAATGGTGATGCAGCGGCGCCATCTTGAAGATGCGCCGCCCCTCGCCGTAACGCTTTTTCGTGTACTTGAACCACGTGACCTGCAGCATCACGGACAGCGTCTCCGCGACGAAGATGCCGCCCATGATGAACAGCACGATTTCCTGCCGGACGATCACGGCGACCGTGCCGAGCGCGCCGCCCAACGCGAGCGCGCCGACGTCGCCCATGAACACCTGCGCCGGGTGCGTGTTGTACCAAAGGAACGCGAGCCCGGCGCCGCCCATCGCCGAGCAGAAGATCAGCAGCTCGCCCGCGCCCGGAATATGCGGAAACAGCAGATATTTCGAATAGACGGCGCTGCCCATCACGTACGCGAACACGCCGAGCGACGCGCCGACGAGCACCACCGGCATGATCACGAGGCCGTCGAGCCCGTCGGTCAGGTTCACCGCGTTGCTCGCGCCGACGATCACGAAATAGGTGAGCGCGATGAAGCCCCAGACGCCGAGCGGATAGCTGATCGACTTCAGGAACGGCAACATCAGGTCGGCGCGCGCGGGCAGCCCCATCGACAAGCCGCTCCGCACCCACGCCATGAACAGGTCGAACACGCGCACATTGCTCGCCTCGGACACGCTGAACGCGAGATAGACGGCCGCGAACAGGCCGATCACCGATTGCCAGAAATACTTTTCGCGCGACGACATGCCGCGCGGGTCCTTGTAGACGACCTTGCGATAATCGTCGACCCAGCCGATCACGCCGAAGCCGAACGTGACGAGCATCACGATCCAGATGAAGCGGTTCGTCAGATCGCCCCAGAGCAACGTCGCGACCGCGATGCCGATCAGGATCAGCACGCCGCCCATCGTCGGCGTGCCGGATTTCACGAGGTGCGTCTGCGGGCCGTCCTTGCGCACCGCCTGGCCGACCTTCATCTGCGTGAGCTTGCGAATCACCCACGGGCCGCAGACGAGACCGATCACGAGCGCCGTGATGGTGGCCATCACCGCCCGGAACGTCAGATACGTGAACAAGCGCAAAAAGCTTGCGTCACCTTGCAGCCATTGCGCCAACGCCAGCAGCATGCTTACTTCCTTCCTCAGTGTGCGCCGGGCGCTGCGCCCGGCGCGGTTTCGTTCGCGAGCGCGCCGACGACGCGCTCCATCTTCATGAACCGCGAGCCCTTCACGAGGAGCGTCGCGTGCGCGCCGAAGCTCGCGGCGAGCAGCGCGGCGGTCAGCGCCGCCGCGTCGTCGAAGTGGCGCGCGGCCCCGCCGTACGCCTCGCACGCGGGCAGCGTGGCCGCGCCGAGCGCGAAAAGCGCGTCGATCCCGCGCTCGCGCGCATAGCCGCCGATCTCGCGATGAAACGCCGGCCCATCGTCGCCGACTTCGCCCATCTCGCCGATCACGAGCACGCGCGGCGCCGATTGCGCGGCGAGCACGTCGATCGCGGCGCGCATCGAATCGGGGTTCGCGTTGTAGGTGTCGTCGATCACCGTCGCGCCCGCGAGCGAGCCGATGGTCGCGCGCGTCACCTGCAGCCGCCCCTTCACTGGCACGAACGCCTCGAGCCCCGCTTTGATCGCCGCGAGCGGCACGCCGGCCGCGAGCGCCGCCGCCGTCGCGGCGAGCGCGTTGCGCGCGTTGTGCTCGCCGAGCGCGTTGAGCTGCACGTCGACGCGGCCGCCGGGCGTCGCGATCGCGAGCCGGCTGCCGTCGAGCGCGCCCGTCACCGCGGCGGGCGCGTCGCGCCCGGCGCCGTGCAGCGCGAAGTCGACGATCCGGTTGCCGGTCGCCGCGACGCGCCAGATGCCCGCGTACGCGTCGTCGGCCGGAAACACCGCGACGCCGTCCGGGCCGAGTGCGTGGATGACGGCCGCGTGCTCGAGCGCGACCGCCTCGACCGTCGCCATGAATTCCTGATGCTCGCGCTGCGCGTTGTTCACGAGCGCGACCGTCGGCGCGGCAATGCGCGCGAGCGTCTCCGTCTCGCCCGGATGATTCATCCCGAGCTCGACGACCGCGAGCCGGTGCGCGGCGGTGAGGCGCAGCAGCGTGAGCGGCAGGCCGACGTCGTTGTTGAAGTTGCCCGAGGTCGCAAGGCGCGCGTCATCGCCGACCGCCGCCGCGAAGATCGACGCGATCATCTCCTTCACGGTCGTCTTGCCGTTGCTGCCCGTGACCGCGACGAGCGGCATCGAAAAGCGCATCCGCCAGCCGTGCGCGAGCGCGCCGAGCGCGGCGCGCGTATCGGCAACCTTCAGCGCGGGCAGGTTCCATTCGGCCGGGCTGCGCGATACGATCGCGGCGCTCGCGCCGCGCGCGGCCACGTCGCCGACGAAATCGTGCGCGTCGAAGCGCTCGCCCTTCAGCGCGACGAACAGATCGCCCGGCCCCGCCGTGCGGCTGTCCGTCGACACCCGCTCGAACGACGCGCACTCGTCGCCGAGCACCGTCGCGCCGGGAATCATCGCCGCGGCTTCGCGCAAGGTCAGCATCGTCATTCGCCGCCTCCGCGAGTCTGCGTCGTGCGCGCGGCGAGCGCGAGGCGCGCATGATCCTGATCGGAGAACGTGCGCTTCTTGCCCATGATTTCCTGCGTCGCCTCGTGCCCCTTGCCGGCCAGCAGCACGACGTCCTCGCGCGCGGCGCCGCGCACCGCCTGCAGGATCGCGCTCGCGCGGTCCTCGATGCGGCGCGCCTTCGCGGCGTCCTGCATGCCGGCGGCGATCTGGTCGATGATCGTCTGCGGATTCTCGCTACGCGGGTTGTCGCTCGTCACGACGACCTTGTCCGCGAGCCGTTCGGCGATCGCGCCCATCAGCGGGCGCTTGGTCGCGTCGCGGTCGCCGCCGCAGCCGAACATGCAGACGAGCTCGCCGCCGCGCGCTTGCGCGATCGGGCGCAGCGCGTCGAGCGTCTTCTCGAGCGCGTCCGGCGTGTGCGCGTAGTCGACGACGACGAGCGGCTCGTCGTTCTGAAGCCGCCCGCCGAGCCGCTGCATCCGCCCGTTGACCGATTCGAGCTTCTGGATTTCCGCGAGCGCCGCGTCGAGCGGCACGTCGGCCACGAGCAGCGTGCCGAGCACCGCGAGCAGATTGCTCACGTTGAACGCGCCGAGCGTGCCGACTTCGACGTCCGCTTTGCCCCACGACGAGCTCAGATGAAATGCGGTGCCCGTCGCGGTCGCGCGCACGTTCGTCGCGACGAGCTCGCGATCGGCGTCCGCCGCTCGCGGCCGCGCGCCGATCCCGTACGCGATCGTCCGCACGCGGCCGGCGAGATTCGCGAGCAGGCGGCGGCCGGCCGGATCGTCGCGATTGACGATCGCGACGCGCAGCCCGCGCCACGCGAAGAGCTTCGTCTTCGCCGCCTCGTAAGCCTCGAACGTGCGGTGGTAATCGAGGTGATCCTGCGTCAGGTTCGTGAACACCGCGACGTCGAACGCGGTGCCGTTCACGCGCCCCTGGTGCAGCGCGTGCGACGACACTTCCATCGCAATGGCCTGCGCGCCCGCGCCGCGCAGCTGCGCGAGGCTGCGCTGCAGTTGCGGCGCGTCGGGCGTCGTGAAGCCCGTGTGCACGAGCTGTCCGGGCATCCCGCTGCCGAGCGTGCCGATCACCGCGCACGGCTCGCGCAACGCGGTGAGCGCGGTCGCGATCCATTGCGTGCACGACGTCTTGCCGTTCGTGCCCGTCACGCCGACCGTGAACAGCGCATCGCTCGGATCGCCGTACCAGCCGCTCGCGATGTCGCCCGCGAGCTCGTCGAGCGCGGGCACGGCGAGCGACGTCGCGGGGTCGAGACCTTCGGCCGAGAACCCTTCCGGCTGATACAGCACGGCCGCCGCGCCGCGCGCGAGCGCGTCGGCAATGAACGGACGATTGTCCGCGCCGTCGACCGCATAGGCGACGAATATGTCGCCTGCTTGCAGGCTGCGCGTGTCGGCATGCAATTGCGCGCCGGACGCGGCATGCGCGCGCAGCCACGCGAGCGCGGCTGCGATCTGTTGGTGCGCCGGATGAGAACTGCGCGCGGCGCTCATCGAACTACTCCAGGACGGTTGTGTGTCGTGCTCGACACGATCATGTGCTTCGCCGGCGCGTTCGCGGCCAGCTTCTGCGGGGCGGCTGAGTTCGCCATATCGTCCGACACGACAAGCTGCTTGACCGGCATGTTGGGCGGCACGTTCAGCGCGCGCAGCGTGTCGCCGACGATCGCGGAGAACACGGGGCCTGACACCTGGCCGCCGAAGTGGCCGCCCATCGTAGGCTCGTCGACCGACACCGCGACGACGATGCGCGGATTCGGCATCGGCGCCATCCCGACGAACGACGCACGATACTTCTTGTGATCATAGCCGCGGCCGACCTGCTTGTAAGCGGTGCCGCTCTTGCCGCCGACGCGGTAGCCCGGCACCGCCGCGTTCGGCGACGTGCCCTGCGGCGACACGACGGATTCGAGCATCGTGCGCACTTCGCGCGCGGTCGTCGGCGAGAAGATGCGCGGCCCGGTCGCCGGCTGCGCGTCGCTCGTCTTGAAGATCGTAACGGGCATCAGCTCGCCGTCGTGCGCGATCGCGGTGTACGCGCGCGCGAGCTGGAACAGCGACACCGACAGGCCGTAGCCGTACGACATCGTCGCCTGCTCGATCCGCCGCCAGTTCTTCCACGGACGCAGCCGGCCCGCCGCCGCGCCGGGGAACCCGACCTTCGGCGCCTGCCCGAGCCCGATGCCCGCATACATATTCCACATTTCCTCGGGCTTCATCGTCATCGCGATCTTCGTCGCGCCGATGTTGCTCGATTTCTGGATCACGCCGCCCACCGTCAGCGTGCCGAAACCCGAATCGTCGGTGATCGGCGCGCCGTCGAGCACGAAGTGGCCGTTGCCCGTGTCGACGAGCGTGTTCGGCGTCACGCGATGCAGATCGAGCGCGAGCGACACCGTGAACGGCTTCATGATCGAGCCCGGCTCGAACACGTCGGTCAGCACGCGGTTGCGCAACTGCTCGCCCGTCAGGTGCGAGCGATCGTTCGGGTTGTACGTCGGATAATTGACGAGCGACAGCACCTCGCCCGTCTGCACGTCGATCACCATCGCCGCGCCCGCCTTCGCGTGAAACTTCTCGACGGCCGCCTTCAGATTCGTATACGTGATGTACTGGATCTTGCTGTCGATCGACAGATCGACGTCGTCGCCGTTGTGCGGCGGCACCTGCGCGTCGACGTCCTCGACGATGTGCCCGACGCGGTCCTTGATCACGTGGCGGCTGCCCGGCGTGCCGACGAGCATCTTCTGGTCGGCGAGCTCGACGCCCTCCTGCCCTTCGTCCTCGACGTTCGTGAAGCCGATCAGGTGCGCGGTGATCTCGCCTTCCGGATAGAAGCGCTTGTACTCGGCACGCTGATAGATGCCGGGAATGTCGAGCTTCGCGACCTGGTCGGCGACGTCGAGCGGCACCTGGCGCTTCACGTAGACGAAAGTCTTGTCCTCCGACAGCTTCGTCTTCAGCTCCTTCGCCGTCATCCCGAGCAGCTTGCCGAGCGCGTCGAGCTTGTCCGCGCCGAGATCGTCGGGCACGTCGGCGGGAATCGCCCAGATCGCGCGCACGGGCAGGCTCGTCGCCAGCACGAGGCCGTTGCGATCGAGGATCTTGCCGCGCGTCGCCGGCAATTCGAGCGTGCGCTGATAGCGGCTTTCGCCCTGTTTCTGATAGAACGCGTTGCCGGGCCCCTGAATCCAGAACGCGCGGATCGCGAGCGCGACGAACGCCATGAACAGCATGAACACGACGAGCTTCGAGCGCCACATCGGCAGATGGACCGACAGCACCGGGCTCGATGCGAACTTCACGCCTTGCGTGCGCTTCGACGCGGGCTTCATCGCGCGCCCCCCTGCGACGCGGCGGACGCCGGCAGCGGCGCGTCGACGGCCTTCGCCGCGCCGGGCGCGAGCGTCAGGTACTGCGTGCGCCCCGTCGTGATCGACTGCATCTTCAGCGAGCTCGTCGCGAGCTGCTCGATGCGCGACGTCTTCGACAGCGCGCTCTGCTGATACTGAAGCTGCGCGTAGTCCTGCTGAAGCTGATGCTCCTGCGATTGCGCGCGCTGCAATTGAATGAAGATCTGCCGCTGCTGGTTGGTCGAATTGACGACCGACAGCGCGCATCCCATCACGATGATCAGCAGGAAGATGTTGAGGCGGCTCATGGCGCGACGCGCTCCGCGATGCGCATCACCGCCGAACGGGCACGCGGATTGGCCACGACTTCCGCGTCGCTCGGAAACTTCCGGCCGAGCAGCTTGAGCGGCGGGCTGGGCAGATCGACGGCGCGGATCGGCAGGCGGCGGTCGACCGCAGGCGCGCTGGCGTGCGTCTGCATGAATCGCTTGACGATCCGGTCCTCGAGCGAATGAAAGCTGATGACCACCAGCCGCCCCCCTTGCTCCAACAACGACAGTGCTGCCTCTAGAACGACTTGCAGGTCCGCAAGCTCTTGATTGACGTGAATCCGTATAGCTTGAAAGGTGCGGGTTGCCGGGTCCTTGCCCTTCTCACGGGTCTTGACGACGTGACCCACGATTTCGGCAAGCTCGCCCGTGCTGTCGAGAGGCCCGAGACGGCCGGACTCTGCCCGGCGAGCAACAATCGCCTTTGCAATCTGAAAAGCAAACCGTTCTTCCCCATAATCTCGTATCACCTCCGTCAATTCCTGCACCGACGCCCGCGCGAGCCACTCGGCCGCCGACTCGCCGCGCGTCGGGTCCATCCGCATGTCGAGCGGGCCGTTCGCGCGGAAACTGAAACCCCGCTGCGGATCATCCACCTGCGGCGACGACACGCCCAGGTCCAGCAACACGCCCGACACCCGCCCCACTCCGCGCGCGTCGAGCGCACCCTTCAGCGCCGCGAAGCTGTCGTGGACGATCTCGAAGCGCGCGTCCTCGATGCCCTTCGCCGTCTCGATCGCGCGCGGGTCCTTGTCGAACGCAATCAGCCGCCCCGCTTCGCCCAAGCGCGCGAGCACCGCGCGGCTATGGCCGCCGCGTCCGAACGTGCCGTCGACGTACACGCCGTCGGGCCGCGTCACGAGCGCATCGACCGCTTCGTCCAACAGCACCGTGCGATGCTGCAATTCGTTTCCCATCGCGGGCGTCTCCGTCACCGCAATCAGAACGTGAAATTCTTCAGCGCTTCGGGCATGCCCTGCGCCATCGCCGCCTGCTCCTTCGCGATGTAGGTCTGCGCGTCCCACAGCTCGAAGTGACTTCCCATTCCCAGCAACATGACTTCCTTTTCCAACCCGGCCGCCATCCGCAGCTCGGGAGACACCAGAATCCGGCCCGCGCTGTCGAGATCGACGTCCATCGCGTTGCCGAGAAAAATACGGCGCCACCAATGCGCATCCATCGGCAGCGCGGCGATCTTCGCGCGGAACACTTCCCATTCGGGGCGCGGAAACAGCAACAGGCAGCCGTCCGGGTGCTTGGTCACAGTCACCCGTCCTTCTGCCTGTCCTTGCAGCGCTTCGCGATAGCGAGACGGCATCGACATCCGCCCTTTCGCATCGAGCGTCAGCGCCGACGCCCCTTGGAACACTTTTCCGCTCTCCCGATCAGGGCACCGAAGTACCCGCCCAATGCTGAGAATCTAGCCGGAAAAGCCCGGCAAATCACACAAAAATACACTTTCTCACACTGTCTCCCACTTTAGAGGAAGGCCTATGGGCGGTCAAGGGAGGCTCCCGTTTTTTTGACGAATTTTGTTAGTCAGAACAAGGACTTACGCTCGCCTCCTCAAGCTGGCCCTCAAACCAAAAAACGTTATAAATGAATGGGCTAGTGCATCTTGTGAAAGTGGTACATGAGAAGCACGCCCCAGGTGGGCGCGACAGCAGGTATTTCGGCGGGGGAAAAGGCGCGGGAAAAGAGGCGGGTTTCCGTCGTCGGCCGGGACGCCGCGCATGCGGCCGTCCCGACGTATGTCTCACAGATAGTATGCAGTGCTTGTCATGACTTTCGACGCGGCGCGCATCAGCATCCGCGCCGGCATCGGCAGTTCGATGCCGCCCGCGTCGGTCGCCGTCTTGCCGTGCTTGACCTCGTCGGCGCGCATCTGCTCGACGATCGCGCGCGATTCGACATCGGCCGCCGGCAGCGCCGACAGATGGCTGTCCAGATGGCTCTCGACCTGCCGCTCCGTCTCGGCCATGAAGCCGAGGCTCACCTTGTCACCGAGACGCCCGGCGACGACGCCGATCGCGAGCGCGCCCGCATACCACAGCGGATTCAGCAGGCTCGGCCGCGAATCGAGTTGCTTCAGGCGGTGCGCGGTCCACGCGAGGTGATCCTCCTCCTCGCGCCCCGCATGCTCGAACATCTCCTTTAACTCGGACGACGACGTCGTGAGCTTCTGCGCCTGATAGAGCGCCTGCGCGCAGACCTCGCCGACGTGATTCACCCGCATCAGCCCCGCCGCGTGCTTGCGCTCGGCGGCAGTGAGCTCGGCGGGCGCCGCGGCATCAGGCGCGGGCACCGGCCGGCTCATCCGGCTCACGCCCGTGATCGAGCGCAGGCCCCGGTCAAATTCACTGATCAGTTCGTCAAACACCATCGCGTTTCTCCGTGCGGGCATATTGCACGCAGTAAGGAATTCGTAACAATTTTATTGCGGCTACCTAGCACGGTAGCGCCGGAAAATAGCGGTTAACCCGTGATTTTAACCATTGTTGCGTAAAGGAAACATGGGAGACGCGTGTACCGCTCTTTCGCTTTGTCCCAAAAAGTCCTTTTGCTACATTACGAGCGGCTTCATTCGAAGTTCGCGCGGGTATCGCCATCAAAAACAAACATCGGCCCCGCCACAATAAATTTGTCATCCTTGGAGATCTTTTAATGAAAAAGTCGCTTCTCGCGCTCGTCGCGCTGAGCGCGTTCGCTGGCGCCGCTCATGCGCAAAGCAGCGTGACGCTGTACGGCATCATCGACGAAGGCTTCAACATCAACACCAACGCTGGTGGCAAGCACCTGTACAACCTGTCGAGCGGCGTCATGCAGGGTAGCCGCTGGGGCCTGCGCGGCACGGAAGACCTCGGCGGCGGCCTGAAGGCTGTGTTCGTCCTCGAAAACGGCTTCGACGTGAACTCCGGCAAGTTCGGTCAGGGCGGCCTCGAATTCGGCCGTCAGGCTTACGTCGGCCTGTCGAGCGGCTTCGGCACCGTCACGCTCGGCCGCCAGTACGACTCCGTCGTCGACTTCGTCGGTCCGCTGGAAGCGGGCGATCAGTGGGGCGGCTACATCGCCGCTCACCCGGGCGACCTCGACAACTTCAACAACGCGTACCGCGTGAACAACGCAGTCAAGTTCACGAGCGCGAACTACGGCGGCTTCACGTTCGGCGGCCTGTACAGCTTCGGCGGCGTCGCCGGCGACTTCAGCCGCAACCAGACCTGGTCGCTCGGCGCAGGCTACACGAACGGCCCGCTCGTGCTGGGCGTCGGCTACTTGAACGCGCGCACGCCGGCGACGGCTGGCGGCCTGTTCGGCAACAACACGACGACGAGCACGCCGGCTGCCGTGACGACCCCGGTCTACGCAGGCTACGCATCGGCTCACACGTACCAGGTGATCGGTGCGGGCGGCGCCTACTCGTTCGGCGCGGCGACGGTCGGCGTCACGTACTCGAACATCAAGTTCATGAATTTCGCGAGCACGGCATTCCCGAGCCAGACCGCGACGTTCAACAACGCGGAAGTCAACTTCAAGTATCAGTTGACCCCGGCGCTCCTCGCCGGCGCGGCGTATGACTACACGCAAGGCAGCAAGATCGCCGGCGCGTCGGCAGCCAAGTATCACCAGGGCTCGGTCGGCGTCGACTACTTCCTGTCGAAGCGCACCGACGTCTACGCAATCGGCGTGTATCAGCACGCTTCGGGCAACGTGATCGAAGCCGACGGCAACACGGTCGGCCCGGCAACCGCCGCGATCAACGGCCTGACGCCGTCGTCGAACCGCAACCAGTTCGCGGCGCGCGTGGGCATCCGCCACAAGTTCTAATAAGCGGGTAACACTCGGTAGTAACTTAAAAGGCGCCTTCGGGCGCCTTTTTTATTGATGCGGGTTCGGCCTGCGACAGGTTGGCGCTTTTTTGCTGGGTCGAAGAGATGTCGGGCGGCGCAAGAAGGTAAGCGCACGCACCGCAACGATAGCCTGGCTTCCGAGTTGCCGGCCGCGAAACGTGCGGAAGCGGCGAACCGGCGTGCAAGGAGGGGCAGCAACGCTACGGCCTCCGGGGGCGGTGCCGGAACGGCTGCGCGAGCACGGTTGCGGGATTGCGTTCATTCATCCGGCCTTGCTCCGCCATGCGTCAGCGAGAATCGAAGCCGTTCGCGCCGGAATGTCGCATCAAGGAAACCGTTCGCATTTGCGCGGGCATGAACCGCCACACGTCGACATTCAATGCAAAACGCCCGATGCGGCGCACCGGGCGTTATGGCGATCAACTTCTGCCGACCTGTTCCGGAACTCGACGTTGATGCGACCGTGAGAAACAGCGCAGCGGTTCGAAAGCAAGCGTCCCGGGAAGCGAACGCCTCGATTCGGAAACGAGCGGACGGCAGCCGCCGCAGGCCCGCCGCGTCAAGCCGGGCGACGCCGCCGCCCATTCTGAGCGCGGCGGGGCGATGCCCGTTACGCCTTGCCGTCGCGCAACTCGCGCCGCAGGATCTTGCCGACGTTGGTCTTCGGCAGATCGGCGCGGAATTCGACGTACTTCGGCCGCTTGTAGCCAGTGAGCCGATCCTTGCAGTAGGCGATCAGATCCTTGTCGGTGAGCGCCGGGTCCTTCTTGACGACGAACAGCTTCACCGCCTCGCCCGAGTGCTCGTCGGGCACGCCGACGGCCGCGACTTCGAACACGCCCGGGTGCGACGCGACCACGTCCTCGACCTCGTTCGGATAGACGTTGAAGCCCGACACGAGAATCATGTCCTTCTTGCGGTCGACGATCTTCACGTAGCCGCGTTCGTCCATCACGCCGACGTCGCCCGTCTTGAAGAAGCCGTCCGGCATCATGACCTTCGCGGTTTCGTCCGGGCGATTCCAGTAGCCCGCCATCACCTGCGGACCGCGAATGCAGATCTCGCCCGGCTGGCCCAGCGGCACGTCGTCACCCGCGTCGTCGCGGATTGCGATCTCGGTCGACGGTAGCGGCAAGCCGATCGTGCCGCTATATTCGGTGGCGGTGACCGGGTTGCAGGTCGCGACAGGCGAGGTTTCGGACAAGCCGTAGCCTTCGACGATCGGCGTCTTCGTCTTGTCGTACCAGCGCTTCGCGACGCTTTCCTGAATCGCCATCCCGCCGCCGTTGGCGACCGCGAGCTTCGAGAAATCGAGCTGCTCGAAATCCGGATGGTTCAGCAGCGCGTTGTACAGCGTGTTGACGGCCGGAATCGTGATGATCTGGTAGCCCTTCAACTCCTTGATCATGCCGGCGATGTCGCGCGGATTCGGGATCAAAATCCCCGTGCCGCCCGTGCGCAGCGTCAGCAGCCCGCAGACAGTCAGCGCGAACACGTGATAGAGCGGCAGCGCGATCACGGTGATGAACTGCTTCACTTCCGGGCGCTTCGCATGCGCCGGCTCATGCCATGCCTGCGCCTGCAGCACGTTCGACACGATGTTGCGATGAAGCAGCGTCGCGCCCTTCGCGACGCCTGTCGTGCCGCCCGTGTACTGGAGGAACGCGACGTCGTCGGGCGCAGGCTTCGCCTGCTTGAAGGACTGCCGGCCGCCCGCGGCGAGCGCCGCATTGAATCGCGTGTACGACGGCAGGCTCCATGCCGGCACCATCTTCTTCACGCGGCGCACGACGTAATTGACGAGGACGCCCTTCACGCCGAGCAGATCGCCCATCGCGGCGACGACGACGTGCTTGACCGACGTCTTCGCAATCACCGCCTGCAGCGTCGTCGCGAAGTTCTCGAGGATCACGATCGCCTCGGCGCCGCTGTCCTTCAATTGGTGCTCGAGTTCGCGCGGCGTATAGAGCGGATTGACGTTGACGACCGTATAGCCCGCGCGCAGCACCGCGGCGATCGCCACCGGGTACTGCAGCACGTTCGGCATCATGATCGCGACCCGCGCGCCGCGCGACAGGCCGCGCGACTGAAGCCACGCGCCGAGCTTGCGCGACAGCACGTCCAGCTCGCCGTACGTGATCGCCTTGCCCATGCAGATGAACGCCTTCTGGTCCCGATAAAGACTAAAGCTTTCGTCGAGCAGATCGGGGACGGACGAATACGGGGACGCGTCAATTTCGGCCGGGACACCGAGCGGATACGATTTCAGCCAAATTTTGTCCATGCGGCGCGTCTCCTCACTGATTTTCGAATGGTCGTGCTAAAAATTGGCATCGTAACGGGTCGGCCCGGTCCAGACAACCGGGTTAGACACTCCTTTCCAACTTGCGTAAAGATGCCGGAACGTTCGCTGCCGAATCGCGTCATCCGCGCTCGACCTCGACCAGACAGTCGTAGAACGTCGCGCCGCGGCCCAGATCGGTCAGCGCCTGGCTCGTCACCTGATTTGCGTTGCGGCCGTCCGGCGCAAGCTTCTTCCACCAGATCGACAGGCCGACGACGAGCCCTTCCCGCGCCCGGTCGGTCACGCGAGCCTTCGCGCGCAGCGAACCGCGATCGTTGAAGATACGCACCGGGTCGCCGTCGGCAATGCCGCGATGCTCGGCGTCGGCCGGATGGATGTCGAGGTGCGGCTCGCCCTCCGTCGCGCGCAGGCTCGCGACGTTGACGAACGTGCTGTTCAGGAAGTGGCGGGCGGGCGGCGAGATCATCGCGAGCGGATAGCGGGCAGCCAGCTCGGGCGCGCCGTCCGCGGATTCGTAAGGCGGCAGGTAGTCCGGCAATGGATCAAGGCCCATTTCTGCGAGGCGCTCGCTGTAGAACTCGCACTTCCCGGACGGCGTCCGAAAGCCGCCGTTTGCGAATGGCGCTTCGGCGAGCTTCAGCTTGAGCCAACCTGCCTGCTTGAGCGTGTCCCAATCGCTCTGCAGCGACGAATCGTTCCAGCGCAGCGACAGGCGAGCGAGCGTTTCGTCGTCGTCGTGGAGCGCCGGCTCGTCGAGCCCCATGCTGCGCGCGATGCCGCGAAATATCTCCGTGTTCGGGCGCGCCTCGCCGACCGGCGGGATCGACGGCAAGTTCGCCATCACATAGGTGTGACCATATGATTTGTGAACGTCGAGATGCTCGAGCTGCGTCGTCGCCGGCAACAGAAGATCTGCGTAGTCGGCGGTATCTGTCTTGAAATGCTCGAGAACGACGGTGAACAGGTCCTCTCGTGCAAAGCCGGCGGCGACCTTCTCCGAGTCGGGAGCAACGGCGACCGGATTCGAGTTGTAGACGATGATCGCCTCCACCTTCGGCCCGAAATCCTGATCGCCGGGATGCAGCAACGCGTCGCCAATTGCATTCATATTGATCGAACGCGGCAGCTTGTTCGGCCAATCCGGCAGCAAGTCAGGGCGCGCCAGAGCAGCGGAGTCGACTGGCGCCCATTCGGACGAGGACAGGAGCAGCCCGCCTGCGCGATCACGCCACGCCCCCGTGAGCGCGGGCAAACAGGCGATGGCGCGGACCGCGTTGCCGCCGCCGCGCACGCGCTGCATGCCGTAATTGAGACGAATCGAGGCCTTGCGCGTGCGTCCGTAAAGGCGCGCCAGCTCGACGATTTCCTCGACCGTCACGCCGCAGATCCCGGCTACGCGCTCGGGCGAATAATTCAGCGCGCGCACTTTCAGCGCATCAAAACCGAGCGTGTAATCGCGGATGTAGTCCTGATCGATGAGGCCTTCGTCGATCAACACGTGCATGATGCCAAGCGCAAGCGCACCATCCGTCCCCGGCTTCAACGCGATGTGTTGATGACATTTTTCCGCCGTCAACGAGCGGTACGGATCGATGGCGATCAGGCGCGCACCACGACGCTTGGCTTCTTGCGCGCGCGTCCAGAAATGCAGATTGGAGGCGATCGGATTTGCCCCCCAGATCAAGATGAGGTCGCTCTCCTCGTAGAATTCGAAATGCATCCCGACGCTCGCGCCGTACGTGTAGCGCAGCCCCGCGGCGCCGGCCGCCGAGCAGATCGTTCTTTCGAGGCGCGACGCACCGAGTTTGTTGAAAAAACGTTGAGCAATGCTTTCGCCCTGGATAAGCCCCATCGTTCCCGCATAGCTGTAGGGAACAATGGCTTCGGGGGCCCGGCGGGCGATTTCCGATAGCCTCTGCGCCACCAGGTTGTTCGCTTCGTCCCAACTGATCGGCTCGAATCGCCCCGCCCCTTTCCGGCCGATTCGCTTGAGGGGCACCGTGAGCCGCTCGGGGTGATGAACACGATCTGCATATCGGCTCACCTTGGTGCAGAGAACGCCTTGAGTTGGCGGATGATCGGGGTCGCCGGCGACCTTGACGGCTCTACCGTTCTCGACCGTGACGCGGATTGCGCACGTGTCGGGACAATCGTGCGGACAGACTGCTCGAGCGAATTGTGGGGGGATATTCATGCTCTGTTGCGCAAAATTTTTATTGGTTCGGAGATTTTACGCGCGGACGTCGCAAAAGTTTTTCGAGTCGAGATGCCCGGCTTACAGGCACGCCGCAGGTCAAAATAGCTAGATTTAAAGCAACTCGCTGTATGTGGGTCGCGGCGCTCACACCGCGAAACGCGTGGAGCAGATCGGCGGACTAGACGCGGGGGTCGGTCGAATCCCAAGAGCGCGTGCGTACCGTCCGAGAGGCCCGCCCGCGCTCGAGCGAGAAGGGAGTCGAGGCGGGAGCTGGAGCGCGAGGCTCCTGCCGAGGGCG